>NZ_CP026604.1:629227-943840 GCF_003063625.1 Saccharobesus litoralis | reverse complement strand
AGTATTTGCACCTAATCATCCGTTATTGGATTACTCGGTTATTCACCCGAATAACTTCGTATGGGAACGCAAGCCATTTAATAACGAAAAAACTGGTGTTGACTTTAATATCCAATGGGCGCCAAGTGAAAATTTAAGTGCTTATATTCAGGCAACTTACAACAAGTTCTCGCAATTACGACCACAAACTAAAATCGTGATCCCAGCCGGTGGCGGGGGTTCTAACTCTCGTTTGCAAGACGGTTTTGTTATTCAAGAATTTACTCGCCCTTCAACCGGCAGCGAATACCGAGTTACCAATCAGGTTACTGATTATCCGATTTATGAAGATAACCAAATTAGCCATTATTTGGAGCCAGTAACGGGTGATATCACCCATGGTGTTTTGGTTGCAGGTCGTTTATCTAGTGATGCAGTCCGCTTTGCCAATAACAACCAAAATAAAGACGAAACCCAACGTATATTAGCCGCTGGTTTTGAGTATTTTCCGAATGATAATTGGAAAATAAATGCTGAAGTTAACTATTCATCGTCAGAAACATTCCAAGATGAACTTAACTTAAACATGAACTTTTCGGAAGCACCAAACAGCTATTGGGATTTACGCGATAATCGCTTTGATATGCCAACGGCAGGTTTAATTGGTCCAGATACGACTTACGATTCTGCAACTGATACTTGTTACACCAACCAACAACATGAAGACAGCACTGATGCCAATCCAATCTATTTAGGTAGTATTGCCGATGCCAGCTGTGGTGCCAGCTTACAAGATTGGACATCGTTTAAATTTGGTGGCTTTAATGGTTTAAACAAATGGTTTAGTGGTGAAGAAACCTCTGCCACCATAGATTTTGATTATGAAATTGATGGCGACATTATCCGTTCAATTGAATTTGGTGCGCGCTTCACTAGTGCTGAATACTCAAGAAGCCAAGTTCAGGTTAAACGCCTTGATGCGACCAATAGTAACCCCAATGCTAACTTAAACGTTGATCCAGTAATTGGTGATGGCAATTTTGATGGCGTAACAGGTGATGGCACAGATATATATGTCAATATTGAAGATTTAGAGCCGTCTTTTGTATTAAATGGTTTGGCCTCTACGCCAAGCTTTATCGACGATTATACCGCTTCAAGCGTATTTCCTCGTAGTTGGTTAACCCAAGTATTTAACGACCAATATCACTTATGGTTTGACCGTTTAAATGGTCATGCGTTCTGGCGTGATAATGCGGGTAACTTCTACCGTAATGAAGAAAAAAGCCAAGCGTTTTACTTTAAAACCAATTTCGATAGCGAAATATTTGGTATGCCAATTAAAGGTAATGTTGGCGCCCGTTATATTAACTATGACTTCAATATAAACTGGAATCAGCTGCAAACTGACGACAACGGTAATATTGTAAAAGTTAACGAAACTGTTATCTCGCTTGATGGCGTGCCTACAGAAGTCGAGCTTGATAGTTATTTAGCGTCTACCGCTGATCGCAACGTTAATAAACTGCTACCAAGTGGTAACGCTAGTCTGCAAATTACCGACGATATGATGGTACGTTTTGCTGCGGCAAAAGTGGTCTCTATGCCAAACCCAAATGACTTGGTAGAAAGTGCGCCTGTAATCAATGATGCTGCCACGGGTTTGATTAACCATAATACGGGTAACTTAAATCTCGATCCATATGAAGCAAACCAATACGATCTATCTTACGAGTGGTACATATCTGAGAGTGCTGTATTCTCGGCAGCTTACTTCCGTAAAGATCTTAAAACTTTCATTGTTAAAGCATCTTCAATTCAAGAGATAAACGATGAGTTGTTGTTAAACATCAAACGTCCAATCAATACGGATGGTGGTTCGGTAAATGGTCTGGAATTATCTTATCGTGCAACGTTTGATTTCTTACCGGGGTGGTTAAGTGGCTTTGGTACTGAAACCGGCTATACCTACACCGACAGTAGCCAAAATTCAGGTGTTAATGAATTAACCGGTGAAGAAGTTCCAATCGAGAACTTATCTGAAAACAGCTACAACGTGATCTTTTTCTATGATCGTTCTGGCTTCCAATTCCGTGCTGCATACAACTATCGTGATCCTAACTTTAAAGGCATAGACAATGGCTTTGAAGATCGCAGTGGCCTTAAGTCTGTTACCGTGCTGCCAAGTGGCGAATTACTGGAAGAAAACTACAGCGTTGCTTTAGGTCAATTCGAAGAAGAGCGTGGGGTATTGGATCTGTCCATGAGCTATCGCTTCAACAAGCATGTCACCGTGTCGTTGCAAGGTAATAACGTTACCAATGAACCCATTCAACGTTATCGAGGTGTACCAGGGTTAACCACGAGTTTCCTTGACCCAGGTGCATCATACCGCGCAGCCATTCGTATTAGCTTTAAGTAATAAGGGCACAGACATGAACATGACAAAACCATTATTTTCGTCACTGACTATTGCTGTGCTAGCAGGTTTGCTTACAGCGTGTGGTGGTTCAGGTGACAACACCAATTTAGATACCTTAGGTGATCAGGTTACTGATGAACAAAAAGATCACTACTACGTACCGAACGATTTTTATGATCGTATCAAGTACGACAGCGAGACCTTACAGTTTCAATTAAACGACTCATATTTGCAGTTTACCTATAGCGATGACTATACGGGTACTAAGCTGCAAAACACGGTTTTGGCTGATGGTTTACCCGGCGATACTTTGTATACCCGTGTGTTGGTAACAGGTTTAGCTACCGATGTTGAAGCTGATGTGTGGATTGAAAGCGATGGCGATTTTGCCGAGTTTGCCATAGATAAGGCGACAGGACTATTTGGCGAAACCAGCTACGAAGACGATATGTCTAAGCTTAGTTTTGGCAAAGATAAAACCAAGCTAACTAACGGCACTTGGGTTTGGGTTAAAATTCCGGTTACTGAATATGACCAAACTCGTCAAGCTACCTTGTATGTGGGTAATACGCAAAACCCGTTAACCAATACTGATCTAGTCGAAGGTATTAAAACCGCCACTATCATTGCGACCACACCAACCGAGCAAGCAAAAGGCTTAGAGTTTACCTTTGCCGATAGAACCGGGTTAAATGCGGCAATTGCCGGTGAAGAGCAGATCACCAGCATATCCGTAACCAACTTAGATATTGTCGATGAAGCTATTGATGATTTTACTACTAAGCAAAGTCACGAGATCACAGGTATCACCGCGACCAATGTACCTATTGCTGTTAGCAGTCCTGATGGTGCGGGTCAATATCGTATCAAGCGTCGCGGCTCAGAAACTTTTGAACAGTGGACAAGCGAACCCGGTGTCGTTTCAGCGTTTGACCGAGTTGAGATGAAGGTAACAGCTTCGCAAACTAAACTGGCAATCGTCAAAGCGACATTGACTATTGGTGAAGGTGATAATGCGGTATCTGATGAATGGGTTGTTGAAACCTTAGGCGATATTAATGCCAGTGGTGGTGTTTTATATCCACCGAAAAGCGCTTTTACCAACGCAGTTAAAGTGCCTGCACGTGGTCGCGTTGTTTTGCGTGATTCAGCCGAGCCTGATACCACAATTACCTCATTGGTGTTAAAGCGTACTATCGTAAGCGATGACGAACCAGTTGAAGAAATCATAGATATTTTCGACAGCTATAACCCAGTCAACGGTATTTGGCAGAAGGAGTTATCGTTAGCGGCAGAAGCGAAATCTCAATATGTACTTGAAGCGGTTACTTCATTAAATGAAACGGTCAGCGCTAAATTCACGGTTACGCAATCAGCGACCATTCCGACAGATTTTCCTAACAACGAAAACAAGCTGGTTAAAGCGATGGATTTATCGGTAGATCTTGCTAATAACCGTTACATAGTGCTGGAAAGTGACTTTGGTAAAGCGCGTTTAATCGCGGTTGATATGGACACCAGTGAGCGCACCGAGTTGATTGATTTGCATGGTATTTGGGGCAAATCTAATACCGAGTCAGTTCAGGTAGATAACCGTAACAATCGCGTATTTACGGGTGACCGACCGTCTGATGATATTTATCAGGTTAACCTTGGTGATACCAGTATTCACAGTATCTTTAGTAGTCATAACGGTACGGTAGTGGGCAGTGGCTCTGCTATTGCAGACCCAGCTGAAATGGATATTGACTATGCTAACAATCGTTTGGTGTCTTCCAATAACAATGGTGGTAACCAACGCGGTGTTAACGTGATAAACCTCGAAACCGGTGAGCGTTGGCAATACGTTAAAGGTCAGGTGCAATCAGTAGCCGTTGATCACGATTTAAATCGTTATTTGATGCTAACAGGTAACAAAGGCCAAATCCTTAAAGCGGTAGATATTGTTCCTAGCTCGGACGAATTGGGCACAGTGCCTTTACAAACGGATGCGCAGTTGGGTGACAACTTTACCGATGCTCGCTCTATCGCGGTTGTATCTTACAAAGAATATGAAACCTCTGAAGCCATCGAAGCTTGGACAGCGGATGGCTTTAAACAAAGTAATGGCGACCCAGTTGCTGAAGAAGACCAAGTTGGTTTTGCTCTAGTAGGTGAAAACGCCGACGACACTTTATACAAAGTTAACCTTAAAGACGGCAGTCGCGAAGTGTTCTCTAACAATGGTACGCCTAATTTTGATGTGCCATTTAGTAACCTAGAAGCAGTTGTTGTCGAGTATACGCTTGGCTTTGCATTGGTGTCGGATGTTGATAGCGACGCGATATTTGCGGTAGACCTAAAAACCGGTCAACGCATGATCATCACTAAGTAGGCAGCACGAGTAACAGTTTTTTGCGCTTGATTGGCAGATGCTATCAGGCGCAAACAGAGGATTTATCATGAAACAATTTAAGCTTAAACAAAACTTATGTCGAAACCTGTTTCTAGCTAGCTTGCCTATGTTTATGGTGGCATGTGGCGGTGAAGACAGCAAAATTATCGATTTAGAAAGCCCAAATAATGACGGTGCAACAACGTCTCCTATTGTTGTATCTAGCATAGATGATGCAAGACTGGGGAGCTTTAACAGCTTTGAGTCTTTTACCGTAGACGGTTTAGCTGAGGGTACAGAGGCGACTATCTTTGTTACTCAGCCTTTTGTGTACAAGATTGAACGTAATGGCCAGTTGATCACATTACGCGCAACTAATAAACCTGGTGTTGATGATTTTCAGATTTTTTATCAGGATGGTTCTAACGGCGACCTTGATAGTCTGAAACTTTATACGCCAAGAATACCGGTTGGTTTCACTTCATTTACCAGTACAGTACAAAATGGCGATGTAGTGACAGTAGGTGCGATTGCGTCAGTTGAACCTTCGACCAGTATTTCGGGGCAAGCTAAAGTAGGTTTAACCGAAGTTCCTTTATCTTTGGTGACGACAACGGCTGATACCGTACCTAATGATTTTGAATTTATCGGGACTGAAGACTCAATTAGTGCTCACCTTGGTGAAGAATTAGAAATTTCTTTCTATGTTACTGGTATCGATTACGCCACACCTATTAGCCTAGTGACGGATACCACTCCAAAAGCAGATGATGATACGAGCAGCGCATTAGGCTCGGCACGCTTTGCGATTGGCTCTGGCGGCATTGCTGGTTTTGAAGACAGATTGCTTGATTCAACAATCGATAATGATGAAGCCGCGCAAAGTGATTTGGATGTTGCACTGACTTACTTTAAGGCAGTAGCTGCACAAACTGCAGCCACAGATGTTGAAACACAGGTTCGCAAAGACTTTTTGGATGATGGTAAAGACGATGAAACGGAAATCCAAGCTGAAATCGCTGCTCGTTTACCTGCTGCGGTAGCAGAAGCTGAACTAGCAGTTGAAACCACATTAACCGAAGCGTTTGACAAAGAGAAACTGGGGCAATTGGTTAAGCTAACCGCAACAGCTCCGTTAGATTATGACCAAACAGCGACGGTTACTATTGATGTGGGTGGCGTACAAAAAACGTGGACAATCACCACAGACCAAGATACGACACCTGAGGCGATTGAATTTAATCAGCCTGAAACGACTAAAGAACAAGACGAGTCGTTTGAAACCTCTGCTTTTGAAGTGGTGGGCATCAATATTCCAACCCCTATTAGTATTACCAACGGCCAATATAAGATCACCAGAGACGGCGTTACTGGCGAATATACAGCGGATGCAGGCTTAGTTGAAGAGGGTGACAAAATCACTATCAAACTAGCAGCTGGCCAAGTGTTTGATGGCTCAGTAACTGCAGTGTTAGATATTGGCGGCGTTACTCAAGAAGTCACTGTGGTAACTGAATCTCAAGATCTTGTTCCAGACGACTTTAGCTTTGATCCAAAAAATGCAGCACCTGGTACATATGGTGTATCTAGCACTGTAATCACAGTCATGGGTATTAATGACGCGACACCGATTACGATTACAGGTGGTGAGTATCAAATCGGTCAAGCAGACTTCACTAGCCAAGCCGGTACAGTTACTGCAGGTGATAAGGTGTCAATTCGCGCTATGGCGGGGGCTACTTTAGGTGACAAAACCAATGTTACTTTAGATATTGGTGGTGTCACTGCTGACTATGTTGTAACAGCGGCTTTGCAGTTAGAGGGTAAGGTGCTATTCCCGCCGGTAAATTCATTTACTGAAGATGACAAAATTACTGTTCGCGGCTCATTAACCCCTCCAACTGGCGGTGTACCAACATCTGTTACCGTTAATGGTGAAAGCGCAACGCTTGATGGCAACAATTGGAGTGTAACCTTAACTGATTTGCAAGTTGGGCAAAATACCTTAGCGATTGAAGCAAAAGACAGCTTAAGCGGCTTGTGGAATTCAAGTGTTACAGTGACTCGTGGCGCGGTAACAGATGCGTTCCCAGCTGGAGGTGAGAGTTTTGTTAATATGGAAGATGTTGCAATTGATATGGATGCACAAAAATACTATGTAATGTCTTCAACTTCGGCGAATGACGCTAAAGTATTTGAAGTCGATATGGCGACAGGTGCACGCAGCTTATTTGTTGATGTTCAAGTGTTGCAAAGTGACAAGGGTATCGATAAAGGTAAGAAGGGCACTCGCTCAATGGGTGTTGCTTATTCAAGCCTAGACAAAGAAGTGTATGTCGGTAACTTTAAAGATGATGCGGTTTATCAAATTCCTGTTGCGGGTGATGCCGCGGGTCGTATTACTTCAGGCTCAATTTTAAGTGCACATCCAGCTCATTCTAAAGTGGCTAATGGCGCACAAATGCATGATCCAGTCGAAATGGATATTGATACCGAGCGTAACTTATTAATTGTCGCTACCGAGAACGGTACACAGTTAACGGGTGTTATCGCCATCGACTTAGCTTCGGGTGATAGAAGTAATTTTATGCCTAATAAAACACCAAATAACAAAGCCTTATCAGTGGCAGTTGATGTTGACGGTGTGGCAGGTGATACCGGCGATAGATACTTCTTCGTTCGTAAAGGTTCACAAACCGAAGTGGTTATGATCGACTTAGCTAATGGCAATGCCGAATCAGTGTTTGCTACAGGATTTGGCGATGCTCAGTCAATCGATGTAAACCGCAGTGCTGGTATGCTAGTAGTTGGTGATAACGGCGACAATGCAATTAAATTAGTGTCGCTAGCTGATGGATCGTCAATTACTGACTTAAGCGCAACTGGTTCAGATAAAAACGCCCTTAAGCAAGTAGCTGCTATCGCTACTGAAGAAGGTATGGGCTATGCAGTTGTGGTGGACAGAAACAGCAATGCACTAGTGGCTGTTGATTTATCGACAGGTGATCGCGTGTTTATTAGTAAGAACGCTAACTAATTAGCTCAAAACAACCTATAGTAAAACGCCATCAGCTTAGTAGTTGATGGCGTTTTTTATTATTGACTGGCACAGGAAGCTATTCGTTTGCAGCATCCAGATCAGTATTCAATTTCAATAACTCAGACGTTTTTACATTGTAAGAATAATATATAGAATTTGCCTGATCGTACTGGTGAATTAACAGCTCATCATCTGCAATCACTTGGTACATTTTTACTTGGCTAGCAATTTTCTTTAAATTCGTACCGTCATAGTCAGAAATGTATAAATTGCGGTTATCCTCTTTACTTAAAAAGCCATCGTTATTTGAATCGTTTTCAACAACTGAATATATGTTTTTGCTAAGGCGTTTTTTATTGCGATTATTTTCTTCTATTACAAGTTCAAAACTTGTTACATAAACATCGTGGGCAAATAATTTGTGCTTTTCCCCGCTTTTGCTAGAAAAAAGGAGATTAACTACATTGTTTCCAACTGAATTGTAACCATCGCTAGCCCGAATAAATTCCATTGGCTTATTAAAGTTTTCTATTTCAGGCCCTCGGTTAATGAAACTCGAAGTGATTGTAAAAATATATACATCCTTGTATTTATCGTAATAGTCTAAAAAATATTCAGGTTTATCAAAGTTTTGTAGATCTTTATCTTGCTTTTTCACTTCAATTTTTTGGGGCTCATAAGTTCTAGGAAACAACTCTTTGTATAATTGTTTACCTAAAAGTGCTAGCACGAATAGCGCAGCTAGAAAGAACAAAACTTGGTTGGCGAGTTTTATAAAGCTAATGAGCTTTTGCATTACAGGGTTCCTTTTCAATCAATTGCTTTATTACAACGATTGAAAAAGTGAATGGGGGTTAAAGTTCAATAAACAAGCTAACTGGACATGAAAACTTAATACTGACTATTTGGACTCCTCTTATTACGAAAACCCTCAATTAATATAACGTTTAGTCGTAACCAATATTTTAATTTGTAATATAACATGATATAACTATGGTTATACAAGTAGCCGATTTACATACCTGAAAACGGTTTTTATGAATAAAGTGGGTAATTAGGTGTCTGACTGGATCTATATATATGTATTGCTAATTATGGGCGCGTGTTTGCAAAACACCATAGGCTTTGGCCTTGGTTTGCTGTGCGCCCCTGTATTAATGCATATTGCGCCTGAATTAGTACCTGTGCCTATGATCTTAAGTGCCTTACTTATTACTTCTATTATCACTTATGGCAATATTCGTGATGTTGACTTTAAGCAGACCACTTACTCCACGTTAGGTGGCACCGTAGGTATCGTTATCGCCAGTGTTGTTATGCTTAATGTGCAATATGAAGTATATCGTATGATTTTTGGAGGGTTGATATTGTTGGGGGTTGGCTTATCTGTGGTTGGTCTGCAGCCCAAAGTGATGCCGTCAACTAGCTTAATTGCTGGTGGTTTTGCTGGCTTTATGGGCACATTAACTGCAGCTGGCGGCGCACCCATGGGCTTGCTTTATCAAAATGCCAAGCAAAAATCGATTCGTGCCAACTTAAGTATCTTCTTTATTTACATTAATGGATTAGCTTTTTTAACTCTAGCTGTTACTGGTCTCGTGACAAAAGATGATTTAATTAACTTCGCAAAATGTGCGCCCGCTATTTTGGTCGGATTAGGGTTAAGTTATCACCTCAATCGTTATATTAATGGTGACGTTATTAAGCCAATTATCTTGTTTGTTGCCTTTCTGGCAGGTGCCTCGATATTTGTTTTGTAGATTTTTGTAGGTGAGCATTTATGCTTGCAGAGCCTGCAAACCTTTCTGCCTAAAAGAGCAAGATTATCAAAAGTAGGGGGCTTGTTATAAGCCAAGTCTCGCTTTGCAGAAGCAAGACTAATACTGCCAAATTAGGTTAAACATTTGGTTACGATGAATACTTTTTAAGCCTTCGTCTGCCTCAAATTCATAAGCCTTATTTGGCGTTGTAGGTTCGACTTTAGTCGAAAAACACAGACTTTCCGGTAGTAGATAAACTAGTACTGTTTCCAGAAAGAAATGATCAGTTGAATCACTCGCATAATTTACTATCACTAGTGATGTTTTTAGCCATATTTAGATTAAATAAACAACTTCAGGCTGAGCTTGTCGAAGTCTTATTACTTTCTAATTTACCGACACTTCGACTGCCTTGGTTTATAGTGAGCTCGACGAACTACGCTCAGTGTGAAAGTGATCACCAATGTTTTCAACTAATCAAAATTAAATTGAAGAGGTACTAGTCACTGCCAAATTGGGTTAAACATTTCATTGCGGTAAATATTCTTTAAGCCTTCGCGTGTCTAAAAAATATAAGCTGTATTTGGTGATGGTTAGTATCGTATGGATCCGTTAGTTCCGGTTAATGCGACGTACACGTCGCACCTACAGGGATGTAGGAAGTGCCGAGCAGTATGGAACGATCATCGGTGCACCTACAGGGATGTAGGAAGTGCCTGGTGTTCGGGAATAAGCACAGGTACACCTACATCCAATTGCGCAACACTGCTTGTGCTTCTTGCCTGATATCTTCACTAAAACTTTTATTATCAACGACACTTCTGACTTGATTTAACAATTCGGCAGTTGGCTTTTCTACCTCAAATAATGCGCTAATGACGGTTAGGGAAGGCGTTGTTTCTCGGTTATTTAGGTAGCCAGAAATAATAGGAGCGACGGTTTCGATATTGGAGATTTTCACCAGCGCACTTAGCGCGTTAACTCGGATCTCTGAGTCTTGGTTATCTACTAAGGTCGCTAATCTTGATTCAACATTTTGCTGTTGTTTATCGTTGAGTCTGGTTTCGCTAAATATAGTGAGCAGATCTGCGATTACGTTAGGTTCAGTTTCGGTAAAGCTAGCATCAATAATTAAATCGAGATGATAGTCTCTATGAGTTAAGTCTTCCGAGCTGGCGTTAGCTAACAGTCGATAACCCGCACTGCGCACTGTTGGGAAACTGGCATGCATCATTTCAAATGCAACCTCAGTGCGGTATTGATCGGAAAAGCGGTACACAACATCTAACAGCAAACGTGTGTTTAAAAAGTTTAAATTGGGATCCGCTTTTAAATATTCGATTAGCTGCTCTGGGTTAGTTTCCAGCGCTTTTGTTAGCTGATCACGACTTAAATTATCTATAGATTGCGTTAACAATAGTGCGTGATAGTCGATTTGATTTTTGGGGCTTTGATCGTCTTTAGGCGAGGTTAAGTGTTCTTGAACAGAATTTTCAACCTTGCCATTCCCACCGAGCATGGCGTTTATTTCACTGTCAGTTGTTGAGTGAGTTTTGCTCTTGTTTGAATTATCTGTGTCTGAAACATTGGTAAACGTGGTTAAGTGATAGCCAATTGCGGCTAGTGTAAAAATTGAGAGTAGGGTGATGCTTGGTTTGTTTATTTTGAACTGCATGATATTAATGCCTAGGCAATTTTTAAAATCTTTGTTCATTATCCTCGGCCAGCATGGATGTAAATCTGCCTCGCATACAACATAAGTTTCAGAGTCGATATGTTATGTCGATAATTCGGCATTTTTATCATCATGGTCTAGGACAGTACCCTCGTCATCCTCGCGCATGCGGGGATCTAGCGACTTTTGTTGGATAAACTTAGCCTGCTTTAAAAAAAGTTACTGGGTTCCTGCATTCGCAGGAAAGACGGTACTTTATTAACCACTTTTTGATGCAGATAATCCGCTTTTTCAATTACTTTCGGGCAATTTCTGTTATCAGTATTTCTGCATAATTAATATGGACGCAGGTCCCGAGCGGTCGCAGGAAAGACGTTATCTTTTTAACTAATATTCATCATACAAAAAGCCCCTGAAATTTAGAGGCTTTATACACGCGGTGACTAGCTACAAGTCGAGTTTTGCCAAATTGTTGGGTTACTATTTTGGCGATATTCGCTGTTGCTTGATGTCAGTTTTTTACAGTTTTGGCCAAATAAATCTAACTTACCATTGCTGCCAACTGACTGCGCTGAGTTCGTTCTATGACCAAAGGTATATAGGCTACTTCTGTCCGCACCACTACCTACGTTGTGACTAAATGGTCCTCTAAAGTCAACTTTGCGAGTAATGGTTTTGGAGCTATCTGCCCATACCCAACCAAACACACCGTGCTTGTATTTTTTGCTTGATGTTTCGTCAAACTTATCTAATACAATGTTCTCGCCTTTTAGAATTAACTTGGCAAATGGGAAGGCACTTGCACCCCAACCAAATTGATATGGTGCGCCGTTTTCGTGATGTTCAACTTTAACTTTTTCAACGGTTATGAGGTCGTTGTAAACCTTAATGCTGTCGTCGAATGTGCTAATGGTTGAGTTACGAATTGAGGAGTCGACACCGCCGCCAAAGCCGTCTGTGGTATGGTGGTTATGCGGATCGCCATCTTTCCAACGTGTGAAGATATTGACGTTATCTACCACCATTTTTGAGTTGTCCGTATCACCTAAAATATGGAATTTACGAGGGTTACGGCTGGTAAGGGTAGAGATTGAAACAGTACAGTTACAATCAGAATAGATGTTACTCAACATCTTACCCGCTTTACCTTTTTCGTTAGGTGCCGATTCAGCATACAAACCATAAGGCGCAATAATAGAGCTATCACGGTTTTGGCCAATAATGGTTACGTCATTGGTTCGGCCACTCAAAATATGAATGCGAGCTTGTAACGTAGTATTGGCTGGAATAACAATATTGTCCCAATCGCTGTTGCTATCAATCGTGATAACGCCAGTTTGATTAGATACGGTTAAAGTCCCCCCTGCGAAAGCGATTGAACTGGTAGTGAGTGCTAGAGTAGTTAGTAGTGCTTTAGTTGTTATGTTTTTCATTTGTTCACCTATTGTTGCAAATGCGTTACAAATATTCGCATAAGGTGATATTTAGATCAATATTTGTATTACAATATTTTAAATTATTTAGGGATTTTTAGTGGTTTTGAAAAAATCAGTTGTTACTAATTAGATGAAAATTGGTGGGTTTGGATTGCTGAAGGAAGGATGTTTTGACCTTTGTCTCTTATTTCGTATCTCGTATCTTCGCTTCATACTTTAGCTTTATATTTTCGCCTTATCTCTTGTTGAGAATGAAAGAGCAAGGCGAAAATGATAGCGAGATTAATACTTAGCTTTAATCTAAATGAAATACTTGCTCGATAGGGGTAACTACTGGCGAGTTATCAGGGTTGGTTTTCATAATATCTGCCATAAATGCCCACCATTTTTTAACAATCGGCTCTAATGGCAGTTGTTCCATTGTGTGGTCTTCTGTTCTTTTTAAAACTGCAAATAGTTTGTTTGAAGAAGGTTCATGAAAAATTGAGTAATCAGACACGCCAGCGGCTTTGAGCGCGTCTACCAGCTCTGGCCAAATTTCATCGTGACGTTTTTCATATTCAGCTTCATGACCTGGCAATAAGGTCATAACAAAGGCAATTTTTTCCATAATTTTCTCTTTTGTATAATGGCCTCACAAGGTGAGGCTTTGCTAGATTGGTTTGCAGGCTCTGCAAGCATAAATGCTCGCCTACAAGTAATCTGGGTTATTTAGCGTTAGCTTTGCTTAAGTAATTTTGCCACTGTTCTATAGATGTAATTTCACCAGCGGGTTGCCATGCAAAGCCAGCTTTATAGCTTAGCTCACCTTGAGCATTAGTTTTGGTGATCAACCAAATATGGCTTTCATCACGCACTTGGCTTGTTACATGCTTAATATCTTCCAGCAAATTAGGGTCGATAACTGCGCCGGTCGCTAATCCATTACCGTGGATCACTTCCCAAGCTGAAACGTGGCCGTTAGCTTTGTTTGAATAAGCTTTGGCTTTTTCATCATGGGTGGCAATACCGATTGCTATTGGCAAATAGGTTGGTTTGTCATTCAAAGTGAATTTTGAATTAACGGTATATAAATGCGTACCTAGTGGCAGTGTGATGGTTTTTAATTCTTTGACTTTACCTAACGGGGTTTCCCATTGGTAAGTTAGGGTAAATTTAACTTTGTCTGTACCGCTTTCTAATACTTTAAAGCTTTTGTAAGTGTGGGCAGGGTAAGCTTGGCCATCAATCCAAACCGCAGAACCACCCACACCTCGGCTTATACCTGTATGGTAAGGGTCGTAACCTTCGCCTCTATCTTCATGATAAGAACGGCCTTCCGTATAGCCCTTGTACCAGCGGTCAATAATTGAATAATCTACTTTTTTAAGCCAAGCATCGACACCACTTGAGTGTCCTTTTATTGGCGCTGCTGGGCCATAAACCCTGAATGCGACTTTGTCGTTTTCCCACGCAAAATCATCACGACGCTCTGGTACATAACGGCCGTATGCCATAACGACAGGCGTGCCATTTTTACTTTGTTTTATATTATCTGCGGCACTCTGCTGTGGCGAAGAGGCACATGCTGATAATAAAGCCACTGCACTTAAGGCAACTGTTACGGGTTTTAACCCGTGTTGAATTAATTTTTTCATTGTTTCTGTTAACTCCTGTATCAACGCTAAATGTTTAAACGTTTTTGATAATCGTAAATTTCTGAACCGGCCAACAAAAAAGCGCCAACAGCATATATCTGCGAGTCATCATACGTAACTTCACTTGGTGCGACGCCGACTTGTTGTACCCAACCTAATTTGCCATTAGGGTGTATTGCTGAGTTAAGTAATGCCCAGCTTTTGTTTAGTGTGGCTTGGTATTCTTCAGCGTTTAACAAACCATTATTTAATCCCCAAGCAAAACCGTAACTAAAAAGAGCTGTGCTACTGGTTTCGGGTTGCGGCATATTTTCTTTTGCTAATAATGACATAGCCCATGAACCATCCTGTTTTTGTAAGGACTTTAGTTTGGCGGCTATTTTTTTAAATCGGTTTTCATAGTAGGCGCGCCTAGGGTCTTCTGTTGGAATAAACTCCATCATTCTGGCTAACCCAGCAAATCCCCATCCTGTGCCCCGTGCCCAAAACAATGGATTACCAAATTCATCTTTTTGGTTTTTAAAACGACTGTCACGATAAAGTAGGTCATGCTCAGGATCATATAGATAGTCTAGGGTAGCTTTGACTTCTTTGTGAGCATATTGCGCATATTTCGGATCGCCTGTTGCCGCGCTGAGTCCAAACCAAGAGGCGGGAGCCATAAATAATGCGTTTGCCCAGCACCATCGCGCTTGGCAAGCAAATAAACCATTGCTATCTGAGTCGTCATTAAATGTAAGTGAATGGTTGGGGTTATTAGAGATAACTTGATCAAAGGCAGCTCGAGTTGGAGCTAATACCTTCTGCTCGGGCTGCTGTGTTAGGTAATACCAAATATAAGTTTGTGCAACGAGTTGATCGTCTGCAAAGTAAGCATGGGGACCGAGCTGCCATTGCCACTTTTTGTTTTTGTAGCTGATCCATTCTAGGTATAGATCATTATTTGAGCGCTCGGCTATCTCTGTCAGGCCTAGATAAAAAGCACTTTGCATCCAGCGTTTTTCTTGTAAAGACTCACCACGTTTTTCGGGTAAGTAGCTGAGTTTATTGATCTTAGGTAATTGCCAGTTTGCGACTTTATGCATACTGGCGAGCACTTGCTGGTGTGAAGGTAATGTCGCTTGCTGGTTTGCGGTTGATGGTGTGTCGACCGCCCATTGGTTGCTACAGCTACATAAAAAAAATAAAGCTAAATATTGAACGGTCCATCGCGTTAGTTTATTCAAATTACATTTTGAATGGGCTAGCGTTGGTTTCATTATTTCACCTTGCAACGGCCAAATTCGTGATTGGTATTGATTAATTATGTGTCATGATGATTGTTTATGCAAGGTTAACTTTGTGAATAATCAAGTGATTTAATTGATAGGGAATATAGCGCAAAAAAATACCGGCAAGTTACCCAGCCGGTATTTATTGTTTGAACTTAGTAAATGTTACTGATACTTGGTATTGTTATCCAAATTAGAAAAGGTATTACCTGTTTTAGTAATACTAGTGGTACTGCGACCATCATCTGAGCGATGCACTATTCCCCAGGTTGTTGTACTGCTTTGGCGTGAACCTGTCACCCCAACTATGTCGTTATTAGTGATTGTCGCCCCTTGCACACCATTTAACGAGATACCCTCATATTGACTGCCATATTTATTACGGTTGTTATTGTTGTTGCCAACTTGCGCTCCTAAATTGGTTATATTGTTGTCTTTAATGGTTGCGTTGTTAGTTCGTTCAAGACTTATCGCGCGCCCTGCTGTATCAATATCGTTGTTGCGAATAGTGACATTAGTTGCTGTCCAGCTACTGCCGGAAAACACGCGTTTAATGCTTAAACCCACGTTAACGTCTTCTAATGTATTGTTGTACATTTGAATATTGTCAGCCCCTCTTTTACTCGTGATACCATCAAACGCTCGTTCAATATAATTTCCGTGCATAGTGTAATGATCACCCCAAGTACTGTCTCCGCCTGTGCCAGCACTAGCTGATACATAAATAGCAGCATCGCGAACACCATAAAAGTTATTGTTGCGTATAGTTGCCTTTAACGCGCCTGTCATTAAAATACCACTGTCGCCTCCGGCTAAATGATATGGGTCTGAACTAGATTGAGTGCCTGTAAACGTTATATTTTCAATTAGTAATTCATCGAGTTTGTGTAAGCTATTAGCATAACCTCGCACTGACAGAGCGTCTGCTGTTGATTTTGTCCCCTGTTTGTTCGCTGGTGTTAAGCTTGTGTATGGCACCACTGTTGATACCTTGGCATCCGCCATATCAAAACTGCCACCTTTCCAAGTAAAATTCATTTTAGCTGTACCTGCACCACATTCTTTTGATTTGGTTTCATGAGCGTCAAAGCTAAACATATCGCCATCTAAACTTGATGTGCCATTAAATGTTGCGCCTGTAGCATCAACAATTAAATCTTTTCTTAAATAAATTTTGATATCTGTACTGATATTGTATGTGCCTGTAATACGTAAAGGGGTACCGGTATTGGTTGCAAGTTGTAAGGCATCTTTTAACTGACTTACACTGCCTTTAGGATCGGCAGGGGTTCCTGTACATGACACAGCATGAACAAAGCTGGTTGTACATAAAAGGCTAGTCGTAAGTGCTAATTTTAATACGTTTGCAATGATTGGCTTATTCATATTTTTATTCCAGTTATCAATTATTTGATTAATTGTTGCTGTGTTGTTAATAACTTTGGCTATAATTGATCAAAATATTCCAAAAGGCAATAAAATAATTTTTAAAATGAAATAAAATGAGTGAAAGTGATTTATATTGTTTTTTTTAATGTATAAGCGATAGATCATCAAGATGAGCTTTATATTGTTAAGATGACAAATAGAGGTGAAGCGCTTTGTTACTTGAGTTACTGAATAAATTGCAGTTTCGGATAATTGCTTCTTGTCGTAGTAATATGCTCCATTTATTTGTATTAACGTTGCCGTTGCCAAACAGAACGCAGTGGATGAACGGTTACAGTATTTATTTTAATTGGTTTATCCGCGCTTATGGCAATACTGCTGTCATCAGTTGGAAATGCAAACTCTTCAGCCCAAGATAATACGCCTTTATTGATAAATGCTTCGATAGCTCCTTGGTCTACAATTAATCGAATATCGAGTTCGTCTCCCACTGCGGCTACTTTAATATCGTTGAATGTTTGGTTCGTAAGGTCGTAAGTAAGAGTTTTATCAGCAATTTTTATCCAAAACTTTTGGGCCTTGGTTCCTTTTAAATTTAATTTGATTTGCATATCAAACACATTGCTTCGTATGTGAGCCAATGGATTATTACTGTTATCAATTGTAATGTTACTTATTTGTGTTTTGTCTTGATACAAGGATGTAATTTCTGGAATGGGTGACCGTGTTAAATGTAATGCTTTGTTTATATGCTCTAAGCGTAACTCAACAGGAAAGCTGACAGCGTGATGCCATATTGATTTAACAGGCTCACGGTTCCACATACCTAGCCAAACGAATTGGATTCTTTTATCTGATCTAGAATCGTAAAAACTTTGACCACCATATAAATCAACTCCTTTGAAGACAGATAGGTTATTACTTTCAGCAGTAAACTTTTCGCCATCAAATTCACCATATTCATAACGGCCAATTGGTGCCATCAGTACCCATTTTTTCTGTGTTGTTCCAGTTATTGTTATTTCAAACATATCTGGACACTCCCAAAAACCATTGGCTTTGAAAGTACTGTGATAAGTCCAGTTGAGCAGATTTTTTGAGGAGTAAAAAAGCATTCCTTTTTTTTCTTCAAATACAACCATTATCCATTTTTGGTCAGGCTCAAACCAAAATACTTTTGGATCGCGTCGTGATTCTATTTTTTTACTCGTTGGATCAGGGGCTAGAATCGGATTAGCTTCATGAGCTTGCCAAGTGCGACCTTTATCTGTGCTATATGCTAAGGCTTGTCCTAATTGAGTGTCTGTATAAGCCAGTACCAACGTCGCATTGATTCCAGTTTGTTTGCCTAACGTATTATTGTGATCGATAAAGGCTGTTCCTGAGTAGGCCATACCTTTCGCATTTTCTCCTGGTACCAATGCTGGATTATGTTGTTGCCAATGCAAAAGATCTGAGCTGGTGGCATAACCCCAATGCATATTGTCCCATTCATTTTTATATGGGTAGTGTTGAAACATCAAATGATATGTTCCTTGGTAATGGAATACGCCGTTTATGTCATTTATCCAACCAGCATGAGAAGAAAAGTGCACTTGATTTCGATAAGGTTCTGTAAATTTACTTTTTGTGTAAATACTGTCAGATGTTGTATCTACTGTTTTGTATATAAATTTTTTATTTTGTTTGCAATGTGCTTTGAAGCATGTTGATAAAATAATCAATATGTATGTAAGCACTAACTTATTTGATTTGTCTTTGTATTTAATTGACATATTTGTTCTGTAGGGTTTTTATTTTTATTGTTACATTTAAGTTAATTGTTTACATTTAAAAAGTAAATGTTATTTTATGCGCATATTTGTGTGGATTTAATATGGTGTGAAATGTTTCGTATTTTGTATGTAAGTGTTATGGCTTGGCTGTTAATTGGTTGTCAATTGTTACCAAATTATCAAAAAACTCAGAAGTTGCAGTATGCCGATATTTCTTTTGAGTTATTCATAAGTGAGATGAATGAACTTAAATACAAATTGAATTTAGCTACCGGAGAGCCTTTAGTTTCTCCTTCAAATTTAGCTATAACAATAGATGGTCAACCTTTACGTGTTAAAGAGATACTTAAAGTTGAGCAAAAGCAGATTCAGGACAATTTCACAATCGCCGGAAATTATGCGCAAGTGAATAGTCAACGCCTGCAGGTTCGATATCAACTTGGACTTGTTGACATGCACGGCAAAGCATTTAATTCACCGTCATTATTTTTAGATGTTAGTTTGTCAGAGAGGGGCGTGGCTTTTCGATATGTAGGTGCGCCATCTGATGCTTCGATATGGCCTGTACATAATGAACAAACTGAGTTTAATTTGTCGGCAAATAGCAAAATTTGGTATGCCAATGACTATGAAGCCGATTGGCAATATCAGCAACTATCTCAAATTAAATTAAGTCAGACAATGACTTACCCTGTTGTTGCTAAAACACAGGGGCATTATGTATTACTCACGCAAGCTAAGCATCACAACTATCATGCCGTCCATTTAGTAAAGCGTAACCATTCGACATTAGTCACGCAATTTGTTGGAAAAAAGGAGCCCATCTCAGTAATTATCAATGATGAAAAAGCCAGTCCTTGGCGGGTAATTATGGTGAGCAAAACTTTAAATCAGCTAGTGAACAATAGTTTAGTGTATGAACTTGCTGACCCTGAGAAACCTCAATTTAAAAATGCCAATTGGATTAAGCCAGGTCGTTCTGGCTGGTCTTGGATCACAGGTGGTTTTAAAGGTCAAAATTTTGCCAACATGCGAGAGCATATTAATCATGTCGCAAAGTTAGGCTGGGAATACTTGATAATTGATGATGGCTGGGAGCATTGGCAAGATAAGTGGCAAAAAATAACAACTTTGTGTGAGCTTGGTAAGCAGGTTGGAGTTGGTATTATTCTATGGAAGCCAACGGGCGATTATAGTGCTCATTGGCAACAAAAAAAGTTTGGCCCTTTACCAACCATTTCGGGAATTTTAGATTTTGAACAACGAGATAAGTTATTTAAACAGGCTCGTAAGGCTGGAGTAGCAGGGTTTAAAGTTGATTTTGTCAACGAAGATACATTACAGAGGGTTAATATTTACAAAGCGATATTAGACCATGCGGCAGACTATCAATTTGTCATTAATTTTCATGGTTCCAATTTACCAACAGGTTTAGATCGTACATACCCAAATGAGCTAACTCGTGAAGCCGTTCGCGGTATGGAGTTTGTTTGGAAACAAGAAAAACTCTTTCAACTGAATACTATTTTACCTTTCACTCGTTATGTCGTGGGACATGGCGATTATACCCCTGTACTTGGACGCGCCCATCCTATAGCGGGAAGTCGAGCCCATCAATTAGCAACTAGTATAGTTTTTAATTCACCGATGAATGCGTTTGCTGTTCATCCTAAGCAATTGCTAGCGCAGCCTGAAGCTCAATTGTTAAAGAGCCTACCTACAACATGGGATGAAACTAGGGTGTTAGAGGGAAGCGAAATAGGTAAAAGTGTAGTTATGGCCAAGCGAAAAGGAAAAATTTGGTATTTGGCGGTGCTATCGGGAGAGCACGTGACTTCAATAAATATTAAGTTAAGTGACATCCTTATAGCAGACCAAATTCAAGCTTTGATATATCAAGATGGCACAACAAAAAACACCCTGCAAAAACAGCAAAAAATTCTAAATAGCCATGATGTTATTCAATTTAACGTTGCCGTCGCAGGTGGCTACGTTGCTAAGCTAACACCCATAGAATAAGGTAATTAAATAATGAGAAAAACAATAAAAGCGCTAACCTTGCTAGTTATTACTATGCCAGTCATAGCCACAGCAGAAAAATTTCCAGAACTAGGTAAAACGCCTCCTATGGGGTGGAACAGCTGGAATAAATACCATTGTGAGGGTATTAACGAAACCATTATTAGGAAACAAGCCGATGCCATGGTTAGTTCAGGTATGAAAGAGGCTGGTTATGAATATATTGTCATTGATGATTGTTGGCAAAATGGTCGTGACGAAGACGGGCGTATTCTGGCTGATAAATCAAAATTTCCGTCAGGAATTAAAGCATTAGCAGATTATGTTCATTCTAAAGGATTAAAGTTTGGTTTGTATTCAGATGCGGGCACAAAAACCTGTGCAGGACGGCCAGGTAGTCGAGGCTATGAATTTATGGATGCTAAAACTTATGCCGAATGGGGAGTCGATTTTCTTAAATATGATTGGTGTCATCATGGTAAACAATTGGCTGAGCCTTCTTACACTACTATGAGTCAAGCATTAGAAAAAGCGGGGCGCCCTATTTTGTTTAGCCTGTGTGAATGGGGAGAGAGTGAACCTTGGACATGGGCTCAAAATGTAGGGCATATGTGGCGTACTACGGGTGACATAATTAACTGTTTTGACTGTGTAAATAATGGTTGGGGATTCGGAGTGTTATCTATTCTGGACCAGCAACGTAACATACGAAAGTTTGTCCGGCCTGGTCAATGGAATGATATGGACATGCTAGAGGTTGGCAATGGCGTATTGACTTACGAAGAGAATAAAACGCATTTTAGTATGTGGAGTATGTTGGCATCACCATTAATAACCGGAAATGATTTAAGTAACATGGATGAAAAAACGCGGGCAATTTTAACTAATAAAAATATTATTGCGTTAAACCAAGACCCGTTAGGGATAGCCGCTATTCCATGGCGGGACTATGGTGATTTTGAAGTGTGGTTCAAACCTTTGCATAACGGTGATTATGCATTGGCATTCATGAATCGCAGCAAAGAACCTTATTCACTCTCTTGGGATTTTACTGGGTTGAATGTATTTGATGTTGATGATCCTAATGGTTGGAAAAGTTACACCTTTGATCATCCTTTTATTATGCAAGACCTTTGGTCGAATAAAATTATTGGTAAAACAGGTGATACGGTTAAGCGGGTTTTAAAACCGAGAGAAACTTTAGTTATTAGACTAATCAAACAATAAAGAGTGTCTTTAGAATATTGAAAAACTCAATTCAGGTTAACTTAATTGTTTAGCATTTATAAATAATATTCCGGTGGCGTTTAATCGCCACCGGTTTGTTGAATTAAATGTTTATATTGATTATTGCTTTAAACTGTTCTGAAATTCAATCTTTCTGACATTGGCTTCTATAAAGTAAAAATCACCATAGATAATTGGCGTGTCAATTTCGCCACCATTACCCATATCGCCAGTTGCTTCCGCTAAAACAAAGCCGAAATCATAGCTGTTTGGGCGACCATTTTTACTGCGATCGGTACGATAGTGAGTTGATAATTCTGCCATGATTTTATCGGCTAACTCGCTGTAGCGTTTTTTCTCATCTTGGTTTTTAGTGAAGGTTGCATAGCGGTACATAGCGGCAGCATAAATTGCAGCGGCTGATGTATCTCTTGGGATCTTTTTATGTGACTTAGGGTAAGGTTTGGTGCCACAAGGTAATAATTTATCACCTTGTATTACCGGCTCGCCATACCAGCTTTCTTTACCTTTTAATCTTGCTAAAGATTCATCTGATAACATAGATGCATTTAATGTCATCGGGCGATAACCCTCGTATGGCTTGATAAAGTCTTCAATCGAATTACCGCATAGCGCTAACACACCGTGGAATACGGTAGTATCTGATGAAATGTTTTCTGCGATTTCATAAGCGTTGTCACGCGCTGCGAAAAAGTCCCAATAAGGTACGTAACCGTCTTGCAAAAGATGCTCTACACTGCCAAATACTCTTTGTAAATGCGCGTGAAAATCTGGGTAGTTTGCTAAATCAATATTGGCTTTTTGCATTGCTTCAACCACGGTAACAAAACCATACAAAGACCAACCTTGACCACGCGCCCAAGCGGATACATTACCTATACCTTGCCAGTTACCTGGCTTGTGTGCCCCGTAATCGAAAACATGATAAGACAATGGATATTGCTTATTTGTGTCAGATTCATCATAAAAGTAATGGTTGATACTGGTATGTTTAGCATGATTAAAGGCTATTTCATGGTATCGCTTACTGTCACTGGCAAATAAGAACTCTAAGTTCATCATATTGTCGACAATGACGGGATAGGTCCATGGGTTTGATAGGGTGTACATATCAATGGCCTTTTCGCCATTCTCAATGGTTTTAATTCGCATGCGAGGGATCCAGTCCCAAGAACGAATTAAGCCTTTCTCGTCACGATAACGAGTAGCTAAAGTGGCTCGGCCAGTTTCTAACGCCTCTACATAGGCTTTGCGGTTTGCATCATCCAATCCATCATAATTTAATGCTTCGCCAAATGAGTCGTACAAAATAAAGCCTAAATCGTGAGTTGAACCACGCTTAGCTTCTGAAAATAAGGTTTGTTGATAATATTTTGCCCCATCGAATAAGGTTTGTTCTTGATTATTTGCCCAGTTGATATGTTGTTTAGCGGATAAAATTTTCCATATCGCGCCTGGGAAAAAGCCATTGGTCCATTTTGCTTTTTCTTCCATAAAAATACCGCCATGTTCTTCTGAGCGCGGCACACAAATCATGGTTTTATCTTCTATACAGGCGGGTTTAGGGTGTAAATGACGCTCATTTAATGCGTGATCTAATAGTTTTAAATATTGATCTTTAGCAAAGGTTAAGTTTTCTTTGGCGGCATCAACGGAGAAGACGGGCGATGACTTATTTGAACTAGCGACAGTTTTAGCAACTTCTGAAGCTTGCTGAGGAACATTCACCTCGGTTTGTTTTGAGCATCCAATAACGGCTAGGCAACTGGTGATTAGGGCGCTTAAATAAACACTTTTTTTCATGTTTTGTCCTACTACGTTTAATTACTTGTGAAACTTAAAGATTACTAAATATAGATCTAATCCTAGACCGCAAATTCAATAATGCTAATACCTGCCTGCATATCTTGATAACCAAGTATGATTGTAAGATGGTAAGGCCAATATTCAAATTATAAACATGTTTTAGCGGTTGTATAGCAATTTATTAACATAAATTGTAATTACACTGGTATTTCGGCGGGAAAGCGACTAATAGATGGCCAGTTGTAAGATCGATTTTATATCGATAAATCTTGTGTTAGCAGGTGTAAAACCAGCTCTACGATAAATATTCGCATTGAGATATACGCAATTGTAGGGTCGATTTTATATCGATAAACCTTGTGTTAGCAGGTGTAAAATTAACCAACTATTGTTTGTGTGTATCTAATAGCTATACTATAATTGTGTAGTTAATAAATATACAGGAATAAGCTAATGGCGACTAAAACAGCCCCCATTAATATGCGTGTAGAGCCTTCTGTTCGTAATATATTGGATGCCGCGGCGAGTATATTAAAAGTTGATAGAACGGTATTTATCCAACAAGCTGCACTAGCAGAGGCTTACGAAGTCTTAGCTAACCAAAAAGATTTTACGCTGGATGAACAAGCCTTTGCAGCATTTGAGCAAGCGTTGGATGCTACACCAACTAGAAACGAAGGGATGGCAGATTTACTGAGTAGGAAGGCTCCGTGGGAATAACAGCTCCCAGATTACTATCTGAACAACATAATCTTGGTTACTTTAACTGCGGTAATCGTGACCTTGATGAGTGGTTAACTAAAAAAGCGTATAAGAGCCAAAAACGCAATCACACAAAAGTTTATGTTGTAGCTGATGAAAATCATCAAGTCATTGGTTATTACGCAATAGCGATGGGCTCAGTGCGGCGAGAAGATGCAATAAGCCCGCTGAGAAGGAATAGCCCAAACCCGATACCTATGGTTGTACTTGCGCGACTTGGTGTTCACTCTGATTATCAAGGATATGGAATTGGTGCTGGCTTGCTTAAAGATTGTGTCCTTCGCTCGGTTCATGCTATGGACGTTATCGGTGGTGCGGGTATTTTGGTCCATGCAATTGACGCATCAGCTAAGCAGTTTTATCAACGCTTTGGCTTTGTTGAATCGCCGTTTTCTCCAATGACACTGATGGCTAGAATTTGTGATATAAAAGTGTCTATAGCCTAAATTGGTGAAAAACGACGCTCTAATTTAACTATATGGTTATATATCGGTATAGCATTTATATTCACTGGAATAATTGGATATTATCTATTTAACATAGGAAAAGAAGTCCCACGTAGGGATGAATTGACGATTGTTGAAGGAAAACTAGAACAAACTAAATGGTATTCAAATGGACTTAGTTTTAAGTTAGTAAATTTTGAACCATACTTGATATTTAAAATGAGTAAGCTAGACCATTCTGTTGAGCAATATCTAAATTCAGCGAATGGAAAGAATTTAAAGGTTCAAGTGTTGATAGATAGTGAGCAAAGGAATGTGTTCATGCTCTAGGTTATTCATGTTCTATTTGGCAACTCAAAATAGGCAGTAAAGAGTTTCTTAGTTACGATCACCCTAAAAGCTTTGTTCTGAATGGGAAAAAGAGAATAGCAGGATTAATGATATTTTTTGTTTTATTCGGAATTGGCGCTATAACAGTAGCATTACTTCTAAAATACAGAGCGAACTCAAAAAGCTCAATAAAGCGCTTCCTAACGTAAGCAAAGGCTCTGATTAATGCCAAATTATTCTCCTCCGTTTTCTATTTCCAATAAGTCTTTAAATTTGGTTGCTAGTATAAGTGAGTCGATTGGCCGTCTCTCTGTAGAGTTTGAACAAGAAAAACTGCTCCGACTACGTAAAGTAAATCGCATGCGTACGGTTCAAGGATCTTTGGCTATCGAGGGTAATACCTTATCTGAAGATCAGATTACCGCGATACTTGATGGTAAGCGTGTTATTGCACCACCTAAAGAAGTGCAGGAAGCACATAATGCTATCGTAGCGTATGACACCATCAATGACTGGCAACCTAGGAATACTCAAGACTTGCTAATGGCGCATCAAATATTAATGAAAGGTTTAGTTGAAGATGCTGGAGTTTATCGTAAAAGTGGTGTTGGAGTTATGTCTGGTGATCAGGTGGTTCATATGGCACCTCAGGCAGAGCGCGTACCTAAATTAATGCAGGAATTGTTGGAATGGGTCGGTAATACCGACCTTCATCCACTTATCGCTAGTTGTGTATTTCACTACGAGTTTGAGTTTATTCACCCTTTTTCTGACGGTAATGGTCGGATGGGGCGACTTTGGCAAACTTTGATGTTGTCTAAATGGCATAAAGTTTTTATCAATATTCCAGTTGAAAGTTTAGTACATCAACATCAGGAGGAATATTATTTAGCGATTCGCCGTAGTACTGCACAGACAGATTCATCACCATTTATTGAATTTATGTTGCAGATGATATTGGATGCCATCAATGAAAGTACACTTGTCGCAGACAATAGTGTCGGTTTAAATGACGGTTTAAGTGTCGGTTTAAAGCTTTCGTCTTTAGATAAACAGATATTAGCCTGTATAGAAAACAACCCGTACATTAATAATACCGAACTTGCGGATAAAACAGGGAAATCTGCTCGAAGTATTGAACGAAGAATTAAAATCTTAAAGGATTGCAATTTGCTAAAACGAATTGGCGCAAAGAAAAATGGCCATTGGCATTTGCTTAAAAATTAGTCAACATCATTTTAGTAATTTTCAGCAATAGATATTGATAATATTGAACTTATTTTTGTATAGCGCCAATATAGCGATCTGGCCAAGTGGCGCTATGCAACCTACAACAAATGCCGTTTCTTATACTCCGTCGGCGTACAGCCAAAGCGTTTTTTAAACGCGCGGTAGAAGGGGCTTTGTTCGGCGTAGCCGATATGTTCGGCTATATGGTTCACTACACAATCAGGGTCGTGTAGTAGCTCGATGGCTTTATCTAACCTGTAATTCTTTAAATAATCAGCCGGAGATTGGTCGGTATAGGCCTTGAATTTGCGATAAAAGGCGCTGCGGCTCATATTCATATCTTGTGCTAGCACTTCGGCGGTGTAATTGGAATTCGCGAAGTTTTTGGCAATGATATCCGAGAAGCGTTGAATAAACTTTTGTTCGGCTGTACTGAGTTGCGGAGTAGGCTCTTCAGTTGCTAAAGGCTCAGTGCTAGCTGTTTCGCTTTTACTAACGTTATTGGTATTGGCTAATTGCTTAGTCAGTTTTTGCGCTAACGCTTTGCGGCTGGCTAAATGGTTTTCAATTTTTGCGGTTAACACATTGGTTGAAACTGGCTTGGTCAGATAATCCAAGGCGCCAATTTTTAAGCCTTGCTCTTGATGTTCTTTCGATGACAGCGATGTGAGTAAAATCACTGGAATATGGTTAGTGACTTCGGTTTTTTTCAATAACTCGCAAAGCTCTAGCCCGTCCATACCCCCCGGCATCATGACATCGGAGACGATAATATCCGGCACTAACTCGGTAGCAATTTTAAAACCTTGCTCAGCACTTTCTGCGGTTTCTACTCGGTAATGATCATTCAGTTCATCAGCTAGGTATTCGGTTAATGATGGATGATCATCAATCAGCAGCACAATCACTTGATCATCATTTGTTGCACCACTGTCGGTTTTAGTTTCGGTTGGTACCGTTGGCGGGGTGATTTGATGCCATTCATTAAACTCAATAGTAAAACGGGTGCCAGGGTTGTCGCCGCTATCGTCTTTATTATTAATTTTACTATTACTTTGGTAGGGAACAGGGCTGATTACATTAATACTGCCGTTTTGTGCTTCGACCAATTCTTTAACTAAGGCTAAGCCAACTCCAAAGCTGGTAAAGTTAGTATCGAGTTTTTGATTGCCGCTATAGAAGGGATCAAAAATATTATCGATTGCATTAGGGTTAATGCCATAACCTTGATCCTCAACAGTTAAGCGTACTTTATTGTGTTTATCCGGATCGATATGCAACTCGACTTTGGTTGTCGCGCCAGCATCCGAATACTTGATGGCATTAACCACCAAATTCTCCAACACTTTACGATAAGCATCAGGATCAAAGTTACAAATATACGAGCTTTGATTACAAGAAAAACTGATATGTTGATGTTGGCCTTCGGTTAAGTTTTCAAAGTTATTGACCAGCATGCGGGTAAAGGCAACTAGGTTTTTATGCTGTGGGTTTAGTATTACTGCACCGAGCTGGGTTTTTCTAAAATCCAGTAGTTGATCGACTAGCTCATTTAAGCGTTGGCTATTCTCTATGGCTAAGTCTAGCGATTTTAATTTGGGATCTTCAGGAAGTAAGTCCTTCCTTACTTTTTGTAAAGGCCCAAGTATTAGGGTTAACGGCGTACGCAATTCATGCGAGATATTGGTTAAAAAGCGCAAGCGTACTTGGTCAAGTTTAGTGACGTGTTTTATGCGTTGTACCAATAAGGCAACCAACAATAAACCAATAATGATAGGCGTAATAATTAATAAAGCAGTGAACCAAGCGCTTTGCCAAAACGGTAAGCTGATGGTAAAGCGTAACTCGGCTGGTGTGTTTTCAATATTGCCATGGGCATCGCGAGCGCGTACCTGTAATACATAGTCATCGGGTAGTAAACGTGACAACAGTAAGGTGGTATCAGAAGTCGATGGCGACCAATCTTGATCATTTAATTTATATTGATAAAACAGATCTTCATTGGCCGTAGTCGACCATTTATCAGTGGATTGCCAACTAACATAAACCGATGAATCATACGCTTCTAGCGATTGCATCAGTTTAATTTGGGTTTGCGGCGCTGCATAATCAGGGTAGTAACGTTGACTAGCCATGGCGACTTTTAGGTTAAATTTACGAAAATCCCTGTGCACCCACATACGTGGAAATTGAGTTACCCAAATGGAATTGTCATTGGATTTAAGCAGGTTACTACTTTGGCTTTTGCCTTTAGCACCCGCATAGTTGCGCAAGTACCAAGTGCCGGTATTGAACTCTAAAACCCCACGATCAGACAAAGCCAATATGCTGTCGCCATGTGGCATTAGGTTAGTAATATTATTGGTTGGTAAACCGTTGCTGCTATCCCATTGGCTCCAAGTCGAATCTTTATACTGGCTAATGCCGCCGCCCCAAGTCGCGGCCCATAATCCGTTTTCTTGGGTTTTAAGCACATCTTCAATCCAGCCTTTTTTCAGCTCAGGTGGCGACTCCATGGCTTTGTATGCGCCTTTATTGATAAAGCGTAAGCGATGGCCACTCAGCAGAATTGAGTCTTGATCCCACGGGATTATTTTTGACACCTTAGGGTAATCGACCAGTACTTGTTCAGCGCGATAAACATTGTCTTCATTATTGAGTTTGATGATATAGCCGTTGTCGGCTTTACGCTCTGAATAACTGTTGCCGAAATAGATATCACCGCGTTCGGTCTCTAAAGTGGCTTGGTAGTGAATACTGGTTTCTAATGGCGTATGTTGTTGTTGATACCATTTATTGCCGCGTAAATAGCTGATAGCAGTTTGTTGCTGGTCACTGCCTGCTGCCCATACCCGACCATTGCGGGTGCAATAGACTAAGTTAGGTTTGCTGATATGGGTATCTTGTGGTGAATAGCGATTCCAAGTATCGGAGCTGACATCGAACTGAATAATATTATCCTGATCATCAATAAAGTATTGGCGATTATCGCTATCGTTGCATTGATACAACATATTCGGATAGATATGGGGTTTGTTTAGATCGAGCGGAAAGCGCTTTATGCTGATCCCAGGTTCGAGTAACCATAAACGGTTATCGTTTGATTCTAGCAGCATATGACCCAGAAAACTGGTATCTAACCTATGTTGCTCTATATCTTGTTTTTGCCAAGTTTTACCTAAATCGCGTGAGAATAAAATATCGTTACCACTGGTAATATAAATATCGCCATTACTGACTTGTAACAAGCTATGGTTGATGGCTCGGGTAAAAACGCGCGGTATACGCACTGTAGTAAATTCTTGGTTTTCCGTTTGGCTATTTGGGTTTAGGTATTTTGGTGTATGGCTGTTTTCACTGCTGGTTACCCAAATGCTGCCGTCAGATAATTGTTGGATCACGCCATTAAATGGCAACACCAGTTGGGCTTTGGGGCGCATTAAATGACGCCAAATCTTTTGCTGATTGAGCTTATGGTTCTTTAATTTATATTGACGAACATGACCACTGCGGCCATCCAAAGTCCAAATATTATCCTGCGTATCTAGCGTTAGACTAGCTAAAAACTTGTCCTCTACTTCGTAAACCGTGTAGTTGTTTTGTTTTATTTGCACGACATGTTGCTGCGCAGAAAACCACACATCGCCCTTGCTGTCAGCAGCTAAAGTGACGATTTGGTGGGTGTAATGTTCAGGAAAAAATTCGAATGACTCGCCAATTTGCTGCCATTGCTTGCCGTCATAGGTGTAAATTGCATCAAAACTGACAATATAAAGCTTATCGCCCAACCATTTAATGGCTTGTACTTCACTAACATTTAAGCCGTTTTCACTGTTATGCCATTGCCCTTGATAACCATCAAATTGATATACGCCCTCGGAAGTGGCAAACCACAAATCATTGTTAGGGCCAAAGTCTGCACTTTTAATTAAGCGATTGGGAATGTTTTCCACTTTATGCCATTTCGCGTCGCTTTCTAACGCGTTAGGAAAAACCGGATAAAACTGCTGGCTAGCAAATGTGGATGGCAAAGTGACTAGCACTATTAATATCAAACAAAGCCACTTTAAGCATAAAGTCATTAGGTTATTAGCTTCCTTAATCTTGTTAATAAAGTATTACAGAAATCCCCTGTAAGCCAAGTGCCATTTTTACATACATAACGACTAAGTTTTTATGACTTTATGTCGCATTTTATGGTGACGAAATGTGTCGCATTTTTTTAAGTAACTGATATTTATTGTTTTTATGAATATAGGTCTGAAAATAATCAATTGTGATTTTATATTATTTATTAGTGAGTTTGAGACACTTTGTTATGTGTATGTAGACGATTGCGGATGTTCAGTCACTGTATCTGTTAACAACTTTTTATAAATTAAGTAGCAAGATTTAAGTGCAAGTTAACGGCTTATTTCAATGCAAACAGGTTGCCGAACGTACTCAAGCACTATTTTGACAAATGAGCGACAAGAGAGCGACAAGACTGTTTCACACACATTTATTAGAAAGTTACTGGGACTCATTATTATGTACAAACGTAAATCCCTCGCTGAACACATCCGACGGCACTTGCTAGTTTCTGCAGCGGCCATCGCGCCTTTTAGCATACCGCTAGTTAATGCTGCTGAACAACAAGAAAAAGTCGAAGACGACGAAACGGAAGTTATCACGGTTCAAGGGGTTCGTAATTCACTTAAAGATGCCGCGTTTATGAAAAAAAGCGGCCAGCAGATCCTCGATGCCATATCTGCCGAAGATATCGGTCAATTACCTGATAACAATATCGCCGAAGCGCTACAAAGGGTAACCGGGGTTCAAATTCAACGTGATGGCACAGGACAAGGCTCTGGTGTTCAGGTACGTGGTTTAACTCAAAACCGCGTAGAAATTAACGGCCAAGGCATGGGTAGTGGCGGTGACGAGCGTTCAAATAGCTTTAGCGCCGTTGATTCTGCTTTATTCGCCAAAATCGAGGTTATTAAATCACCCACTGCCGATATGGTAGAAGGTGCAACCGGTGCCACGGTTCGCCTACATACCTTTAAGCCGCTTGATTTTAAAAAGCCCATCATGAATATGTCGCTGCAAGGCACCCAAGACGAGATTGCCGACGATACAGGTTTTAAAGGCACTTGGTTAGGCACCACGCGTTTTGATTTAGGCAGCTTGGGTGAAGTCGGTGTCTTAGTAAACTCGGCGGCAGAAACCAGTTATCGTGATTCGCATACTTTTAACAGTAACTGGGCGCCACTAATACCAACCCAAGCGACCAACAGTGCTCAACTGAAAAACCTCGTGGTATTTCGCCCAGACAATATGTCGATTGAGCAAAAGCCGTATGAAGACGAAAGATTAAGCTTTGATGCCGCCTTGCAGTGGAAAATTAATGACGACTTACAGTTTTCCGTTAGTGGTACGCGTATGGAATTATCGCGTATCTACACTAAGCAAGGTTTAGGCTTCCGTACTAATAACGACCGTAACTATCCGCTGGATCGTGATTTAGAGTCTACCAACTTAAACGACGCGCTTAGCTTAGCCGGCCCTTGGTATCGTCAACCACGCGCAGGTGAGCTGTATGCAGTTGATGTTGATAACAAACAGCTTGAGCAAATTGAACAGCCAATGGCGCGTTATTTAATGCAAACCGCGACCATGACACCAAAAGGTGATCAGTATAATCCACCAGCGCAATCCCAGTTTGCGAGTAACGACGAGTTTCTTTTACAAGAAACCTTTCAGGTTGGCGTAGAAGCCTTCTTAACTGAATCGCTGAAAATGAAGGTCGTGTATGCCCACGCGGCTTCAGAAAAAGAGGTTGAGTCTTACACCTTAAACCTAAATGCAGGGCAATTATTACGTCCGGTTGACGAACGTGCTACCGAATTTTTAGGCATAGATGAAGACGTTAACGTTGTTAATCTGCAAAGTGCCAATGTGTATTACAACTATGCAGCTCCGGGTGATTTACCTCAAGTCGGTATTGTTACGGGTGATGGTGATATTGAGTCATTGCAAGCGGCGCTATTAGATCAAAACATTTATGCATTGGGCAATGTCTGGGGTAACGAGAAGGTTAACATCAACAAGAAAGATTCTTTGATGTTAGATTTTGACTTATTGCTAGATGGCGACTTTTTCACTGAGCTTGAGTTTGGTGCTCGTGTTGCTACCAACAACGTTAACCGCAAGCAAACTAACTTACGATATGCTAGCCCAAGCGTGCATGCCATTACATCAGATAACTGGCGCGGTTACGATCAAGATTTATCAACCAAAACCATGTTAGGCGATCACATAGGTTGGGAAAATCCAACCATTCCTTGGATCGATGAAATTGGTAAAGAGATGTATGGCGTCGATAACTATATGTCGCGTTACCTTATGCCGATCTCTGATACCTTCCCAGGCTCTGACTCTGCCGGTACGCCGTCTTGGTTTGGCGTTAATATGCAACATGCCGATCTTAAAAATTTAGTGACCGAGTTGTTCCCTGGCCGCAGTGAAGGCAACTGTACTTTGTACGACAAAGACGTGCAGCGTATTTGTACCGATCGCTATCCGTATCCAGTGGACGATGAAACACCTGAAGGGTTTAGAGAGTACAACTACACCTTAAAGATCCCAGCTGCAACCATGGTCTTGGATCAAGATTATCCTTACGTGATTGAAGAGGAAACCCGTGCCGCTTACTTCAAAGCCAATTTCGCCAACGAAATTTTTGGTTATGAATATATGGGTAATGCCGGTGTGCGTTATGTCGAAACCGACACTAAAGCGTTAGGTATGAACAAGTATCGTATTATCGATGAAGATACCGAACGCCAAGCGCAAGATTACAACCGCATTAATGCCGAGCATTATAAATGGGTGGCGCACGAGCAAACCTATTCAAACTTATTGCCGTCGTTTAACTTAAATCTATTGATCACTGAAGACATGTTCTTACGTTTTGCCTATGCCAAAACCATGACACGTCCAAATCCAGTCGATTTATCACCTTCGTTTAGTGTTCCGACCTATGGTTTATCAGGTAGTCGCGGTAATCCAGCGTTAAAACCGGAAAAAGCCACTAACTATGATATTTCTTGGGAATGGTATCCAAGCGATGTAAACCAATTTAGTGCTGCGGTTTACTACAAAGAGTTAGAAGACTTTTTAACTAATACCTACACCAACTACTTTTCGTTAGAGGATAGAAACAAAGATGGCGATCGCACTAATGATCCTGTCTCTATTCGTCAACCAGATAATGGTGCGACCGGTGAGATCAAGGGTATTGAATTAGCAGCAACGCATACTTTTGAATACTTACCAGGCTGGTTAAATGGCTTTGGTGTTCAAAGTAACTACACCTTTACCGACAGTAGTCAGCAATCTGGTTTTAACGAGCTTGATGGTTCAATTTTGCCGATTAAAGATCTATCGGAAAACAGTGCCAACCTCATTTTGTTCTACGACAAAGCAGGTTTTAACTTCCGTGCGGCCTACAACTATCGCGATGAATCTTACAGTGAAAACTCGACAGCGGGTGCTGATCCTTTGATCCGTGAATACTTCACTACCTCTGAAGGTAAACAAGATTCGAAAGAAGCTGCGATCTCTCTTCCTGTTTGGAACGACACATTCAAGACTTTGGATTTGTCGATGAGCTACCGCCACAAGGGAACCACGGTTTACTTGCAAGCGAGTAACGTGCTCAACGAGAAGAAAAAACGCTACGTTGGTGACTTAACCCATACCAAGCATTTGTTGCGCAGTTACAACGAAACGGGCGCTTTCTACACCTTTGGTGTCAGAAGCCGTTTTTAATTGTCGCGCCATTGTTTAGGTTAAGAATTTAGGTAAATAAAATGCAAAAAATTAAACCACTATCTTGCTTTCGGATGGGTGCCATCGCTTTAGCATGTAGCTCGTTATTTGGTTGTGGCGATACCGATATTGATAATGCAGGTATTGATACCGGAACCATAGAAACGATAGAGCCGATTTTATATCAGGGCGGTACTTCATTTAAGCGTTACTCACGTGAAGTGACTAACTCTGAGACGGGTAAAACCGAACTGGAATACTACTTTGAAAACTCAGGCGCGAACTTTGCCGGGGTTAATGCCGATTACCCAACACAAATACAAAGTGTCGGTATTTATGGCATGAGCGAAGACGCCAATGTGCCAGTTAACGTGGTATCTGTAAAAGATATTACCGGCACTTTGTACGATCCAAAAATTAAGAATTTATTGTCTATTACTGAAGATGATTGTTTAGCTCGTAACGCCAATACCGAGTTTGCCAACATTAAAGCGCAACAAGATTGGCAAGCTCAGGTAGCAGATGCCGAAGCTAATGGTCGTCCCGCACCAGAACAGCCCGTTGATCTCGTCTTGGAAACCTGTGACAGCGATGAATACTTGTATGAGTTGGCGCAAATTACGCCAGTACCTATGGCTGATGCTATCGATGTAACAGAGTTAGGCTTTTTTAAATACGAGTTAAAGCCAACATTTGATGTTGATAGCCAAGAGTTTGTCGGTAAAAGCGCGGCGATGACAACAGGCGAGGGCACATTAACCTTACTGACTAATATCACCCCGACGTTTGATTTAGACGATACGCAATGGGACAAAGCCTATCAGGCGGTGATCCAAGTTGGTAATCACCAAGATGAGTTTATTATTAACACGGCATCACGTGATCCGAGTGTTGATAAAAAAGAAAACTTCTTATCTAGCAAGCGTAACTTAAAACCGGGTCGAACATTTGTCATGAAGCCAATTACTTTTACTGGCTTTAATACTAATGCGCCTGTGGTATTAAGTAAGAATGACGTTGATGAAAACGGTGAAGTTATTCCAAGCTTTACTGATTTCGATATTCTGTACGCTATTAACGAAACGGATCTCAGCTTGTTTAAGGTTTACGAGCCGGGCGTTACCCAATTGACGATTCGTGATGGTCAAAAGCTTAACCTTGCCGTGCAAAGTAAAGATGGTGACGATATCGCTAGCTTTTACGACCAAACTTTGGTTGTACGTACGGTAGTCGGTGAAGAAGGTATTGAAAAATCGACAGCCACTGCCACAGTGCATACTCACGCTATCGATTATTTGCCAGGGCCAACTCTAAAGTGGAACTATCCAGTTGCTAGCAGCGCGACCTATCAAGATAAAGTGACGTTGCGTGGTAAGGTCACCATTAGCCAAGACCAGCTCGACTTTGCTAATAATGGTAAGGTACCAGACGCGACTATTCCAACTGAACATACGGTTGATAAGCTGACGATTTACCGTATTGATGCCAATGGTAACCGCGTGGCAGAAGGTCAACTTGATGCTAGCCAGTTAACCTTGTTAGCGGATGAATCCATTATGGTTGACTCAGCCACCAGTGATCAGCAAGTGAAGCGCAATGTTTATGCTTGGCAGTTCCAAGTGTCACTTGCAGATGGTGATAACCAATTTGCGGTCATTGCCGAAAGTAACTTAGCGCGTGATTGGCCAGCCGATCAAAATCGCGATCGTCAAGTGGCGATGACAGATGAGTCGATTGCTAAAATTACCCGTATTGCTGCCGGTGAAAAGCTTGAGTACTTCCCAAGCTTTATGACTACTAGTGTTTTAGAACATATCGCGGATGTATCGCTCGATCCGCGCGATAACTCGTTATTCTTGCTGGATCAAAGCGGAAATAATGACTCAATTACGGGTAACCAAGCGCCGGGTATTTTATGGCGCTATTCGTTAGAAGGCACCGAAAAACCAACTTGTTTAACCTTACCTTGGTCTTGGCAAGACGCTGGGGTTAATGGTGTGCAGTTTAACCATGCCTTACCAGAAGTAGGCGGTGTGGTGATTGGTGGCTCACCGGGTAACCTAGCTTACTATTCCGATGATGATCTAAATGGTGACGTGACCTTCTCAAATAAAGGTAACTACCAAACCAACTGGGAAGGGGTTAAACACCCAGGGCATTTTGCTTACTCAGCGGATGGCACGCAATTATTTATGAGTGCCAAATCAAACTTCAACCAACAACCTGAATACCAAGCGATTATTGGTCTTAAAACACCACGTATCGAAGACAATGTATTTAAAGGTTTTGGTGCAGGTGTGGGCATCATTGCTAAAGAAACCGACAGCACGCAAGACGCTGCGAAAATGAATAACAATGCGGTAAGCCTTGATATTTACAGCACAGTGACGGGCAGTGATGATCCGGAAGCCATGTATGAAGAGTACTTGCTGACCCTAGATGGTAAAGACAACTTAACGCTTGGCAACAATGGTCAAACCTATCTACGTAAGACTAAAGTCAGTGCCAGTTATGTGCCTGATCAAGCGTCTACACGGATCACTTTATATGATGACAGCGGCGCTGAAATCAAACTGTATAAATCGGATGCAGTGGCTGTTTCAAACCAACGTGGTAAAGCCTACATAGTGGATAACAAAGACAAGCTTATCTACGAAGTCGACTTAACCGATATTGCCACCAGTGACGTGTTAACCGCCAAGGTTATCGCCAGTCCTCAACATGCTAATCAGCCAACCCTTGGCAATATTAAAGCCTTGGTTATCGAAGGTGATATGGATTACATGCTGATTTCGGATGTTAAGAATGATGCGGACTACTCGGCGCTGTTAGTGATGGATCTTGAAACTTACGACATGGGTTATGTGCTACGCACTAACAACATCATAGTCGGCGATCCTGATTTGACCCACTGCAGTCAATAAATTTAAGAGCCCTGCCGTATGGTGGGGCGTTAAAACTCGATTTTTCGGAGTCACCATGATTTCAAAATATTTTAAAAATACGCCGGTTTGTTTAGCTGTTTGTTCCGTGCTCAGTATAGTGGGCTGTAGTGATGATACCTCTAAACCAGCGGATACTCGTTTACAAACCGCAGATGCTATTACTTTTAGTCAATCTGGTACGCAAGCTGACTTAGCCTACACTGATGCTAACCAGCTACAGGGCGCTGAATATAATGGTAATGCCCTTAAGTTGTCGTTTAAGCCGGATCAAGAAAAAGTATCTGGTTTAGCGCCATTTCAAAGCCATGCTTTTACCTTAACTGCGCCGGAAACCATTCTTGCTCCCGATCCAGACAAGTGTCCTTCTGAAGAAGGCTATATGGTTGCCACCCCGTTTAAGCACCAAATGGTTATTGCTAACGTGCAATCGACGGTACCGGGCTCAGGTACAACCGGCGATGGCACTATCACCTCGGTATTAAATGACGATACGATCTCTATCGACTTTATTTTAGGTGAAGGCTATTACGACATGCAGTTTGGCGCCAGCCTTACTTATGCTGATGATACCTTTGACTTTACCGTAAGCACACCTTCGGCATCAGACATGTTGCGTGATGTTACCTTTGATCCTTATGACAATCAGGATGAAGACGGCAATGATTTAACGCAAAGAGAAGCTATCGCTAAGCAAATTGCAGCGCAATTAGAATTTGAATTGCTTGATGTAAAACCGGCCACTGAATATGCCGATGGCCAAGTGGTGAGCTTTGTATCGAAAATGCCAGTTGGTGGCTTAAGCAACTTTGCTAAATCAGAGTTTACCTTTACTTCAGATAAAGACACTTATGTCGGTGAAGACGAAGAAGGTAATCCATTAGTGTTACCTGTGGCTAATGTCTCGGTGTATAGCGATGATGATTTTAAAACCTCAACGCCATACGCGTATAACACCTGTGCTAGCAATGGTGATTATCTGCGGGTTGATTTTGCCTTACCTGACTATGTATTTGACCAAACCTATCGTGCGCAATTGACTTGGGATTATGAAGTGGTTGAATACGAAATGGTGGCGCAGCTAACCGACAGTGGCGAAACTGTGATGGTGGCTAAAACCGATGAGCGCGGGGTTAAGGTGGTGAAAAGCCGTGAAACCCGTACGCAAATCGTACCATTTGAAGTGGTAACCGAAGGTAAAGATACCGAGTTTGATGAGATTGATCCTGATACTTTTATCAATGATCCTCGTAACTCTGGTGCGCCATTAAGTACTGCCGAAGCACCTCAAGAGCTGATCTACAACGTATCGTTACAAGGCTACAACGCTGCGTTACCGGTTAATGTTTCTGCGACTGACGCTGATGGCAATGCATTATCGGGTAAAGTACTTTACTCAATTGATGGTCGTTTCTTTACCGATTCACCGAATGCAGAAATAGAGCCAGGACAAACCCTACAAATTAAGGTAATGCTACCTGAAACCTATGTTACCTCGATTAAGCCTAGCTTTAGCGTTGGTGATGAAACCTTTAGCTGGACGGTTAAAACTAAAGCCGACCCAAGCTTACCGGTTTTAGATGCCAAGATTGAGTTCCCATCTGCTGTGAGTGCAACGGCCTCGGATACGGTGACGTTGCGTGGTCAAGCTCACTTAAATACCGGTAATGATGCTGTGACCACGGCTAATTTATTAGTTAATGGCAACCCGATTACCAGTTATGACCCAGCAACAGGTATTTGGACTTACGTTGCTAGCATGACTGATGTTGAGGTGGGTAAGGATAAAGCCTTTGTATTAACTTCAGCGGTTGATGCCACCATTACACCGTTTGACGATATCAACTTACAACCTTTGACTTTGTATGTACGTCGTTTGGAGAATAAAGATACCTTGTTCCCAGCCAAAGCGGGTGCTTACACCGACCTGATTGATGTTACGGTAGATGGTCGCGGCGGTTTCCCTATCTTCTATATGGCGGAGAAAGAAGGCAAACAAGTTACCGAGTTTAAGATGGTATCTAGCCCTAGCAAGCTAACAGCGCCTTTGGCCTTGTACGGTAAAACCGAGCTTGAAAAGAAAATTGGTGGTGTTGCGGTTAATAACTATCGTCCAGTCACTGATGGTAACTATTTAGTGCGTGCCAAGTGGGATAAAGCCGAGCTTAGAGTATCGGATCTGAAAAACTATCCAGACTTGAAGAAAACCGCGACTTCGGATGCCAAGCTATCTGGCTTTGGTAATACTATATGGGATGGCCGCCAAATGGTGATGTCGGAAGACGGTAATACGCTTTACGTTACAGGTAATGACGGTATTGGTCGTATCACCATGAACTACAACCTTGAAGGTAGCCCAATCCAAAATAGTGATTCGACCACGCATCGTAAATGGCTGTCGAGAAAGACCTTTGGCAGCACAACTAACTATGAAGGTACGGTATCGGCCGACTTACTTTATGTAGGTGAAGGTGATGCGCGCACCGAATACATCATTACGCTTGCGCAAAACAAAGGTGATAAACAAGCCCGTGTTTATGCCACTGTGCGCAAAGACATCTACGACCAAACAGTGCCATTTACCCAACTAAATCTGGTTGATAGTAATGGCGATGCGGTTGTGTTACTGGATAGCCACTCTATTGCGGTTGATCGCCAGTACCACAAAGCTTATGTGGCTTACGGCAATCAAGTGGCAGAGTTAGATCTAGCAAACTTAGCTGAGTTAGTGGAAGCAACACCGCAAGGTGGCTTAGCTGGCGGCAATACGTTAGTCACACTTAAACCATTATTGTCGGCTGAAAACACCATAGGTGAGTTGAGCTCTATTGTCTCGGAAGGTGGCTTACCTTATTTGGTAGCAACCGATCGCACCGAAAGCGCTTTGTACGCTATCGACCAAATTACCGGTGAAGTGGTTTACCTAGTACAGGGTGATAGCCAATAGGCTCAGGCAAGACGCAATGTATATAGCGTGAGGAGTCTTCCAGTGAAAAGACTCCTCTTCACAAACTCAATTAATGTTTGTCAGTAAGAATTTTAAAGAGGCTCATCATGGCTTTAAAAATGAAAGCTTTGCCATTTTTTATCGCGCTTGCGTTAGCAGGCTGTAATGGCGACGATAACAAAACAACTCAAGATCCTGGCTGTAGCGCTGACGACTGCGCACAGCAAAAAGACAATAGCGCGCCGGTTATTTCCGCCAGCATTGTCGACCCACAAGATAGCTATGCGATTGGTACTGAGATCCAAATTAGTAGCCAAGTTAGCGATGCGGATAACAACATCGCTTTTGTGGAATACTTTTGGAACGGCGCGTTAATCAAGCGTGTTACACAAGCTCCATTCACTATGCCTAGCTTTGTGGTGCCCATTAACGCGTCACTTGGCGAGAATATGTTAAGTGCCACGGTTACCGATAAAGAAGGAGCACAGGCGTCGGGCGAAATGAGGCTAGTCGTCGAAGCCGCGTTAAAGCCGCCTACAGTCGCCTTAGTATTACCTACTAATGATACGCCGTTAGTGGCAGGTGAATCATTAGACTTAGCAGTTACCGCCAGCGATAAAGACGGCGATATCGTTAAAGTTGAATACTACTTGGCAGGCGAAAAGCTAGCGGAATCGGCTACCGCGCCAGATTACACAGCAAGCTTAACCTTGCCAGAGGCGGGTATGCATAAGCTAACCTTAGTGGCAATCGACAGCGATGGTTTAAACCATACCGTGGATAGCATGCTAATGGTTGCTGCTGATCACTCGGCTTATCTTAATGCGCCTACTAAAGTTCACTTCCAATCACGTGCGCCCTATTCACAGCTTACCGCTTATTGGACAGATAACAGTGTGAACGAATCTGGCTTTGTGGTTGAGCAACAAATCGAAGGTTCTGATACTTGGACAACTCTAGGCCAAGCCGCTGTTGATGAAGAGATGTTAACTATCTCGAATTTCTCGCGTGATGAAACCAGCCTATTACGTGTACGTGCGATCCGTGATGATTTAAGCTCGGACGGTAGTGAGGCCATTCGTATAGTTGGTACTAACGACACACTAGAGGTGTATCCGCAAGTACCGGCGATCGAAGCTAATCAAATGATGACGGTCACCAAAGACGTTACCGATGATGACGGCAATTTGGTCACGCGTGATATCACCTTCCCATTGATGCAATACCAAACGCCAAACGAACCAGATGAAGGTAAAGCGACGCGCGTTTCTCGCTATTTCTCTGCACAAGTCAGAACAATGGATGGTGAACCATTGATCTCACCTGTTTATGAAACCCGTCCGCAAATTCGTAACTTTTTAGCGCAGAATGATCGTAGCCATACCTATCGTTCTGACAACTTATCAGGTCATCGTCCATATGGGTATGGTCACTATGGGCCGATTGAAGGGGAGTTAGGTAGCTCATTACATAGCAAGCATTGGACTAACTTTGATGCCAGCGAGAAAGTCATTGTCCGTGTTCGCCTTAACGATGAGATGGGCATGGTTGATATGGGCGATCTTGAGATCCACCCAACGCCAGTCGATGTTGTTAAAGTTGATGATCAAACCTTTGATGTCACTTTGGAGGGAGCAAGCGATGCGGCTAAGCATTACCGAATTGCTGTTAATCGCAATGCCTGGACTAATGCCGCAAATACTGCAGATCGCGGCCCAATCACGATTGAAGCGCCGTTGTTTATCTTCGTTAACCCTATGCATGTTGCGCCGGGGTCGGCACCTCAAGGTGAAATCAAAGAGTTTAACGATGGCGAGCTAGTGGTATTTGGTTCAGGTATTCACTTGCCTAATCCTAAATATCAATTTTTAGGTGAAGGTGGCTCGGTACCGGCTGAAGATGGCGGTGCCCAAGGTAACGATGTGGTGCGTGAGATGTACGCGCCGGGCGATGCATTTTTACATTATGGTTTCTTATTTAAGAACGATAGTTATCCGTTGAAAGTCTGGGGTCGCGCTATGTACTCAGACGAAATGTTTAATGTTTATACCACTGCTGAAGGCGACGCCGACGGCTATGTTTGGAGTGATCGCGCGCGTAGTAAATGGTCACACCTAGATGCAATTGAAGGTAACCCTTGGGGTATCACTCAAGCTTGGGATACCCACGTTTGGCTCCAAGGTGCGTATAAAGCTGAGCCAACCGTATTTGAAGGTTTTACTAACATTGGCGCGCGTATGGGTGTGATGGTTCGCAATGGTAAAGCCGAGGTGAACAACCATAAAGATGTTGGATATGGTGGCGGTACCTACCAAGATAACGGTGCTGAAGTGGCTTACAAAGGCAGCTTGTTAATCAACGATGACGATATTACCTATGTACATGAAAACTACACTATGGATCAGTGCACCAGTTATGTAATGCACAATGGTCCTTCTTTCCAACTCGGTTGGGAAGGTGTGTTCTCGGGTGATCGCAATATCGAAACTAAAGTCACTAACCATACTATCTTAAGTTCAGATCGCCGTACCGATTCGTTTTGGAAAAATCATGGTGTATTTGATAGCCGCTTACGTATCGGGCCATTACAAAACCACTCAGGGGGCGTATTTGAGAACTTTGAGTTTTATGGCAAAGAGACAGTGATCTTTAACTTACGTATTTGGGATGAGGGTGATACCACGCCAGATACAGTAAGCATGATCAGCGATAAAGTCTTTAAAGACTTTAACATTCGCCAAGCGTCTTACAATATGGAAGAGTTATTAACCGAGCCGAACTTAAGCTTAAATAAGCAAGCGTATTTACGTTTCTTCCACTTTGATAACTTAGTGATCGAAGGCGAGCATATCGATACGATCAGCGAGTTTGAGCAGTACTTTAAGTATGATGATGGCTTGTTATTACATACCATGACCTTGTTCAGCTTACCGGATGCGGTCGATATAGATTCGGTGACTAATGGCTATGCGCAAGCGCCGATTGGCGAGTACGTGGCTATCATGGCGGATAACGGTAGCTATGTGCAATCTGATGAAACATTACCTCAGAGCTTATCGCCGCTAACGGCAAATGCTACGGCTGTTGATCAAGGTTTTGTGATTGAAGATGCCGGTGAGAATATGGTTGCTTTACGTGACTATACAGGTCGTTATGTCCAAGTAGATACGGGCCGCTACGGTTATACCCATGTTCAAACGTTACCGTCGGATGATATCTCAGATAACGCTAAGTTTATTTGGGTAGATAATGGCGATAGCACTTTCTCATTACTATCGAAAGCCAATGGCTTGTACCTGCGTATGGAAACCAGTACCAGCAGCGAAGCGCCACTATATGCAGCGAGCGACTCAATCGGTACCGCAGAATCCTTTGCTTATAATGCGCATATCGGCCAAGCGCCAGTATTTGGTAAACCACCTGTTACCTTAGCGTTAGAAGCGGAAGCGACCTTTGGTTCTGACACGGCACGCAATAGTGAGTCTGGCTTAAAACTTGAGAACAGTGGCGAACAAGTCGGTTATACCTATGACGGCGCTTGGTTTGAGTTTGATGTGAATATGGCTGATGTTGCTTATATGCATGTCCGTGCTAATACCTCAAACAATGTTCGCACCTTAAAAGTGTATGCTAACTATGCTGAGCTGGGTGAAAATGGTTACTTAGGTGACATTACTACTGTTGATATTGGTGGTTGGGGTGACTATGCATGGTCTGATAAAGTAAAACTTAATGCTCCAACTGGCGGTAATGTAACCTCGCTACGTTTTGTTCAAGTTGGCGGTGGAATTAATGTTGATGGCTATGAAGCAACCTTTGTGCGCTACGACGTTAACGAGCTGGTTCTACAAGCTGAAGACGCTAACCGCATTGGTGATAAAGATGGCGAAAACCCAGATGCTATGAAAACCGAAGATACAGGTGACGGCGGTACTGCCCGTAACCATATTGGCTTTGGCGACTGGTTTGAGTTTGATATTAACCAAGATAGCGTAACTAACTTGTCTATCAGTGCGCGCGTAGCATCATTTAGTGGCCCTAAATTCACTGTCTATGCTGATGGCACTATGCTGGGTGAATTACAAACCACCTCGACTGGCGGTTGGAAGAAGTATCAGGAGTTTGGTTTTGAAAGCCTAGATACTAGCGCTATAGATAAGATTGATACCTTACGCATTGTGGTTTCGTCTGGGGTTAATGTTGACTGGTTCAAGGTTAATGTTGGTAGTGTTAAACCAGTAAAAGCAGCGAAACAGTTTGTGTTAGATACCGCGACTGATAGCAATATCTTAAATGTAAAAGCCGACAAGCTAGATTCAATTAAGGATGGCGCTTGGGTATCGTACGATTTAGATTTTGCTCCAGTCGGTGATATTAAAGCCACCATCCAACATGTTGGCGGTAGCGGTGGCACCGCAAGCTTGTACGGTATTTACGATGGTGGCGAAGAGCTACTTGGCTCTTTCCAACTACCTGGTGGCGGTGGCTGGAACGACCCATACCTTTCACAAGAAGGAACGCTAGATAGCGATCGTAATATGGCTGAGTACAAAGGTATCCGCCTACAAATCGATACCTCAGCTAACTACTGCTGCAATATCGGTGGACTTAAACTGGACTACACAGTCGCACCGTAAATCAATGTAGGGCAGGTTTTGCTTATAGGGATATAAGTAGTTGGGATTTGTCTGGAACAAAAATCCCAACAGCCTGCTTTATTCTCTTGATTCAATAAAGAGTTAGATTTAGAAGTTGTGTGCTTGAGCGGTATGGCTAATAGAAATTGGCTGTACCGCTTTTTTTGGTGAGCATTTGCTTATTGCGCTAATTTAGAAGCATAAAATCAGATCATACAGACTATAAAGCTTGTTCTAGCTCTTGCCTTACAATGGCTGCGCCAGCACTCAGTGCATTGAGCTTAGCGCGGGCGATATGACGTGGTAATGGCGCCATACCGCAATTAGTGCAAGGGTATAGTTGGTTTGCGTCAACATACTTAAGTGCACTTCGTAAGGTTTCTGCCACTTCTTCAGGTGTTTCTATCTGTTCGCTGGCGACATCAATAGCGCCTACCATAACTTTTTTACCGCGGATCATTTCAAGTACCTCTAGCGGTACGCGTCCGTTATGGCATTCGAGCGAGACAATATCAATACTCGATTGTTGTAATGCGGGAAAGGTCTGCTCATAATGACGCCATTCATTGCCTAAGGTTTTTTTCCAATCAGTATTTGCCTTAATCCCGTAGCCATAACAAATATGCACAGCTGTTTCGCATTTAAGTCCTTGCGTGGCTTTTTCCAGTGCCGTTATTCCCCAATCACAAACATCATCAAGAAAAACATTAAAAGCGGGTTCGTCAAATTGAATAATATCGACGCCAGCAGCTTCAAGCTCTTTGGCTTCGGCATTAAGTGCTTTGGCAAATTCAAAGGCTAATGTTTTGCGGTCTTGGTAGTAATCATCGTATAAGGTATCAACCATGGTCATGGGACCTGGTAATGCCCATTTTATGGGTTGTTTGGTTTGTGAACGCAAAAACTTGGCGTCTTCAACAAATACCGGCTTTTGTCTTGCTATTGGACCGACAACCCCAGGTACACTGGCGTCGTAGCGGTCACGAATTCGCACCGTTTTTTTGTTCTCAAAATCGACCCCACTCAGGTTCTCGATAAAGGTGGTGACAAAATGCTGACGAGTTTGTTCGCCATCACTGACAATATCTATCCCTGCACTTTGTTGTTCTTGTAATGCAATACGCAGCGCGTCTTGTTTGCCATCGATTAATGCTTGGTTTTTTAACTTCCATGGCGACCAAAGTTTTTCAGGCTCAGCTAACCAAGATGGCTTAGGCAAACTGCCAGCCGTGGAAGTGGGTAATAATCGTTTCATTATGTTTACCTGTGTTCTGTTCATCTATTCGCGTTGTTGGCCGACCATTGTTCCAGCACGGTTTGATAAGGTTTCATAAAGTTTTCTTCAGCAAACTTACCTTGTTGTATCGCTAAACGGCTGCGTTCATCGCGGTCATAATTGATTTGAGTTAGTGAATGATCGCTATTTTTTAAATTAGGCTGGTAGCATTTCCCAGCGACAGCATTGGCGTTATAAATTTCAGGTCGATAAATTTTTTGAAACGTCTCCATGGTGCTAATGGTGCTAATTAATTCAAGGTTGGTGTAGTCGGTTAGCAAGTCACCAAAAAAGTAAAAAGCTAATGGCGCTACACTGTTTGGCGGCATAAAATAACGCACGGCCAAGCCCATTTTTTTGAAATAGTGCTCCGTTAACGAAGTGTCGTTAGGTTTGTATTCCACCCCTAATACCGGATGTTGATTTTCCGTTCGAAAATAAGTTTTGTTATCTGACACACTGAGGCAAATAACTGGTGGTTTTTCGAAGTTTTGCTGGTAAGTGTCTGAATTAACAAAATGTTTAAACAGTTTGCCATGCAGCTCACCAAAGTTATCCGGAATACTAAATTGTGCTTGCTGTTTATTGTGCTCTAGTAAAACTACACTGAAATCATAGTCGCGTACGTATGATGAAAAGTTGTTGCCGACAATACCGGCACTGCGTTTACCCGTTAGCAGGTCGATAATATGAGTTTTTAAGATCTCGATTGATGGAAAGCTTTGCGTACTGCCTTGCAAACTCATCTCGACTGAGATGATTTCGAGTTCAACTGAGTATCGATCTCCTTGTGGATTATCCCAATGCGCCATGGCGTTAAAGCGGTTATCTATCATCTTTAACGCATTGCGCAAATTTTCTTGTCTGCGCTCGCCCCTTGCTAAATTAGCAAAGTTGGTGGTTATGCGTGTGTTGTCTGCGGGTTGATAATGCTCGTCAAACAAAATGCGTTTAATTGCGAAAGTAAATTCGTGGTTCATGATGAATTAGCATCCTAATTAATTCGTTGATAATTGCGTACCGTCTTTATAGTCGCAGTCATTGTTATGTAATAGCTACGTAATGGCGGCTGTCTGAGTGGAAGCCAGACCGACTTTAAGCCATCACTATTTAGTCACCTGTTTAAAGCTTGCGAGAATTTATACGTGGTTTTTTTAATGAATAAAAATGGTAAAAACTAATAAAACCATGAGTAATATTCATGTATTGACTTTGAGTGGAGTTAATGTGTGGTGAAAGGCGAATTTAAAATAGCAAATAGATGTTCAAAATTAGTATTGTTTTACTTATAGCAACGTAAAAATTGTAAATAAACGAAAAATTTGTCAACAATAAACTTTTATTCATTAGAATATAAAATTACGACTCTACTGATAAATGTGGTTGTGTAAGCTAATTAGGGTTTGTCGACCACATTTAATGATTGTAATTAATGGTACCGAGCCTCATGAAAACGAATAAAATAGCGCGTTGGTTATGCCTAACTGGACTAGCTTTGTTTGCGTGTATCAGCGCAGTGCAAGCCAGTGTTGTTAAGCGTCAAGTCGACTTTAACTTTGATTGGAAGTTTACTTTAGTTAACGATACTGCCTTACCTAAAAACTTACCTCTGAATGACAGTGGTTGGCGAGATGTACGATTGCCGCATGACTGGAGTGTTGAAGCTTCATTTGCTGAAAAATGGGAAGGCGCAACCGGTTATTTACCTGGCGGTGTAGGTATTTACCAAAAACATTTTGCGACACCTGCCGATCCAAACAACACAACCACTTATGTGTTGTTTGACGGTGTATATAATAATGCAACGTATTGGTTAAATGGTCAGCGTTTAGGAGAAAACCCTTACGGTTATTCACCGGTTTATTGGGATTTAACCGATAAGTTAAAAACCGATGGTAGTCAGAACGTACTAACTGTCCATGTTGACCATTCGCGCTACGTAGATAGCCGCTGGTATACAGGTAGTGGTATTTATCGTAACGTAAAATTAGTGACAGTCGATAAGTTGCATATTCCGGTTTGGGGAACTTTTGTTACTACACCTGAAATCTCAAATGAAAAAGCTAGGGTTAATATAAAGGTTAATGTCACTAATCAAAATAGCCGTCGCGCGTCTTTCCTGTTGAATACGCAAATTGTCGATGGTTCAGGCCAGCATGTTGCAGAGGTTAGTAAAAAGTATCGTTTAAGCAGCCAAAAAACTAAAGAAATAGAGCAAGAGCTTAACGTATTTGAGCCAAAACTATGGGATACAGAAACGCCTAATTTATATACCGCGATCACGCGAGTGATCCGCGACGATAAAGTGGTCGATCAATACGAAACTCGTTTTGGTATACGTGATATTAAATTTGAAGCCGGAAAGGGCTTTTTCTTAAACGGCAAACCTACTTTCATGAAAGGGGTTAGTTTGCATCACGATGGTGGTTTAGTTGGTGCCGCTGTACCTAAAGGTGTTTGGCAACGCCGTTTACAAATGTTGAAAGACGGTGGGGTTAACGCTATTCGAACTGCGCATAATCCGTTCTCTAAAGAGTTTTTGCAATTATGCGACGAAATGGGAATTTTGGTGCAAAACGAGTTTTTTGATGAGTTTGACTACCCTAAAGATAAGCGCTTAAACAAACATGACCGACATGATGATTATATATCGCGCGGTTATGATAGACATTTTCAAAAATGGAATAAAAGTGACTTAACCCGCACCATGTTGCGTGATCGTAACCATCCAAGTGTTGTGCAATGGAGTATAGGTAACGAAATTGAATGGACGTATCTTAACTATCGTTACGTTACAGGCTATTGGGATCCCAACAAACCAGAAAAAGCCAACAGCAACTTTTGGGGCGGTCAACCTAAATTCTCGCCAGAAGAGTTGAAAAAACGCTACGACGAAACGCCTAAAAACGAATATCTGTTGCATGAAACCGCGCAAAAATTAGCTAAGTGGACGCGCGAGCTTGATACAACACGCCCAGTAACGACTAACATGATTATCCCACAAGTCAGTATGGTTACTGGTTATGCCGATGCGGTCGATATTGCCGGTTTTAGCTATCGCAACATTACTATTCCTTGGGCGCAAAAACATTTCCCAGATAAGTTGATCACTATTAATGAAAACCCAGGTGTATGGGGCGATTGGTTACAAGTACTGGAAAATCCAGGTGTGTTTAGTATTTTCATGTGGACAGGTATCGACTACATGGGTGAGCGTCATAACAAATGGCCAGAAAAAAGCGGTTGGGGTGATATGCTCGACTTAGCTGGTTTTAAACGCCAAGGTTGGAACTACTTTAAAAGCATTTGGGTAGATACACCACACTTATCGATAGGCACATTGCCAATCGCTAAATCAGGCTTTAAGAAAGATCCGTTATCAGGTTTTGCCCTGCCAAAATCTAAATCGGATTCCGCTTGGGGTGGTAGTTACAAATGGCGCCAATCTGAAATGCATTGGAACTATCAGCAAGGTGAAGAGGTTTTAGTTGAGGTGGCATCTAACCATGCACAAGTTGAGTTATTGCTTAATGGTCGTTCACTGGGCTATCGCAGTATGTCAGAAAGCGGCAACCGAATTATGCGTTGGGTTGTGCCTTTTGAGGCCGGAACATTAACTGCTAAAGCAGGGCTTAAAGGCCAAGAGCAAGAAGTACACTTGGCGACTACCACAAAACCCGTGGCATTCACTTTTACTACAGATAAAACTGAGTTAAAAGCCGATGCCTATGATGTGGCTCATCTTGTGGTACAGTTGCGTGATAAGCGCGGTAATGCGGTTAAAGTGGCCGACACTCACGTTACCTTTACTATTGAAGGCCCTGCAAAATTATTGGGTGTAGATAATGGTGCGCCGGATAATATCCAAGACTTTCAAGCCAATAGTTTAGATACAGACCAAGGGCGAGCGTTAGCGATAATTCAGTCAACTAAACAAGCTGGACCAGTTACGATCACGGCCAGTGCTAAAGGCTTAGCCGAGCAAAAAATCACTATAGATATTAAGTAAATTGATATTCAGATAATTGATTTTTTGTTAACAAACTTAAGTTAGAAAAAAGTCCGCAATACGCGGGCTTTTTCATTTGTAGGCAAATACTTACGCAGCAAGGTGAATGTTTTTGTAGTCAGTCAGATCGTTATTTAGCAGTAACGAGATGAATTAATTAGCCTTGCTGCTTGGCTAGTTTCTGGTATTGCTTAGGCGACAAGCCGGTGTGCTTTTTGAAAACGGTGGCAAAATAGGTTGAGTTGTTAAAACCTACGTCCAGTGCGGTGTCTGTGACGTTCTGAGACAACAAGCGTTGTTTGGCTTTTTCAATACGGATCTCGACTAAGAATTGATTAATGGTAGTGCCTGTTACTTGCTTAAAGACTTTCATCATGTGCGACTGGCTAGTGCCAATCGCTTTGGCAATATCATGATTAGAAAACTCTTTATAATAGTTATTTAAGACAAAACTTTTTATCGAATCGACTAAATCGTTGCTGTCTGTCGATCTTGTCGGTTGGGCGGCAATGACACTAACTAAGTACAGGCATTCGCCGATTACGTTTTCTTGGATTTGCTCTAAATCTTGGCATTGCTCAATTTCTTGACCAACAGATTCAAGGCGTCGGATAAGTGGTTGCGATTCGCCGCTAGCAAAAATAGTCACGTCGTACAGCATAAACATTAACTCACGAGTCCGTAGTTTAAATGTGGCTAAGTTGTCATTAGTGTATTGTTGTAGGGCAATAGTCAGTGTTTTAGCATATTGTTCAACTAACCCATGACTGGCTGTTTTAACGACTTCAATGAGCTCTTCTCGTTCCTTAAATGGGTATTTAACGTCTAGCTCGGCGGGATAAAATTCACTGAAGGCTTGTTTAGAAGCCGTAGCAAATTGCGCTTTCGCTAGGGCTTTTTCATGTTGATGATGTTGTTCCGCTTTACGACTTGTGCGTTGGATGTCTTTGACTACCACCCAGCCCCAAATAATAGCGGTCAAACTGCTACCTGCATAATAAACTTCCCACGCACGCGAAGCGTTGCCAATAATCATAAAGGTACAGAAACTAAGTACGCCATATATGTACATGGCGACTTTTTTACTTGGTTTAGTGGTTAATAAATAGATACAAGGTGCAATTAGGATTAATGCAATGGTGGCAATTTGCCCAGCCCAAGCATCGGTAATATTCATGCCTTGTAATGCTGGTAAGCCTAATGCGGCGTAACGAAAGCTGGTTAGAGCAAAGAAGATAGACCAACCCAAACCTATGGCATACGGTAACAAGCTTAATGCAAGTGGCAGTTTTCGTTGGGCTAAAATAAACAAGCCATTCACTAGCGTCGGGATACCAATGGAAAACAGTAATAGGTTTCTGAATAGGCTATACCAAGGTTTTAGCTCAGTAAAAGGTAATACATTGACTAACGGGCCACACAAAAACAAGGCAAAGCTGCCGAGAAAAATTGCTAAGTAAATGTAAGCCTCACCGATATATCGCCTAACTAGCGTAAAATAAATGAGTACCATCAAAAAAAGGTGGGCAGCGGTGAAGGGGATAACGGCGCGCACAAAGATAGGCCATTCTATTAGCGTTTCTTGCATATTTTATATTGTCGTTTAGCGATAGCTAAATTTTAGGCTTCCTGTCGACTGTAAACCAGTAACAAATTGTTAAGTTTGCTAATTTGACACCTTAAAATGAACCATTACAAGGGGCGATAAGTTGCACCGGGTATGGCGGGTAGTATCCGAGGTATTTATACAGACAGTGTCGACCCTAACAAGGCTTGGAATGCGTCGGATATGGGGAAATACGCTATGGTTAATGTATACCCCTCCTGTAAATGAAGAGCATCAACAAAGTGTCTGCATAGTTGTAAAGTCGCCGCCCACAGGGCTTAAATCACCGCTAGCTCTCACTAGGTTTGAGCGCAGTGCTTGATAACTCAAACTATCATTAATAGCTAAAACATCCTACCTTTACAATAATTATCACTTTATTGTTACTCACGATTAACATTACAGGATAGACTTAAGGTTGAAGCGTTGTCGGCAAAGCAACCTAAACACAGCAAAAACTAAGTCAATCGCATTTATTAATCGTTAGAGGTGACACTTAGTCATGACAAGTCAATTGAAATTGAATCGCGCCAAGGTGTATCGCTACATTTTGTCTTGCGCTGCCCTAAGTCTTTTATTAACCACAGCCTGCACGAGTACTGGTGCTGCCAAGGGTGACGGTAATAAGCAAAACCAAATTTTAAGCAACAAGGTCAAGGTAGCGAATACGAATAGCGATATTCCAACCGTTGCTGAGCAGCTTTATGCCAGCAATAAGCCTTTATGGTCAACAGGTACCGATACGGACTTATCTGCCAATACCGGCCAATATGTAGGCTATTTCGAGAACAAAGTGTTTGATGACTCGCCAACCGAGTTATTTGCAACTGAGCTTTTTAATGCTGAAGTTAATGACACTAAACGCTTAATACAGGCATTGCAGCAAGCTTCTAAAGAGCAAAATGGCGGTGTAGTACGGTTACGGGTTGCACCAAATGGCAACAATAATCGTTTTAGCTTAGCCCATGTTCCAGTGCCTTCGAATGTGCGCCTTGAAATCGAACCTGAGGTTGTGTTGGAAATGCGTGGTATTAAAGAAAATTCCCATCCAACAGGTAAAGCGGGGTATCGTCCTAACAAAGCGTTTTTATTCTCGTTTGGGCGCAGCATGAATACTAATAAACTAATTAAACAACGGGTCAAGAATGTAGAGATCCGCTCTACCGATCCAGCTCGTAATTTTACGGTTGACGCCCGCACCAATATGCCATTGAACTATGGGAAAATGAATGGTGGTTTTGGTAATGGTAAAGTGAACATAACCAGAGCCATTCCATTTGGTTACTACTTTGTGGAAAATTTTGCGGTATCGAATGTAACCATTTTGGATAACCACACCGAATCTGTTTCAGTGCAATTAACATCTGATCGCGATTATAAAGATGGTGCTTACGCGTATCGGTTTGGCAAAAAGCCTGTTTATTTGCAGGCGCGTTATCAGCCAAACCCGAAAAGTGTTATTACTAAACAAGGTGAAACGCCTGTCATTAGTAAAAATAAACCCATGAACTCGGCCAACGTCGCGTTAGCCACTAATGACCAAGGTCAATTTGTTGATGATGTTGGTAATGTTATTCCTGATATGTTTGCTATTGTGCGTAACCCGACGTACGGTCGAACACCAATAAAAGGCTCAATTAAAAACGTTAAAGCGCACACTGTGCATACAGGCTACGGTACGGTTCAAGTTTATGGCGGTGATTGGGTTGAGATAGAAAATATCGAATCATTTAATGGCATTGCGGTACGTTTAGAAGCCGGTAATGGTACGAACAAGGATAATAACAACCGTGCTGGGCCGTATTATTCATCTATGAATAACATTAGTATTAAAAACGTTAAAGTGACTAATGGCTTTACGGGCATTTGGCTAAAAGCACACAGCAAAATAATGAAAAATATTCATGTCGAAAATATTGAAGCGATAGACAGCGGTACAGCGTTGCTTATTGGCAAAGGTTCTTTTGCTTGTAAAACAAGGTGTCGAGATTTAACTCGAGGGCGGATTAATAATTTGACTATTACCGGCGATATTATTTTACGCCAAACGGTTTTTGATAAACCAGTGGCGGAAGTGGGTAATCTGGCGACTTACTTTCTTAGTCAAGCCAACCGACAATATTTAGCTAAACGGACAGGTAAAAACTTACAAACGATCTCACGCAATGACTTACAGCGCAATCGTTCTGGTCAACGTTGGTATTTAATATTTCCTACCGCTCCTGTATTAGTTCTTTCGCAATTATCTGCGACTGAAATAGGAGACCAATCTGCTAAAGTGGGCTTTTTTCCAGTTGATTTAAGCCAAGCCAATATAGTGCAAGATGGCCTTGCGTTGGCGGCAGGGGAAACTCAGCGACCCAATGTATTGTATCGCGGTGATATGCGGATGCCTAACGGCAAAGTCGCGAAAGATATGATTGATAAATAGGCGCTACTTTGTAGGTTAGACGCTCGCATTAGGCATCTGTTTTTGGTGCCTGCAGGATAGCAGGTACTTAGGATTTGTCGGGAACAAAATCCTGTGCTTGCAGGATAGCAGGTACTTAGGATTTGTCGGGAACAAAATCCTGTGCTTGCAGGACAGCAGGTACATAGGATTTGTCGGTAACAAAAATCCGGTGCGTCGTATTTAAAGCCTTTGACGAAGCCGTGGCTTCGTCAAAAGTACAATAGACGTTACTTTTTGAGATCTAATCTCTAAGCGCCTTCTTCGTCTTTAACTAACCTAATGTCGCCAAAGCCCATTTTTTGAAATTCCCCATCACGATAGCTGCGCCAAGCTTTTTTATCGCGCGTTGACATTTGTAGTTGTTGTTCCATAGCCAAAAAACGAGTGATGTCGATGCCTTCAGCGGCCGCCGCAGCTTCGTGTGCGTCATTAAATCGATCAAAAGCAAAGTTGATGAGTTTTGTTTCACCTTTAAAGGTGTATTGAATTTTTCGAGCCATGGGTGTTTCAGCCGCTATCTTAAAATGAATAATGGCATGATCATGACACAATCACTAACAAACTGTAAATAAAACGCCAGTTTCATTGCTTTTCAAGGGGGTTTTTGGTCAAATTAGCGACCTTTAAATTTAGGCAAATTGAAGCTCGTTATTCGACTCGGATATTCAGAGCTTGAAACTGAAGTTAGCTAATGAAATTCGAAAAGATCACTACAGAAGGCAAAGCGCGCCGCGGCCGTTTGATTTTTGAGCGCGGAGTTGTCGAAACCCCCGCATTTATGCCGGTCGGTACTTACGGTACGGTTAAAGGTATGTCGCCTGATGAAATTAAAGATATCGGGGCGCATATTGTGTTAGGCAATACTTTCCATCTTATGCTGCGTCCAGGCACTGAAATTATTCGTCAACATGGTGATCTGCATGATTTTATGAATTGGCAAGGGCCAATTTTAACCGACTCTGGCGGTTTTCAGGTATTTAGCTTAGGTGACTTACGTAAAATTAATGAAGACGGGGTTATCTTTCGTTCCCCCATTAACGGTGAGCGTATCGAATTAACACCTGAAAAAGCCATGCAAGTGCAGCGCGAATTAGGGTCTGACATTGTCATGATTTTTGACGAATGTACACCTTACCCAGCGACTGAAAAAGAAGCTCGCGATTCTATGGAATTGTCACTGCGTTGGGCACAGCGTTCAAAAGACGCACATGACGGTAATCCAAATGCTTTGTTTGGTATTGTGCAAGGTGGCATGTACCCGCACTTACGTGATGAAAGCCTTGAAGGTTTGGTTAATATTGAATTTGATGGTTACGCCATTGGCGGTTTGTCGGTTGGTGAACCGAAAGAAGATATGATCAACATTCTTGATCATTTAGCGTGGAAAATGCCAGAAGATAAACCTCGCTATTTGATGGGAGTAGGTAAGCCAGAAGATTTAGTGGAAGCTGTGCGTCGTGGTATTGATATGTTTGACTGCGTAATGCCGACACGTAATGCACGTAATGGTCATATTTTTGTGTCTGACGGTGTTTTAAAACTACGCAATGCGAGACACAAAACAGATACTGGCCCACTGGATGAAAATTGTGATTGTTACACCTGTAAAAATTACTCTCGCGCATATTTACACCATTTAGATAAATGTAATGAAATTTTGGGTGCGCGTTTAAACACCATTCATAATTTACGTTTTTACCAAAAACTGATGAGTGATATGCGTGATGCACTTGAAGCAGGCGCTTTTGCTAAGTTTGTTGAAGACTTTTACGCAGCACGTGATTTACCCGTGCCGCCTTTAGCCGATATTGGTTTTAACAAGGCTGAATCAAACTAGCTGAAATAATTAATTAGGCAGTTTGGCTTGATTACCCAGCCATTGCCCCAATTAAATAACACAATATTATAATGTGGCGCACTGTACAGTGCTGTGCGCTGCTTAAAAAATCACTAAAATTTAAATTCGAGGAAACCCAATGGATTTATTTATCGCTTCTGCGTATGCCAACGATGCTGCGCAACCACAAGGTGGTAGCTTCATGAGCCTAGTTATGTTGGCTGTGATGGTATTGATCTTTTATTTTTTACTTTACCGTCCGCAAGCTAAGCGTGTTAAAGAGCATAAAAATTTAGTTGCTTCACTATCTAAAAATGATGAAGTACTCACACAAGGTGGTTTAGTGGGTAAAATCACTAAAGTTGCTGAAGACAAAGATTTTGTTCAGGTGTCTTTCGCGGATAACGTTGAAATTGCAGTGCAAAAATCAGCTATTACAGCTGTATTGCCAAAGGGCACTATTAAGTCAATTTAATCATTAAGCGCTCATTGAGCGCTTTTTTCATTTCAAAGAAGGTATGTTTCCGTGCTAAACAAATACCCTTTATGGAAATACCTGATGCTGATATTTATTATCTGTGCAGGTTTTCTTTACGCGCTACCCAATTTATACGGCGAAGATCCCGCGTTGCAAATTTCAGGCTTACGTGGTGTGCAACTTGAAGCAACTGATTTAGATAAGGTTAAAGGTGAACTCGATAAAGCGGGTTTAGCTTATCAATCTGCAGGTTTAGTTAACAACCAAGTTGAAGTTCGTTTCGCTGATACGGAAGAACAGTTAAAAGCCAAAGAAGCGTTAAATCATGCTTATGGTGAAAACTATATTATTGCACTTAATTTAACGCCTGCCACACCACAATGGTTAGCCGACTTAAATGCTAATCCTATGAAATTAGGTTTAGATTTACGTGGTGGTGTTCACTTCTTAATGGAAGTCGACATGAGCGTGGCGATTAAGAAAAATCAGGAAGAAACGGTTTCGTCGTTCCGTACCGATCTTCGTGAAGAAAAAATTCGTTATGCGCGTATTGGTGAGTTTGGCAACGGGGTAAAAGTTGAATTTAAATCTGAAGAAGATTTAACTAACGCCAAGCGTGCCTTAAAGAAAAAACACGGTGATCTTACCTTTGATGATTCTACCGATGAAGGCTTTTTCTTAACTGCATTAATGGGTGAGCAAAAAGTTAAAGAAATTAAAGAAAGCTCACTGCAACAAAACATCACCATCATACGTAACCGAGTTAACGCAATTGGTGTTGCAGAGCCAGTGGTTATGCGCCAAGGTTCTGACCGTATTGTTGTCGAATTGCCGGGTGTACAAGATACCGCCCAAGCAAAACGTATTTTAGGTGCCACCGCAACGCTTGAATTCCGTATGGTTGACCAAAACGGTGACCCGTATGCGGCACAAAGCGGTCGTGTACCTGCTGGTTCAGAGTTGTATTATCGTCGTGATAATGGCCAGCCTGTATTGTTAAAACGTCGCGTTATGTTAACCGGTGATCACATCATTGATGCGGCATCTAGCTTTGATGAATACGGTAGCCCGCAAGTTAATATCGACTTAGACAGCAAGGGCGGTAGCATTTTCTCGCGTGCCACCAAAGATGCGATTGGCAAACCAATGGCCACCCTGTTTATTGAATACAAGCCAACGGGTAAACGTGACAAAGACGGTAACCCAGTATTTAAGAAAGTGGCTGACGTTATCAGTGTTGCCACTATTCAAGCGCGTTTAGGTAGTAGCTTCCGTATTACGGGGGCAGGCTCACCGCAAGAAGCACATGATTTAGCTTTATTACTCAAAGCGGGTGCTTTGATTGCGCCTATTCAAATTGTTGAAGAGCGCACAGTGGGGCCAAGCTTAGGCCAAGAAAACATTGATTTAGGTATGCAAGCTATTCAATGGGGATTCTTAGGCGTGTTGTTATTCATGGTAGCTTGGTATAAGGGGTTTGGCATGGTGGCAAACTTGGCATTGGGCTTAAACTTGGTACTGATTGTTGGCGTGATGTCGATGATCCCTGGTGCAACCCTAACTTTGCCGGGTATGGCGGGTATTGTATTAACCGTTGGTATGGCGGTAGATGCTAACGTGTTGATATTTGAACGTATTCGTGAAGAGTTGCGCGATGGCCGAGGGCCACAGCAAGCAATCCATCATGGTTACGATAGTGCATTTTCGACCATTGCTGATGCCAATATCACCACCTTTATTGCTGCGGTTATTCTATACGCTGTGGGTACAGGGCCGATTAAAGGTTTTGCCGTTACGCTAGCGATTGGTATTGCAACATCTATGTTTACTGCGATTGTTGGTACACGCGCGGTAATCAATTTGGCCTATGGTGGTCGTAATGTTAAAAAACTTTCAATATAAGGAGGCGGTCATATGTTAGCTGTAAATTTTAAAACTATCGCCTTTATGTCAGCGCGTAAAATTGCGATGGCATTCTCAGCTTTGTTAATGATTGCTTCACTGGCATCGTTAGCGGTGAACAAGTTAAATTTCGGCCTAGATTTTACTGGCGGTACCTTAATTGAAGTTGGTTTTGAGCAATCAGCTGAACTTAAAGGTATTCGTGCGGTACTAGATGAAAATGGCTTTGACGATGCAGTAGTACAGCATTTTGGCTCAAGCTCAGAAGTGTTGATCCGTTTAGAACCGCGTGAAGGGGCTAAAGCCGCTGAAATTGGTGATTCGGTATTAAAAGCACTGCGCAAAGCGGATCAAGGTGAAGTCGACATGCGCCGTATTGAGTTTGTAGGGCCTAATGTCGGTAAAGAGTTGACTGAGCAAGGTGGTCTTGCCATGTTAACCGCGCTTATTTGTATCTTGATCTATGTGGCATTTCGCTTTGAATGGCGTTTTGCTTTAGGCTCTGTGTCGGCATTGGCACACGATGTGTTATTAACTTTAGGTTTATTTTCAATTTTGGGCTTAGAGTTTGATTTAACCGTTTTAGCGGCTGTATTAGCGGTAATCGGTTACTCATTAAATGACACCATTGTAGTATCTGATCGTATTCGCGAGAACTTCCGTAAATTACGTAAAGGTGGGCCTGAAGAGATTATTAATATCTCGTTAACGCAAACATTAAGCCGTACTATGATTACCTCTGTGACGACGATTCTAGTATTGTTAGCGTTATTTTTTAAAGGTGGTGCCTTAATCCACGGTTTTGCAACCGCTTTATTATTTGGTGTGTTTGTTGGTACTTACTCATCTATTTATGTTGCGAGTTCAATCGCGTTAAGTCTTGGTATTAGCAAAGAAGACTTGATCCCAACCGTAGTTGAAAAAGAAGGTGCTGATCAAGAGTCATTGATTTAGTTGCTTTTATAACGTTAATTGAAAGCCGCTGCGAGTATAACTAACTCTGCAGCGGCTTTTTTATGTTTGTTGTTCTTCATTCTCGCCCCTATCTATTACTTATCTTGAGCAGTGTCATGTACCGCGTTACATGGGCCAATAAAACCAGTATAATTTGTTTAATTTCCTGCTTTTTTAGTTTTATATCTTGTTACTGCTCATCGATAACTACGATTCATTTACATTCAACCTAGCGCATTATTTCCAGTCATTGGATGTTGAAGTCAAAGTGGTGCGTAATGATGAATGGGATCTTGCTACCATTAAGCGTGCCAAGGCCAAGCACATTGTCATTTCTCCTGGTCCGTGTACGCCAAATGAGTCAGGCGTGTCGTTAGATGTGATCACTGAGCTAGCTGGTGATATTCCTATTTTAGGGGTATGTTTGGGCCATCAAAGCATTGCTCAAGTTTATGGGGCTGAAATTGTTCGAGCGCCGGTGATCATGCATGGAAAAAACAGCGTTGTTAGCCATAGCGGCCATGCAATGTTTAAATGCATACCTAGCAATTTTTCAGTTACTCGCTATCACTCCTTAATGATTCAACCTAATACATTGAGTCGTGATTTTACTGTGACTGCGACAACCCAAGATAATGATCAACAAACTATAATGGCCATTGCTCATCAATCTTTGCCTTTGTGGGGGGTTCAGTACCACCCTGAATCAGTGACCTCTGAATACGGTTACCAGCTGTTAGAGAACTTTTTATCACTTTAAGCTTTGTTTCACAGTTTGGCATTTTTAACCTTTGCAAAATGGCTTTGCTGATTTGTAATGGTTACCATTGCGATAGCTGAGCTTTTTGGCTATCTTTTACTTTAATGTTTAGGGCAAAGTTAGGGTTGCTGATAAACGTTTGGTGTCCAAACCTATTTTTTATTGGAGAGCTTTTTGATAAAAGTGGTGCCGATTAAGGTTTGTGATCGTAAATCTACCCCGAAAATAATGCTGAATAAATAAAACTATATGCCACTAGATGCAACCGCTGAGAGTATTCAGCAACGATTTCATGACCTGCTGATAAGTTACGACTTTGCCCGTCGTCAGCGTATGATTGCTTTGGGTGAGTACGAAGAAGACGACTATGTAAATGATGCTCGCCGATTACTGGATGTAGAGAAAAACGCTCGCGAAAGCCGTCAAGCTCAAGAGTTTAGTAAAGCAGTTCATAAACAAGAAATGTCCAGCGAGGTCAATTCTGAAGTCGATTTGCTTTTTCGCGAGCGTATTTTAGAAACAGACAGTGTCGTAGAGCGAACAATAGGCACTTCAGATGCCGTTCCAGCCTCATTAGATATATTGTCGGTTAAAGCTGCATCTATTAGCCGATTAGAGCCGCTAGTCGCATCTCAGCAATGGTTAACGGAAGATCTGATTAAATTTGTTAACTTGCCTGTATATCGTAAATCGGCAGAAGCGAAAAAAGTACGGGTAGATAAACTTAAAACGGCGTTAAGTTATATTGGCTTAGAAAACCTGCCTTTTGTTATCCCTTCATTTGCATTGCGCCAGTGGGTGCCACATAGCACAGAGCCGTTTCGATTGATGAAGCGTAAGCTTTGGGAAAATGGCCTAGCAACGGCAATATGCTGTCGTAAATTAGCCCAAATCTATGATCAAAATGAAAGTGCTTTATTTGTTGCAGGCATGTTTCATGACATTGGCAAATCAGCCATAATTCGCTTGTATTATCGCGTTTTTGACGAAGTGTGGAAGAAAAAATTAACTGAAGCGCGTGATGGTCGCATGAAAGAAGAGCATGATGCGTTAGTCGATTTAGAGCCTGATCCAATCAAACTACGTAATTTGATGATGGAATTTTCAGCACCTATTAGTGCCAATATAGTGGAAAGTTTTAACCTGAAACGCATGATGGTATTGCCACTAATTGAAGATTACGCCAGCGATGTGAGCTTTGATGAGTATTCTGAAGCGACTAAGTTGTTGTCTAAAGGTATTGCCTACGCGCGTTATAAAATGCTGCAGCGCCATAATTTAATTTCAAAGCAAGAAGCAAAAGCGTTTTTTGCGGTAAACCAAATTTCCACTCAAGAGATCATTGAACTACGTAAGTTGAGTTTAAAACGCCTTAACCTCAATATTGCGAGTTATTAGTTTTTCTATTAACTATTAAGCCTAATCACTTCGAGTAAGGTAATTAATCCACCGACTTTTGTCGAAAATAATCGTTTAAAAATCTAAAGTTTTTGTGGGCGAGCATTTATGCTTGCAGAGCCAGAAAACCTTACTGACTAAAAGAGTAAGATTACAGAATTTTGTTCCCAGCAAATTCTAAGTACCGCATCCCAGCAGGCACCAAAAGTAGGGGGGCATAAGCAAGTCTCGCCAAAGGATCAAATATTAGGCAATTTAATAGCTAGAAACCAAGCTTGTAGCAGCTTTACTGCTATTGTCGAAATAAATTTCGACCTACATGGATGTGGGAATGCAGTAAAGCGTCTGGAACAGCGCACAGTAACCTATTTTAGATTTTTCTTAATATTACTTCGCCTCAACTGATCAATTCTTTGCGGAACTGTAATTGGTCAACGTTTAATTAAAACCCAACTAGGTATTCTGCTTAAAAAGAAAAAAACTTAGGTATGAAGATACAAAAAAGCCAGCTTATCGCTGGCTTTTGGCATTATCTAGTTGGTTAACGTTTATAGTAAACCAAGCTTTTTCAATTCTTTGTTAGCCACTGCAGCTGGTAAAGGAATGTAGCCGTCTTTTTCAACAATGTGCTGACCTTTTTGCGCTAAAATCATGCGTAAGAACTCAGCTGTTAACGGGTCTAGTGCTTTGTTAGGGTGCTTGTTGATGTAAACATATAGGTAACGAGAAAGCGGATATTTACCAGAGATCGCGTTTGCCATTGTTGCATCAACATACTTAGTGCCTTTTTTCGCTAAAGGAATTGTTTTAACACCCGATGTTTTATAACCGATACCAGAGTAACCAATCGCATTTAAAGAAGAAGAGATAGATTGTACTACTGATGCTGAGCCCGGTTGCTCATTTACGTTATTTTTAAAGTCACCTTTACAAAGGCCTTTTGACTTAAAGTAACCGTAAGTACCTGATACAGAGTTACGACCAAATAATTGAATATCTTTACGTGTCCACTCACCAGAAAGACCTAATTGGCCCCAGCGGTCAATATCTTCATTACCGCCACATTTACGAGTGCTTGAGAAAATGGCATCAACTTGTTTGATTGTTAAGCCTTTTAATGGATTATCTTTGTGAGCAAATACCGCTAATGCATCGATAGCAACACGTACACCCGTTGGCTTATAACCGAAACGTTTTTCAAACGCTTCAATTTCTTTTGATTTCATTTTACGGCTCATAGGACCGAATTGAGAAGTACCTTCTGTTAACGCTGGCGGAGCTGTAGATGAACCAGCAGCTTGAACCTGAATGGTTACGTTTGGATAAATTCGCTTATATTCTTCAGCCCAGAAAGTCATCATGTTAGCTAATGTATCAGAGCCAACAGATGATAGCTTGCCAGAAATACCACTGGTCTTTTTGTATTTAGGTAAATTTTCATCGATAGCAACAGATTGTGCGGCGAATAAAGTCGCAGCAGCAAAACCTACTACTTTTGCGAGTGCTTTAAGTTTCATTATTAACTCCAAACGGTGTCGTATTTAATTGCGATAAATTTTATGACGATTTTATGTCAGTAATATTACAGTCAGTTATTTCAGTACGTTTTATTTTCAGATAATTTCTCTGGGTAAAACGCAGCCGAAAACGCACGACAATCGCGAAAATAAATTAGTTTGATTAAGGGTAATTAAGAGAATATAGCCACTAAAAAGTGGCTATAGATTAACTAAATAGTCAAAGCGAGCAGGTTTTAGAGGAAGCCGTCAAGCTTCGAGGCCCCATGAGCATATGCTCTACTATGTGATTGGGGCGAGTAAGCGATGACAATGAACTATAAGACCTGTTCGAGAAGACTATTGATTAGAATTTTTGCTCTAGGCCTAGCGCGAAGTAACCTTCGTCAGAACCGTCGATATCGTTATCAATACGAGAGTACCAAGTGTAGGCTTTAGTTGCCGCACCTAGCTTGTAATCAACACCTAATGTAGTGCTGGTTTTGTTGGCACCCATGTCTTGGTCAGCTGTTTGATATTGGGCTTTTAATGTTGCGCTACCTAGCTTATATGCAGCACTAACAAAAATACCGTCTAACTCGTCTGTGCCGTCAACTTTTTCTTCAGTTTGATAAATTGCACCAAGCTTTAATTGGTCAAGTTTTATTGAAGCAACAAAGCGCGTTGCGTCGACACCATCAACTTCACTGTCATTTGCAATGGCAAAATAAGTGTCAGATTTTTTCAATTTTTCGTCGCCGTAGCTAACAGCTAGTGATACGCCTGGCTTAGCTTCTGGATCGTCACTTGCTTCAGTAACGTAAGTCGCAGCAACTTTAAAACCGTTAAATGATGCAGATTTAAAGTTAATTACGTCGGCTAAACGGTTTTCGCCTTCCCAAAGGTTTTTGATATCGGCTTTGTAATCGCTGAATAAATCCACTTTACCCTGAGACTTCTTAAATGCTGTATCAATACGGCCAATAACCACTTCACCAAAGTTACCTTTAACACCAAGATATTGGTTACGAGCTGTTAAGTTATCCTTTTTGTCATCTGGGTTTACTTGCCATTCGTAAACATAAAGTGCAGTTAGACCATTGTCTAATTTAAACTCACCTTTAGCACCAAAGCGTGAAGCGTGACTTTTAATATCACTGTAAGTGTCTACACCTTCGTCAGCAACGACTACTGCTAAGTTGGCTTTACCATAAAGTTGAATGGCTTTACTGTCGTCTGCCTGTGCAAAAGAAGCAAACATGGCTGACGTGATAAGGGTGGCGGTAACTAGTGATTTCATGATTTATTCCCACTACAAAAAGTGAATTATTACGATTTTTAAAACTGAAAGATGACAGATGTATTTCAGTTACATTTCTAATTGGTTGCGATTTTATGTACCTAATATGACACTAATATTACAGGGTAAATAAAACTGTAATAAAAGTTTCAAGCTACTGAAATTGCTGCTTAAAAATAACTGTATATGCAAATGTTTAATTTACCAGCGCTAAAAGTTAAATAAGTGGGTTTTTGGGGAGTTTGTAGACTTAGTGTTTGAATTTATTGAAGAAAAAAAGCTCCAAGTAGGAGCTTTTTATGAAAAAGGTTATTGAGCAATAGTTTGTTTTATTTGATCACGATTGAAGTGTCTAACGTCTGTGCCTTTAATGAAGTAAATGACGTGTTCACTGATATTTTGACAGCGATCACCAATGCGCTCTAATGAACGCGTTGCCCACATGACATCCATAATTTTAGGAATGGCTCTTGGGTCTTCCATCATGTAAGTCATGAGTTGGCGGTTAATTGCTTCATAAGCTTTATCAATTTGTGTATCCATTTGGTAAACTTCAAATGCTTCGTTGCTGTCCATGCGGGCTAAGGCATTTAGCACCTTAGATAACATGATTAGCACTTTGCGTCCCATATGGTCCAAATCGACTAATAACTGCTTTTGTTCATTGGAGTATTTGTCACGAGCCGTTTTTACTATACGGCATATTTCATCGCCGATACGTTCCAAATCGGCAATGGTTTTTGCAATAGCTAAAACTAAACGTAAATCAATTGCCGCTGGTTGGCGCTTAGCAATAATGCGCGTGCACTCTTCATCGATAATCGTTTCATACGAGTTAACTTTATTGTCATTGGCAATAACAGTATCAGCCAGAGATGAATCTAAATCATTCATGGCAGTTAACGCATCTTTTAATTGGTTTTCTACCAAACCGCCCATTTCGAGAACATGGCTTAGTACTTGTTCCAGCTCTTTATTAAATTGTCCGGATATGTGTTTATCTAAGTTTAATTCCATCTTGATACCTCTTTCGTGCGGGTTTAACCGTAACGCCCTGTAATATAGTCTTCCGTTTTCTTAATAGACGGAGCCGTAAATAGTTTGTTTGTATCAGAATATTCGATTAATTCGCCCATAAACATAAATGCGGCGTAGTTTGATACACGTGCAGCTTGTTGCATGTTATGTGTCACAATGACCACAGTGTAGGCTTCTTTTAATTCGTTGATTAATTCTTCAATTGTTAAAGTTGAAATGGGATCGAGCGCTGATGTCGGTTCATCCAACAGAAGTACTTTTGGTTCTATGGCTATGGCGCGGGCAATAACTAAACGCTGTTGCTGACCACCAGATAAACCAAACGCACTGTCGTTTAGTCTGTCTTTTACTTCTTCCCAAAGAGCGGCCTTACGTAAAGAGCTTTCTACAACTTCATCTAAATGGCGTTTATCGTTGATACCTTTTAAGCGTAGACCATAGACCACATTTTCGTAAATAGACTTAGGAAAAGGGTTAGGGCGCTGGAACACCATACCAACATTTTGGCGTAATGTGGCAACATCTACGTCTTTATCATAGATATTTTTACCTTCAAGGTTGATGGCGCCGTCAACTCGACAAATATCTACTAAGTCGTTCATGCGGTTAATACAACGTAATAAGGTTGATTTACCACAACCTGACGGTCCAATAAAGGCGGTAACTTTACCTTTAGGAATTTTCATATTGATGTTGTAAAGCGCTTGCTTGTTACCATAGTGTAAGCTGAGGTCTTGCATTTCTAATGCCACTTGCTCAGGCTTAAAATCTTTTGGGTCGACCGCGTTGGTGATCTTGGCAATATCTGGGGCTACTGAAATCATAAAATTACCCTAAGTATTCTGTTTAATGATGACGGCCTACAACCGTCATCTATTTAATTAATTTGGTTACTATTTAAATTAGCTTGGCTTTTAGTGTTCTAGCGATTTATATTTTTCGCGTAGATGGTTACGTATACCGATAGCCGTAATGTTTAATGTGACAATCACGGTAACCAATAAGAAAGCTGTAGCATAAACGAGTGGTCGTGCCGCCTCGACGTTTGGACTTTGGAAACCTACATCATAAATATGGAAACCTAAGTGCATGAATTTACGATCGAGATGGATAAATGGGAAGTTACCATCTAACGGTAAAGTCGGAGCCATTTTAACTACACCGACCAGCATTAACGGTGCAACTTCACCTGCCGCTCGAGCAACTGCCAAAATCAAACCTGTCATGATTGCTGGGCTCGCCATGGGGATAACAATACGCCATAGCGTTTCAGCCTTGGTTGCTCCTAGTGCTAAGCTACCTTGTCTTAATGCACTTGGGATGCGTGATAAACCTTCTTCAGTTGATACTATAACGACTGGTAAGGTTAGTATAGCCAAGGTTAAAGCAGACCATATTACCCCTGGTGTACCAAATGTTGGGTTTGGTGCCGCTTCTGGGTAAAACAAGGCGTCAATGTTGCCACCTAGCATATAAACGAAAAAGCCAAGACCAAATACACCATAAACGATACTCGGTACACCGGCTAAGTTTATAACCGAAATGCGGACAATTTTCGTGATGGCATTTTTTGCTGCATATTCATGTAAATAAATCGCAGCAACAACACCAAATGGTGTAACGATGACAGCCATTAATAAAACCATGAATACTGTGCCGAATATGGCTGGGAATACCCCACCTTCGGTGTTCGCTTCACGTGGATCGTCTGAAATAAATTTACCGATTTGCGCGACAAAGCTAATGGCTTTTGAAAAACCATTCATATCGTTTGGAAATTGAATATCCAAAATTTGGTAGGCTGGTATCTCAACTAACTCGCCACGCATGTCACGGACAATAATTTTGTCGCGTTGGCTTGCAACACGCAGCTCATTTAAGCTTTTTTCGTAAGTTAGGTACTCTGCTTGTAAGTCAGATTTTTGTTTAGCAAAATCAGCAATGACGGCGTCAGTTAGTTTACCTTTAAGCTCAATGGCGCGTTGTTCTAAACGAATATTTTCCAGCTGATAGTTAATAGCGCCAATGTCACTATTTTGAATATCAAGCATGTCTTCATTTAAATCTACAGCGCGCTCAATAACGGCATCTAGTTTGGCTAACTTTTGCTCACCTGCATAAGTTTGGCCATCCTCTACTACGGCGTGAATATAGCCATAGAAGTTACCGTTTTTAATACGCTCTATTTTAGCTAAGCCAGGCTTTGCTTGCTTATCTTGAATATCCGTTTGCAGTATCCAACGGAAATCTAACTCAACAAACTCACGGTTACCGGTTTTAATTAAAAAGCGCTCTACTGTGTCTTGTTGATAATTAGTCAGTTCTACACCCGCTTGACGTAAACGAGATGTCGGTACTTCTTCGCTGTCGTAGACCTCACCAATGACGGTGTATTTTTGATTGTTTTGCTCAATCGAAAATTCAATTATATCAGAGGGCCAAAAATAAACTAAACCGCGCCATGCAATCAGTAACAGTAAACCTATTACTGAGATCAAGCTGATGCTAACCGCACCCGCTGTCATCCAAATCCAAGGAGAACCTGATTTAAACCACTTATTCATTATCGTCTCCTGATATTATAATGAGCTGTACTTTTCACGCAGGCGCTGACGAACAAATTCAGCGGCTGTGTTGAACAAGAAAGTAAATACAAATAAAACGAATGCAGCTAAGAATAATATTCGATAATGCGAGCTACCGACTTCAGATTCCGGCATTTCAACTGCAATGTTGGCAGACAAGGTACGCATACCTTGGAAGATTGACCAGTCCATAACCGGCGTATTACCCGTTGCCATTAATACAATCATGGTTTCGCCTACTGCACGTCCTAGACCCATCATGACAGCCGAGAAAATACCAGGACTAGCGGTTAATAACACAACGCGAGTTAATGTTTGCCATTGGCTTGCGCCAAGCGCTAATGAACCATGTGACAATTGTTTAGGTACTGAGAATACTGCGTCTTCGGTAATCGAAAAGATGGTTGGAATAACCGCGAATCCCATGGCGATACCGACAACGAATGAGTTACGTTGATCAAAATCGATTCCTAGTTCATCCGTTATATATAAACGCATGTCACCGTTAAATAATCCTTGTTCAATTGCAGGGCTAATTGAGAAACAAACCCAACCTAACAATAGAATAACTGGAATAAGAATAATCGAGTCCATACCCTCCGGAATGCGCTGAGTTAGGGCTTTAGGCATAACATGCCAAGCATAGGCAACGCCTATAATCACGACAGGCATCAATAGCATAAGGACAACAATACCGGGTAAGTTCTCTTCAACTAATGGTGCTAACCATAAACCGGCAAGGAAACCTAATATAACAGTCGGCAAGGCTTCCATAATTTCAATGGTGGGCTTAACCACTTTACGCACGCGTGATGGCATAAAGTAAGCGGTATAGATGGCGGCAGCTAAACCAATTGGCACAGAAAATAGCATGGCATAAAGCGCCGCTTTTATCGTACCAAATGAAATAGGTACCAAACTGAATTTAGATTCAAAGTCATCGCCAGCTGAGGTTGATTGCCAAATATAGTCAGGCTCAGGATAGCCTTCATACCAGACTTCCTGCCAAATAGCAGACCAGGTAACTTCTGGATGTTCGTTTTCAATTTTAATAATTTGCAAACTGTTGTTAGTTTGCATAATCGCCGCATTAGAACGCGGAGCAACGGCAAAGTGGCTAATGTTGCTATCAGACATCGCATCTTCAAACAGGTTAGCTTCACTTGTTGTGTGGTATACACCTAACTGGCCATTGTTACTGGCGGCAAAAAAGGTTTTGCGATAGAACTCAGGGTAAAGTGCATTAATTTGTGTATTGCCGGTTTCAAATTGACGCGCCTTGATAAACTCGCGACCATTTTTACCGTTGATTTCAAACCATTGGCTTATTACGCCTGAAGTCTCTGCAATTAAGATCGAGTTAGCGCCAGGTAATAAAGTTGATGCAACTATTTCCGTGTTAGCTACATTCAATTGATATAAAACGTCAACTTCTTCTATATCGCGCAAATCAATGACTGAGAGTAATTTATCTTGAATGACAAAAGCACGACTTAAGTCTGGGCTAATATGTAATGCTTGTATATCGCCACGAATTGTATCAAACGTGAGTGTTTCACCCTGCCACTCAAGTTCATCAGTCATGAAGTTTTCTTCGGCTACTAAATAGGTGTAGCTCAACTCACCACTTTGTGTAGTAAAAAGAAAACCAGCTGCTTCTTCGTTTACTGTAAAGGCAATTTGCTCAATTGATTCACCCGCTTCACTCAAGATAATTGGTGTTTTACCTAAAGGGTATTTATAAGTTGGGCTGATTTTACGTACGTCGTTTGGAAAAGTAACACGAAACCCTGGTTTAATAACCACAGCCGTTCCGTCATCAAAACCAAACGCAAATTGCTTTAAATGTGGTGCAGAGGCCGAGAATGTACTGATATTAGCGTCAAACTCTAAAGTCTGGTCAAAAGTCTTACGACCAATATCATTATGAATGTCGTAAAACTCTAATGATGGCTTTGAGGTAAAGCGATAAGCGTTTTCGACATGTTCATCTAAACCTAACGCCAATGTATTTTGATCAGATAAAGCTATCGATAAATCTTCTGCTTTATGGATCTCAACGTCGTTGAATATGGGTTTTACTACATAAAGTAAGTAAAAGAAAATCATCAACAAGGCTGCAAGAACTAGCAAGCCACCTGTTGTGACACCATATTTCGCAACGTTATCTTTAACCTTACGAAAATGGTCTTTGTTAGATGTTTGGGTGAGTAGATGGGACATCTTTAACCTTAGGCTACGGAAATTGCCGCGCAGTATATGATACTTTTATGACACTTTTGTTACACACTGTCACACAGGCTTAAGTCTAAAAAAGCGGCAAATAAATTTAGCCGTCTTTGTACAGTAAAAGCCTTTAAAATTCAAAAACCTGCCGGTATTTCACTGTGATCTCTTGGATGAAATAATTATGTAATATTACGTTTTTGTTACTTGTAATAATCTTGGCCAATTGTGGCTGGTTTATTTTCAAACAGAAATATGACAACTATTGTATGGGAGTAAATATGAGGTTAAAAAATGATCTCCTTTGACTATAGTCTTCTCGCTTTGACTATATATTGAGGTGAGAAACGGAGGCAGTAAAGGAGTTATGGATAAGAGTTAATGATTAGAGAGGAGATTTAAGCTGCTATCGCCGTTGACATCAGCTTAGTGTTCGATAAATTAAGCAAACATACCTTTTAGCTTAGTGAAAAAACCGCCTTTAGGGGCTTCTTGTGCCGCTCGAGCTTCATTCATTGCGTCGATCATTGTATTAGCCAATACGGTATAAGCTTCAACCCAAGCACCTTTAACTTCTTCGTTCCAAGCATCGCCTAATCCTTGCTCCAGTGTCCAAAGTAAAGCTTCTGCTACAATAGGGAAGTGCTCATCTTTTACACCATAATCAATGTGTTTCACTCCAAGTTGTTGCACAACAGGTACAATAGATTCAAGGTTAGATAATCCATTAACCGCTAAACCTATGGTTTGCATTAGCTTTTTGCCTTGTTCTTTCATGTCCGTCGATTTAAACATCGGCTTAACTTGTGGCGCTATTTCAAATAACTTGCCATAGAAAAGTTCAGCAGCTTGCTCAGCAATAGGAACAACTTTACTAAATGACTCTTGAACGAGTTTAACTTGGTTTTCTTTCATGACTTATCGTCTCCGTGTTTGAATACCGAATGGGGGATATACTCTGTTGTTTTAAGTACAATCAAGAATTGTTCCAAGTAAGGTTTGCTAGTCTTTTTTCAATTTAATTTTGATTAATTGAGACAAGACTAGCTTGTTGTAGGTTCGACGCTAGTCTCGTATTTTAAGGCTTTGATGAAGCGGCTGATTCGACCAACAAACCAAGCCTGAAGCAGCTTAGCTGCTATTGTCGAATTAAATTCGACCTATATAAGTTTGGTTTTTCTTATTGTCTAGAGACTTTCAATTAATCATTTTTTTTTGTAAACGAACCGAAGAAATGGCGTCATCTGAAGTCGCATAATAGGTGTTTGCTGATAGGGATTAAAGCACTAAATAGGGCATTGCATTATTTTTGAGCAGGTCAATAATGCAGTTGCGTATTTTTGGGGAAATAGGTAATTTTATTGTTAGCTAGCAAAGCAGCAGTTTATGTGAACTGCTGCGGGATGCAAATTATATAGTCTTCTCGCTCAGGCTTTATGGTTCATTGTCAGCGCTTACTCGCCCCAATCACATAATAGAGCATATGCTCATGGGGTCTCGAAGCTTGACGGCTTCCCCTAAAACCTGATCGCTTTGACTATAGTAACGCAGCGGTTAAGATTAGATAAGAAATAATCGCTAAACCGGCGCCGACAGGTAGTGTCACTACCCATGAAATAACAATGTTACGCACGACACCTAAGTTAAGGGCCGCAATACCGCGAGCAAGGCCAACACCCAAAACCGCACCCACTAAAGTTTGCGTTGTCGAAATAGGTAGGCCAGTACCTGATGCGATAACAACGGTTGACGCTGCGGCTAACTCAGCAGCAAAACCACGGCTAGGTGTTAAATGAGTAATACCTTTACCGATAGTGGCGATAACGCGATGGCCGAAAATAGCTAAACCAGCCACAATACCAAAGCCACCTAATGGCAATATCCACCAAGCTAATGATGACTTAGCGACAATTTGACCGTCATTCGAAATAATGCTGACTACAGCAGCTAACGGACCAATTGCGTTGGCAACATCGTTAGAGCCATGTGCGAATGCCATACAACAGGCGGTAACAATCATTAATACAGCAAAGATTTTTTCTACATTGTTAAAATGCATTTCTTTGTCAGCTTCTGGATCAATTTTAACGCGTGAAACAAAATAAGCGCCAATTAAACCAACTAACACTGCAATACCAATAGCAACAAGGTAAGACTCTAATGTAGTAAATTTGATATCACTAACATGCTTTAAGCCTTTCTTAATGGTAACTAACGATAATACAAAACCCGCTAATGCCATATAAACAGGAACATAGCGTTTAGCGTATTTAATAGGGTTGTTGGTATCAAATATCAGCTTTTGAGCACTCATAAATATGAGATAAGCCACCACGCCTGATAATAAAGGAGTGATTATCCAACTACCGACAATGCCTGATACTTTAGCCCAATTAACTGCATCAGCTCCCGCACTGACCACGGCAAAGCCAATAATCGCGCCGACAATTGAGTGAGTAGTTGATACTGGCCAACCCATATAAGATGCAACGGCTAACCATGTTCCTGCGGCGATTAACGCCGAAATCATACCAATAACGAGAAGTTCAGGATTAGGTAAGAAAGGAGTTGAATCGATAATACCTTTACGTATAGTTGATGTTACTTCACCACCCGCTAAGTAAGCACCAGCAAACTCAAAAATCATCGCGATAATGATAGCTTGTTTGATAGTTAATGCTTTTGAACCAACTGAGGTACCCATTGCGTTAGCAACATCGTTAGCACCTATGCCCCATGCCATAAAAAAGCCGACAACAGCAGCAAAAATGACTAAAAATAAACCGTATGTTTGTAAAATATCCACTGGATCTGCCTCAGCTAATTATTTTGCTAGTAAGAGTTCTAAGCGTCCGCATACTGCTTCTGCGCTATCTGCTAAGCCACCAATCCATTCGAAAACGCCATACAAGAAAATCGCATCTATTGGATTAATGCTATTTTCTATTTTGTGTAACTCTTTGCGAATTTTACGTTGCAACTTGTCAGTGTCTTCTTCCACTTTACTCACTTCGGTAATGAGTTTTTCTACTAAAACGGCTTCGCGACCACGGAATCCAGTTTCGATTAACTCATCTAATTCGTTGATGGCACGTGAAGCTTGTTCTACCGCTTCAATGCAGCGCTGTAAGTAAGTTTTAAAGTCTTGTTGTAAACTGGCTGGAATGTCCATTTCGCGGCCGACAATGCGCCCTGCAATGTCTTTGGCTTTATTGGCAATTTTGTCTTGGTGGTTAAGCAGCTCAATTAAGTCAGAGCGGTCTATAGGTAAAAATAAACCTTTAGGTAAATGAATACGGATATCCTGTTTTTGCTTATCAGCAGTGCGCTCTAATTCAGATATTTCACAACGAATAGCTTCTGCTTGTTCCCAATCTTTTGCAAACACAGCATCGAAAAACGGGATGAGTTTCTGCGCTGCTTTGGTGACTTCGCAAATATGCTCTTCAATTGGTTTGAACGGCGATTTTGCAAATACACTGAGTATTGAGTTCCCAGACATAGTTAACCTTTTGTTAAATTCGAATTTCGGCGCGATTGTACACAAACTTGATGACAATCTGTAGACAAGAATGCAGTTATGTTAGAAGAATTTCCCTATGGATATGTCTAACTCACTTTAAATGTATCCATAATCATGTTGGCTTGAATTTCGGTGTTTTGTGCGACCTTTTTCGCGGTGTTTTTTGAATGTTCCGCTGAGCTCACGGCTGCGGCAACTTCGGTACGGTATTGATTGATAAATTCGACCTGACTTTTCGCATTTAATACACACTGGTTAGCGGCAGCCGCCGAGTTTTGCGCTTTGGCAATGATCTCTTGACTGTTTTGCGTCAGTTGTTGATTTATGACGTTTTGGTTTTCTGTTAATCGACTAATATCATTCACATTGTCACGTAATTGATTGGAGCTTTGCTTAAGCTTGTCGAGAATACGTAATATATCAGCCAGTGAGTTTTGCGTACTAAGCGATAGATTCCTGACTTCATCGGCCACAACGGCAAAGCCTCTACCATGCTCACCGGCTCGCGCTGCTTCAATAGCGGCGTTTAATGCCAATAGATTCGTTTGTTCGGCTATTGTGCCAATCGCTTCCACAATAGCCGATACATCTGTTACTGAACTCTGTAAGCTTTCAACTGACTGATGACTACTAGCGACATGATTGGCGATGACTTTTATTTCAGCACTCATCTGTGAGATATGCTGGTTACTTAATTCGATAGCATTTTGTGTTTGATGGGCGTCATCTTGCACATTGGCTGAGCCTTCATACACTTCTTCCGCCAGTTTAATCAATTGATGGCTAGACGAATTAGAATGATTTAACTGTTCAACTATTTGGGTTGTCGCAACTTGAATGCCGTTAGTTTCTTGTACTAATTGCTCTAATGCACCCGATACTTGTTGTAGTTGTTGGGATTTTTGTTGTTCTTCGCCATCAATTTTTTGTAAAAGAATATTAAAGTTTTTAAATACTGAATTGATTTCAGCTTTTGAATTTGAAACCGGCAGCTCTGCTAATACGCCTTTTTTAACTAAATCTGAGAACGCATGGCGTAAAACACTGATCCGTTTAACAATTAAGGTATATTGAAAAATGGTTGAAATAATCGCGGCAATAATTAATAAAATAGCTGCAATAAATAGTAAATTTGTCGTCATTGTTTGAATGTCGGCAACGGAAGCTTTCACGACTTCTTCTGCTTGATAAAAGCTCAGCTCAAATTCACTGACTTGCTGACGCAGATGACGATATTCTTGTTCTATTTTACGTTTGTTGTTTAATGTGTTGTTTAATTCTTTTGGGTAACGGCGGGCTAAACTAAACAGCTCTGAAATAATGGTATCACCTAATTCTTCGGCTTCGTCTTCATCATCTAATAGTAAGTCAAATTCGTCAGCGTCTGACTCTTGTTCAGTTTCTGGAAATAGGTCAAATCTATCTAATTCGTCTAATTGTTCAATCAGTTGTACAGTTTGATTAACTTGCTGTTCAAAGTAGTTTTGGTTGTCGGCGGTTAAATTGGCAAACAAACGATCCCTTTGATGACTAATTTGGCTGACCAAAGCAAATAAATCTTGAATGTTTGCTAGGTAGTTTATGGCTAAAGAGGAGTTAAATTGCGAGCCTTCGAGTGCGTATTCACTTAAATCTTGGGTGTAGCTTAATAGTTCTTTCTCTGCATTTTCTAATAAACTGTATAGGTTTGCGCTTATTTTTCCTGTTGTTCGAATATCGCCTGATAGGGTTGTTAGTAAACCATCTATATTGTTATTAATGGCTTGCAAGGCTGCATTATCTTGTTCTGATATATCTTTTTGAATAGCTTTTAGGGTATTTTCTGCTTCCGTTAACTTTAGCGTATTACCGGTAGCTAAGTATTCATCAACCAAAGGCTTAAAGGTTTGTGAGACTTGGCTCTTTGCTTTTTGGTATTGATTAAAGGTTATTTGCGCGCTTTCTTGTTGTCCAGCAGACCAATGAATAACACCAAGTAAAAGAAAGGCTATGGTCAGCAAAACACTGGCGGATAAAAGTGAAAAGCTAGAAATTTTCATTGGGTTCCAAAATCGTATCGAGCAAATAAAAGCGAGCGCACCGTAGCAGTGCTTTATTACAGAATCATTACAGTTGAGTTTGATTTAGTGCGATTTAATGTAGCATTCTAATTATTGATTTTTATTGGTATGTTATGCAGTGAATTGTTTTATATTTTCTTAATTGCGGTTAATAGGGGTGGTTGATGAATGAATCATTGAGCTTTATCGATAGCCATTGCCATTTAGATTTTGACTGTTTTAATGACGATAGAATGTCGTTGCTTGCCAAATGCCAAGTTGCAGATATTAGGCAGTTTATTATTCCTGCGGTACAAGCCAGTCAATGGCATAAACTCATTGAATTATGTCAGCAAGTTAATGAGTGTTATTTTGCCCTTGGTTTACATCCTGTATTTATAGCACAGCATCAATTGCAGGATTTAGTTGAATTAAAAAAGATAATAAAACAGCAAATAGATAATCCTAACTTTGTGGCCATTGGTGAAATAGGCTTGGACTTTTCGCTAGCCGATCATAGTTTTGAGTTGCAAACGCAGGTGTTTACTGAGCAATTAAAGTTAGCGCGCGAGATAAGAAAGCCTGTGATCTTACATCACAGAAAAAGTTTAGATGTGATGGCTAAAGTAATCCGTCAATCAGGATTTAACTGTGGGGGTGTTTTACATGCATTTTCAGGCAGTTACCAGCAAGCTAAAATGTTTCTTGATTTAGGTTTCAAACTAGGGGTGGGAGGAACAATAACCTATCCTCGAGCGAGAAAAACGCGAGAGGTTATCAGTCAAGTGCCATTAGATTGTTTACTACTAGAAACGGACTCGCCAGATATGCCAGTGAGTGGCAAGCAAGGGCAACGCAATACGCCGTTAACCCTGTTGGATGTATTTAACACCTTAACTGAATTACGCGCCGAAGATAGTACACATATTCAACAGCAAGTGCTGACAAACACCCAACAAACGTTTAATTTGCCGACTCTACCACGCGTTTAAGATTGTCCAAGTTATCTTGCAGCATACTGCCTAACATGCCATCCATCATTAGAGCCATGTAGGGACCGGCAATGGGGATATTAACTTTACCGCGCATAAACCATTCAACCCTCGTCATATTGCCATCAAGAGAATATAAAATACTTGCTCGCATTGGCGGGTTGTTATCAACAATAAGGTCATAGTCAACGCCATACCAAGTATCTTCGCGAATAAAAGTTAAGCTGCCGGTACCACTGTCGCCGCCCCAGCGCTGGTTAGCTCCAACACCTGTTGGTTTGAGTACCGCAATTTTTAAACTGGGATCCTGTTGTTGCCATAATGTCCAATCAGACCAATTGTCTAAATTACCGACATATTCATGAATTTCATTTGGTTGAGCATCAACGATGACACCCCGATAAACCGAGTAGTTGTTTGGCAAAATAAAGCTAAAGCCGACGATTAAACCGACAAAAACATAAATGGCATAAACGGCGATCCTAATTTTAGACATACCTGTATTCAATCACGTTAAAATTGGCGCTAGCATAGCGATGCGCGTTTGAATGTGCAACTAGACAACTAGAGCCCACCCATACAAAGGTACTTGGTCTGTAAATAGTCATCTAGCCCGTACTTTGATCCTTCTCTTCCGTAGCCTGATTGTTTAACGCCACCAAATGGTGCGGCGGCATTGGATAAAATACCTTCGTTAATGCCTATCATGCCAAAATCCAGTTGCTCGGCAACACGCCAAACTCGCGCATAATTTTGGCTGTAAAAATAAGCGGCCAAACCGTACTCGGTGTCATTGGCAGTGTTAATGACCTCTTGTTCGCTTGCAAAGTTAATGATAATTGCAATTGGCCCAAATATTTCTTGCTGGGCAATCGCCATGTCATTAGTCACATGGGTTAATAAAGTGGGTGGATAAAACAAGTTGTTTATGTTTTCTTGTTTGCCACCACATAACAGTTTTGCACCTTGGCTGATGGCATCATCGATTAACGATTGTACTTTGCTAATCGCTTTTTGGTTAATAAGCGGCCCAATATCAACATCGCTTTGCAGACCATTACCAACAGTCAATTTAGACATTGCTGCCTGATATTTTTGCGTAAAGGTTTGCTCAATATTATTGTGGACAAAAATGCGGTTGCTACAAACACAAGTCTGGCCGGCATTGCGAAATTTTGCAGCAATGGCGCCAGCTACCGCTGCGTCGATATCAGCGTCGTCAAACACAATAAAAGGCGCATTTCCGCCTAGTTCCAATGATACGCGTTTGACTGTACTTGCACATTGCGAGGCAAGCAATTTGCCTATATTAGTTGAACCGGTAAATGAAAATTTACCTATATCTGGGTGCTGTGTGAGTTGCCGGCCAATTGCATTTGCATCGCTCCCGACAATGACGTTAAACACTCCCGCTGGCACACCGGCCTGTTGTGCTAACTCAGCCATGGCTAAGGCTGAAAGAGGTGTGAGCTCTGATGGTTTTACAATAAAACTGCAACCTGCTGCCAGCGCGGCTGCGGCTTTACGGGCAATCATGGCATTAGGAAAATTCCAAGGCGTAATGGCCGCGACTACGCCTATTGGTTGTTTGATAACGACGATGCGTTTGTCACCACTTGGCGCAGGGATGGTATCGCCATAACAACGCTTGGCTTCTTCTGCAAACCATTCGATATAAGAAGCGCCATAGGCTATTTCGCCTTTTGCTTCCGCTAGCGGTTTACCTTGTTCAAGAGTTAATATATTTGCGAGTTTTTCTTGATGCTTATTGATTAGCGCAAACCAATTTTTGAGTATGCGTGAGCGTTCATTTGCCGATAACGCTTGCCAATTAATCTGGGCTGTTTTAGCACTTTGAATCGCATATTCGACTTGCTGTTCAGTAACATCGGCTATGGCCATTAACAGAGTTTGGTCGGCTGGGTTGGTGACATTAAAAGCATTGCTATTTGATAACCACTGGCCATTAATAAAAGAGCAGGGGGTGATAAGTTGATGATCTAAAGTTGTCGCCATTTTTTGTCATATTTTTCCAAGAACCTCGCAACATTAAACAATTAAAGGAAAAAAGCAAATATAGTCTTCTCGCTCAAGCTTTATGGTTCATTGTCAGCGCTTACTCACCCCAATCACATAATAAAGCATATGCTCATGGGGTTTCGAAGCTTGACGGCTTCCCCTAAAACTCGATCGCTTTGACTATAAGACAGCGTAATTCATTCTTTGTGATTGGATTGTTTTCAAGTAAGCTCAAAGCCAATAACAGCATAGCATCGACAAAAACATGTTAGACCTTGATATTACCAGCCCAGCACAATTAGTGGGTATGGTTAGTTTTGCGCTGGGTATTGCCAGCTTCTATCAAAAAGATGATTTCAAACTAAAGCTGCTGATGGCAGCTATGTTAATCGTACATAGTGGCCATTTTGTGCTGCTAGGCGCCTATACAGCGGCGAGTATATGTTTAGTCAGTATATTACGCACTGTGTTGTCTATGTATTCGAGTTCAGTAAAAGTCGCTTTGGCTGTAATGGTCTTATACGTGGCAAGTGGTTTTATTACGGCGGATAAACTTATTGATTGGGTACCTGTTTTCGGCGGTTTAGTTGGCACGTATTCGCTGTTTTGTTTAAAAGGCATTCCTTTACGAATTGGCTTGTTAATAGGAGCAATGATTTGGGTCGCGAATAACCTGATTGTTGGGTCAATTGGCGGTACATTACTCGAAAGTATTATTGTAATCGTTAACAGCTTTACCATTTATCGTTTGTATCGCGATCAAAAGAATACAAATCTGTCGATTCAAACGTCGCCTAATTCATAGTGACAGAGTTCAGTCGCACAAAAGCGGGCAAATTAAAAAGTCAGCACCATTGTAGAGCCGAAAATTAATTCGGCTTACACAAGGTTTGTCGATGTCAAATACCCTCTACGATTCTAGGCTTAATCGCACAAAATTTTAGTTAGGCGCTAATTTACATTTCTTTAATTGCAATTTAACCAGACTACGCTAAAGTTTAAACATCATATGTTTAATAAGTAATATTTGTTGGGTTTGATTTATGTTTAATATCACTCCAGTCAAAGCGTGTAGTTTACGCATTTCATTTTTATTTGCGTTGTTGGTAAGTCTTGTTGCTTGTAACAATATGCAGCAAGCACTGCAAAGCAGTGAGCCAAATCAACCGCAACTGTTACCGTTTTCCGATCCAAGCAATCAAGGTGGTTGGGTTTTGAACACGGAAGTCAGTGATGAGTTTGATGGTGAAGTGGTTGATGAAGATCGTTGGTTTATAGTTGGTAAATTTGAAAATGGTAAGCCGGTATACAAGCATCCGGATAAACCGAAAAAGTGGGTTTGGAAGGGGAGAGCACCGTCGCAATTCTCAGGTCGCAACTATCGTTTAGAAGACGGGAAGTTAATTTTAGAAACCCGCTGGGAACCTGATTTTCCATTTACCGATGAGATCCGTAAACCTATATTTGGCGAAGCCTTAAAGCATGAAAATATTACAACGGCCTGCTTTATTGGTCGTAAGTTTTTTAAATATGGCTATATAGAAATAAAGAGTAAGGCGGCTGACGCCGAGATCACTAGCGCTTTTTGGTCAATGGGTGAAAAGCTCGAAATCGATTTTTTTGAGCAGTTTGGCGATCATCGCGATCCGAAAAAACTTGATTTAGATCGCGAGCTTTGGTGGTCAGTACGCGATTGGCAGCCATCAATTGCTGAAACAGGAAAACCTGTCTATACCGAGCATAAAGATCTCGGCTTTCGTGTCGCGGACGATTTCCATGTTTATGGCTTTGAATGGGACGAAAATGGTATTAAATATTACGTAGACGGTAAGTTGTTAAGTGAAGTGTCCGCTGATGATGTTCGAGCTTGGGCCAAGAAAAACCGTAAAGTTGATGCTGATTACGATGGCTGGGTGGCAAACCGTCCTATTAGCCTGTGGTTAGATCAAGAAACCTTTCCATGGCATGGCATTCCAGATAGCAAAGAAGACTTAGAAAAAAATAGCCCCGAAGGCGAGAAAGACGACGGCGTGGTTGATTACGAAATTGAATACGTGCGCGTTTGGCAAAAACAATAATGTAGTATTTCTTACAGCTTTATAAGTTGGGCTGCATTATCAGCCCAACTTGCGAAAATTGTTAACTTTAGATTTCAGATAATTTTGAGTTGGTTACTACTACTTTACCCATCGCCTTGCCGCTTGATAACCTTTCATGGGCTTGGCCAATTTCTGCCAACGTGAAGTTTGTTTCATCTAACACTGGGATTAATTGACCCGCTTCGACTATTTCTGTGATTTTGCTGAGTATGTTAGCGTGATCTTGGCGCTTGTAGTTGTGCAGCATAGGGATAAGCATAAAGACAACATGTAAAGATAAGCCTTTAAAATGCGCAACAGACAGATCTAATTCTAGTAAGGAGACGGTAGAGGCAATTTGTCCGTTTAATTTAGCCGCTTCAAATGAGTTGAGCATATTGGCACCGCCGACAGAGTCAAATACCACATCAAAGCCTTGTCCATTGGTATATTGGGCAACATAGTCTGCGACCGTTTGGGTTTTGTAGTTAATACCGGTAGCACCGAGTTCTTCAATTAGCGCCAGTTGTTTGTCGCCACCGCCTGTTGAATAAACATTGGCACCAAAGTACTTTGCTAGTTGTAGCGCAATATGACCCACGCCGCCCGAGCCGCCATGTACCAATACGTCTTGACCACTTTCAATGCCCGCGCGTTTAAGGCCTTCGTATGCAGTAATACCGACTAAAGGAATAGCGGCAGCTTGTTGCATGCTAATGTTTTTTGCCTTACGCGCAATTAACTGTACATCGGCGACAATATATTCAGCCAGTGTGCCGGGTAAATCAGCTAAACCGCCCGCGCAACCATAAACTTCGTCACCAATTTGGTAGTCACTAACACCTTCGCCCACAGCTTCAATGACTCCGGCGAAGTCCATTCCTAAAATCGCGGGTAAATCAGGGGATATTGGTAAATCTTTACCCATTTGGCGGATCATGGTATCAACCGTATTAACACTACTGGCCATTATTCTAACTAACACGTGGCCAACTTTAACTTGTGGTTTGGCAACTTCTGCCGCCGTAAATACCTCTGGGCCACCATAACTATTAAGAATCATTGCTTTCATCATGTCATACCTTTTTATGTGAAATTGGGTTGTGGATATGTTTAATGCTGAAAGTATATTTACCATTAACTAATTTGATAATATCCTTGAATGTAAAATCACTTTTTAGATTTTATTGAAAATAGTGTTATGAATATTGAACACCTTAAATTGTTTGTTCGCTTGGCATCTACCCATAATATAAGTTTGGCTGGCAATGAGTTAGGCATTTCCCCCGCGGTCGCGAGCAGTCATATTAATAAACTGGAAGAAGGCTTAGGCGTGCGGTTATTGCATCGCACAACCCGCAAGGTCTCTCTTACCGAGGAAGGGTTAGCTTTTTTGCCGCATGCTGAAGAGGTGCTCGCGAGTGTTGAAGCGGCACGAGCATCTGTTGGCGCAGGTGAAAAATTACCACAAGGAACACTTAGAGTTGCGGCCCCTGCTTCGTTTGGCCGGATGCATATCATACCCACACTAAGTGATTTTCTGGCGCAATATCCAGAGTTAAAAATTGATTTACGCTTATCTGATAGGATGATAGACATGGTTGAAGGTGGATTTGATGTGGCGATACGCAATGCTGCATTAAAAGATTCCACCTTAATTGCACGCAAACTGGCAAAAGATAAACGAATTTTATGTGCATCGCCTGAATATCTGGCTAAGTATGGCACGCCTGCTCATCCAAATGATCTTAGCCATCATCAATGCATAGTGTTATCTGGTATTAACCAGTGGCTATTTAATTGTGGAAATGGCAAGGAGCTGGCAATAAAAGCTGATGGTGCATTAACCGTAGATAATGGCGAAGCCTTGCGAGACGCTTGTGTTGCCGGAATTGGCATCACGATTAGCTCATTATGGAGTGTCTATAAACACTTAGAAAAAGGAGAGTTGGTAGAGGTGTTGCCAGAATTTCCTTTGGCTTCAGATACGGCTGTTTGGGCCGTTTATCCGAGTTCTCGGTTATTAGCACCCAAAGTAAGAGCGTTTATCGACTTTTATGCCTCGCGCTTTTCTGATGTTCCCTATTGGGAGATAAGTTAGATAGGAGAAAAGTTGAAAGCGTTAAAAAGTAATGGGTGGTTTTAAGTTAGTGAGTTTAAAAAGCACTTGGTTAAGTCAAGTGCTTTTTAGTGGCTTATTGCTTATTGTTTAAGACAAGCAAATTATGAACCAAAGTAGTATTGGTATTCTTGTAATAACTCAGCAAATTTCTGATCTTTTTCTAAATCAGCTAACAGTAAATCAACGGTTTCAACTACCCATACTTTTGCTTTGTCGGTTAAGCCGTGTTCCATAGCAAATAAGAATTCTGTATCGACAAAACTCTTTTTATATTCGTATTCTGATACCGTATTGCCGTTAACGCGGATTTTATACTTAATGGTGAAATCTTTACCTCGGACCACAGGCACTAAACCTAAAGTGGATGCAGATAACAGACCTGTGACTGCCCCCGACGCACCACTTTCTGCTTGTTCGTACCAAGCGGCAACGACAATTGGACAACCCGGCGCATCTTCTTCTTTGGCTAAGTTAGCAAGTAAAGGTGATTTCTTAAGTAGATCGTAACTAATATCGTCATCAAAAATACTTAAAAATTTTATTTGCGGACTGCTGCTGTTTTCTTCTGCTGCAGCGACAAATGGTGAGCTGATGATAAGTAAAACGGCTAATAGATATTTCATGTTCACTCTCCTTGAATTATTGATAACAAGCGATTTGCACCGCTGTACCTAATGCTGATTCACTAAAGTTTGCCGCAGATTGCTCAGCGCTGGTTTCGTAACCGACCTGATTTTTATCAAGGAATTTTCGTAAGTATTTAACGTCTAAAGCAAAGTTAACATTTTGTGGAATAACCCCTTTTTTGGCTAAATTAGTGACGTTTAATGTACTCGTCACCATACCAATTAATTCAGACTGTTCTGAAACAATCGCACCGCCGCTAGAACCAGGTTGAATGGGTGCACTAAATTGATATAAACCTAAAGAACCTGTTAAGGCTTTTTTAGAGGTAACATTGCCAAATGTCATGTTAGGAGACGATTCAAGCAATCCCTTTAACGGATAACTCACTGTAGTTAGTTTTTCACCTAGAGTCAGTTCATTTTTGTCACGTAACTTTAGGTAAGTATCAATTTCATGATTGGTGTTTAACACGGCTACATCGAGTAGTTGGCTTGAATGACTTAATGTGGCATCTGTTAATAGTTCGCCTTGTTTTACTTTAATTAGCAAGCAATCGTCTATTACGTGATTAGCTGTCAGCACAACACCTTGCGGATTTAAGAAAAAGCCAGTGCCGCTGCTAACCGGTTTTTTAATATTAACGAATTTTTCTAACGCGAATTGATTCATCGCCAAATTAGCAGGGAATTGCGTGACATTCGGCTTTAATTTATTCAAAAAGTTAACCGCGAGTTTTTCAACGGCTTGATAGCTAGAATTGTAATAAGCGGCATCGGGGGCGTGAAAGTTTAACCCTGAAGATGTTTCGTACTTATTGTCGACTAAGACCTTTCCGGAACTGTCAAAGATCTTGTACTGCATATCCATTTCGATCTTGCCTGAATTATAGTCCCAATCAGGCGATAAGCTCATATAAACATTAGGTTTAGTGTCACTGGCTTGGTCAAACCAAACAACATTAGTAAAATATTTACCGAGGGCTTTTTCTATTGATTCTTTAAAGGCTTTGCCAGGCTCATGCCAGTTGTTAGTGGCGTTAACCCAAAACTTAGAGTTGGCGGTTTTTTCTGGAAGATAAACTGCAATTTGGGTGGCGTTAGGAATGCTAACGTCTTTAGCAATTTTATATTTTTTTTGACCTGTGGTGCGCTGAGTGTTGGCACAGCTAGCTAATAGTACGACTAGCAGGGCAACTAGAAAGCTCCGTAATTTAATATCCATTTTTCCTATATCTTTGTATGTTATATTTTCCGTTGCTAGTTTAAGGAAGAATTCGCCGACTGCAATCATTTATCATAGTCAATTTGGAATAAATAATAGTTAACATTAACGGGATATTAAACACCTTACAATTCGTGTTTTTTCATGGGTTGATGAGGGTAAATGCTCGAAGAGAACTGTTAAATAGAAAAGGTGTTCAGGTGCAATTGGAGTGTTGCACCTGTGATTTAAATTCACTCGATTTAAGAATGTGTACAAAGAGGTGGCTATCCTATAATGGGGTAGTGTTATATTGATTTTTGTGCCGACAATAGGCTTTTTTATGCATCAAATTAAGTGGCTAAATTTAGTGCGGTAAGCGGTAGAACGCATTAATATTTGCAATGGCCGCTAAGCAGGGCAGCCACTGTGAAACTTAAAGTCAACATCGGGTGATGAAATTAATTCAGCTTCAATTTTGCCAAAAAAGGCTACGCGTTCAGTTATGTCATGTCCGGCAATTTCTTCGGCTAGTGTTAAGTAATCCTGATAGTGGCGCGCTTCCGAGCGTAATAGTGAAACGTAAAACTTATTTAATTCATCATCCATGTGGGGCGCGAGCTTAGCAAAGCGTTCGCATGATCGGGCTTCGATATAAGCACCACAAATCAGTTTATCGATTAGCGTATCAGGTTCATACGTTTTTACATGACGGATCAAGCCCTTGGCATATCGACCTGCACTGATGTTGTCATAAGCAATGCCGCGGTTTTCCATTATTTCTAAAACTTGATAAAAATGATGTAATTCTTCTTTTATCAACAAGACCATTTTATCAATTAAGTCTTGACCGTAAGGTGAGTTACTTTTAGGTACAATATTTTTAGACAAGCGATTTTTATTGGCTAAATCGTCAATTGAGCCGTTTTTGCGATAGATAAAGTCTTCATAAGGCTTTAACCAGGCAAGCAAGGCATCGCTACTGTCTTTATCTACTGCGTATTTACGAATTAACCACATGGCTGTTTGTGCCGCTTTAAGCTCACAAATCATGTGATCGGTTAACAACATCGTCAGGTTTTCGGGTTGCTTAGCTGCGCTTATCCATGAGTCTGGTGTTTCGCAATGCAAAAAATCGTAAATAGGGCGTAGTAACTGTTGCAAATCTTATTTCTAACTGAATTTTAAATTAGGTGTGAATGTTAACATACATCGCCGCATCTACTATAACTTGGTTGGTGGAAACTATTGTTTTTGAGTTGATGCTAACTATAGTCTTCACGCTCAAGCTTTAATGGTTCATTGTCGGCGCTTACACTCGACTTTGGCTCCTGCGTCGTCCTAACACCTAAATCCATTTAGGCGGCCCCAATCACATAATAGAGCATATACTCATGGGGTCTCGAAGCTTGCCTGCATGGATGCAGGTACCAAAAGTAGGCGCTTTAAGCGAGGGGCGTTAGCAGGACGCGGTAGCTTTGACGGCTTTGCTTACATGGATGTAAGTCTGTCTTTTCTACACAAATATTAATTATCACAAGCTAACCAAAAGTCGCTGCCTCCCCGCATGCGCGAGGAAGACGAGGGTATTTTCCTAAGCTTCGGTGATAAAATTTCCCCCCATTGACCGAAAGGAGCGCTTCTGAAACTTGTGAGCAAGAGACAGGGATGTAAGTACTTAGGTTTCGTCTGGAACCAGAAACCTGCCCCTAAAACCTGATCGCTTTGACTATAGAGAAAAGCTTGGTTGGCTAAGTTTTAGGTATGGCTAACGAGTAAACGCTTGTCAGTTACTTTTTCTAACTTTATTATCTGAGCAAAAGATATATAAGTTACTAAGCGTACATGATTGATTTTTTAGCGGTATTTATCGTATTTTTTGCGGTTATTGACCCTATTGGTACAGTCCCTGTTTTTATTGCCGCAACCCGTGGGTATGACGAAAAAGCCAAAAGAAAAATAGCTGTCATGTCGGGTTTGGTAGCTGCTGTTATATTGCTATTTTTTGTTATCGCAGGGGAGTTAATTTTAACAGCTATGTCTATACCTCTTTCAGCGTTTCAAATTGCTGGCGGTATTGTGTTGTTTATTTTTGCACTGTCGATGATATTTGGTGAAAGTAAGCCCGAGGAAGAATTAAGGCTAGCTGAGCAATACCATGAAACCGCAATTTTTCCATTGGCGGTGCCATCTATTGCAGGGCCGGGGGCAATGCTAGCAGCGGTACTGATGACCGAAAATGCCAAGGTTGAATTATGGCAGCAGGTTCAAGTAGCGGGTGTTATGGTTCTTGTGGTGATGTTGGCGCTTTTGTTAATGTTGGTTGCAAGTAAAATTCATCGTTTAATTGGTAATGCTGGCGCTATTGTCATTAGTAAAGTCATGGGGTTAATTTTAGCCGCTGTCGCCATGACTAATACCTTAAATGGATTAACTAGCTATTTTAAATTGTAGTCTTTGTCTTTAAGCCGAGCTTTAGTCTATTCCCTAATTCTTATTAACAATCGATCACATAGGATCGATTGTTAATAACACGCGCTTTTCATTTTGCGCCACATGGCAAGAACGATGTACCGCTGCTAAATGTTCTTGTTGTTGCCATGCTTTTCCTTTAAGTAATCCCACGTCAAAAGCTCGCATCTGTTGTATAGTCTTCTCGCTCAGGCCTTATGGTTCATTGTCTGCGCTTACTCACCCTAATCACATAATAGATCATATGCTCATAGGGATTCGAAGCTTGCCTGCATGGATGCAGGTACCAAAAGTAGGCGCTTTAAGCGAGGGGCGAGAGCACGACGCGGTAGCTTTGACGGCTTCCTCTAAACCCTGATCGCTTTGACTATATTATTTTATGCATAGTAATGACCAAAATTTGTTTTACTAAGCTGAACTTGCATATTTTGTGGTGGTAATGGGTAAACAGACTCTAATGGTAGCCATTCCGTTCCCTGGCCAAGATACGTATTGACGAGGCGAACCGGTATATTGTCCTTATGAAAACTTGGACACATTGCCGACGACAAAGGGGCTAAACGTAATCCAACACTGTTGCAGCCAAACAAACAGGTTAGCATATCGGACAAAAGTAATAACATGTTGAACTCGTTTTTATTAACAACCTAAGTAGAAAAGTGTGCAAGATTAAAACTAAATACAGGCTCCATTGTGGGCCGAATTTATTTCGACTAACGCAAGGTTCGTTGATGTAAAATCGACCCTATAACTTAACTAGAGGTTATAAATTCAACCGTTCAAAACTTTTGAGTTAAGGCGTTAGTTTTTGATTGTGTTTTGTTTTGGGACTGAGTTTTATGATTTCTCTGTATTGGATTGCCTTTACAGAAAAGACTTTATGTTGAATATTCAGTACACTTTGCTGCGAGTTAAGGAATAGGCAAAGGAAAAGCAGAAGATGATCTATCGGTTTCAGGAGTTTAGTTTTGATAGCAACAAGCTAACCCTGTATAAATCGGGACAAATTATTAACCTAAGGTCGAATGAAGCCAATGTATTGGCTTTATTAATGGCAAAACCGCATGAGGTAGTGAGTAAACAGGATATTCTCGACCAGGTTTGGGCTGATAAAGTTGTGTCTGAGCAAGCTGTATTTCAAAATATCAGTAATTTGCGGCGTATTTTTGGTGACGATGCCATCAAGACTTTTTCACGCAAAGGATACCAATGGCAACTACCATTTTGTTCTCACCCTGCTAGCAGTCACCAATGTCAAACTCAATGTTCAAACTCTACAAGCTTAAGTAACGCAGTTGCAAACCCGCTGCGCCAAGTCGCTGGATCAGGCTTTATTATATCGCAACATATGCAACGCAGTATTTTGGCGATTGGCGTATTGGTTTTACTTTTGTTGTCTTTATTTAGCTGGCATGCCTTTAATCATAAAACAGAGGTCGCTAGCCCGATTATTTCTGTTTTACCCTTCACGTATCAAGCGAGCGTTGCCGAACCCATAGTTAGCCAATTTACACAGTCTAGCAGTCAGTTAGCCGCGCCTTATTTACAGACTCAAGCTGATGTTTCGCTAAATTTTTATGACTTTATTGAAACGCCAAATTTGTATTTTAAGCAGGTGACCAAAGCGGACCAAACGCAGTTGGTAATGGCAACTCAGGTATCGCAATATAATCGCTATTTGGCTGTTAACTTTGTTATTCAAGGCTCAGTTGGCAATATTTCTGGGGTTGTAGAAGGGCCTGACAGTCAGCAGGTGGCGGCACAATTGAACAAGATCCTCGACTTGGCAACTCAATTACCATTAGCCAAATCGCTTAATCAAACAGGCGAACTCGATTCTGCATTGCTTGAATTACTTAATGCCAAACACCCAGAAAATCTATTTTTGTTAACCCAGTTAATCGAGGTCACTAAAGATCATAATAAAGGCATTTCCTTAGCTGAAGAATTACTGGCCAGCGCAAAAAGACAGAATAATCAGTTTTATCAAGCTTATGCGTATTTAAAGTTAGGTTTGTTTCTTACCCAGCAAGGCTTATATCCTGTCGCTGAACAAAAGTTATCTCAGGCACTAGAAGGCTTTAATTTGTTGGGCAATAGTGAAAAAATAGCCGCGACTTACCGTAAGTTTGCCATTGTAGGTTTGCATGAAAACGACTACGACAAAGTTAAAAAATACCAGTTATTGGAGGCCAAGACCGCAAATCAGGCTGGGCTTTATGGCATTGAAGTGCGGGCCCATACTTATTTAGCTGTGCTAGCGGCAAAGTTTAAACACAAAGAAGATAGAAATTATTACTTGTATCAAGCCGAATTATTGCTGGATAAATATAAGATGCCGCACCAGCATTACGCGGAAGTCTATTACCAAAAAGCGTTGTATAACCAATGGTCTGATCCTAAAAAAGCTGAAGAATACTATCAGCGCGTATTGGCGATATTTGAACCTACACAACAACACTGGGTAAAAGAGATGGCGGTGACAGGCTACGCTAAGTTTTTAGTTAGACAAAAACGTTGGCATGAGGCGTTGGCGTTATATCCAAACCCAGAAAGCTATGATGGTTACGACCATATGCAAATTGCTCATATTTACTTAGCGCAAGACAACGAGCGCATGGCCATTGAGCATGCCCAAGAATCGTTTAGGCTATTGAACCTTAATGCTCATCCGAGTGAAGCATTAAATACCGCTTTATTTTTGTATGGCGTATACAAACGCAAAAATGAGCAAGTTGAAATGGACAGATACCTTGGTTTTATCAAGCAAGAAGTTACCCAAATGTGGCTTAGAATGGGTAAACATGCCATAGAAAAACAAGGTATTTCTATTGATATGTTAAGGCAGCAGTTATAGAAACAAGGACAGCGTAAAATTCCAATATCAAGCGAATGGTAAGTCAAAGGGCTTAGGCAGGAATGAGCACAAATCGAACATAAACAGATTTGAAAAAGATACCCGTAGGTTGCCATGAGCGCAGCGAATCGCAACACGACCATGTTGCAGGTTGAAACCTAGCAAATAAACATTACGACAAACCAGAAAAGCGTAATGCGTCCTTGTTAGTTGCCCGGTGTTTGTTCTCTGCCACCCGAGATTTCAATATCCATAATAGGCGTGATTGGGTCATTTATGTCCTCCGAAGAGTTAACTAATAATTTAAATAAGCTTTTACTGGTAACGATTTAGGTAATTTGCTAAAAATGATTAAAGTATAAAAGTGCGTAAGTGGTTTGGTAGAAAAACGCGCAAATTGTGCACTATTAAATTGTTAGTTGTTCGGGAGGTTTTTCTTGAGTAATTTGATTAAAGATTTGGAACATCTACTAGAGAAACTTCCTATTGATTACAAAAATGCGTTGTTAAGCGGCTCTGTTTTTGAAGCGGATTTTAAAGATGATGAAGAACATTGGTACTCACCTTTTATTTTATGGAGCAAAGAAGAAGTTGAGAGTTACCAACCTGATTATGGTTCTGAATTGTCGTCATATTTAGCTATAGGCTCAAATGGCGGAGGAGAAACCTATCTGTTAAACCTCATTGATGAATCCGTTTCAGTTTGTGATCTTATTGCAGGTAAAGACTCTTTAGAATATGTTGCTCAAAACTATTCTGAGCTTTTGGCGCTACTAAACAACTAACAAACGCTTCAACGCATGGACTAATATAGCTTGGCTTAGTTCGTGCCTCACTAAGTATTCATAAACAGATTTGGTAACATAACCCGTAAATGGTGAAATTCGGCTTTTTTACGCGTTCCCCCACTAACGTCAGATGGCGCCTGCGGCTTATCAGACCTACGGTTGTTTCGTAGGTCGGTTAAGTGGCGAAGCCACGCCACCCGACTTAAACCTGAATATATCTTACATAATGCAATTGTATTCATATATCGTAATGTCTGTTTGATGGGTTTTAACCTGTAACAAAGTCGTGTCGTGGCTAGCTCCGATCAAGACGCACTACCGATGGGTAATTTCTACAAAATCTATCCAGTCTAGTTTCCATTGGTCTTGTAAACTTTCTAGCTTGAGTTTGTGTTGGCCTTTAGGCAAGGTCACTTTGGCGCTTAAGGTTTGAAAATTGTCCCGCCAACGGTTTTTCTGGGTTTTTTCTATTTTGAGGTTTTGCAGCATTTTGTCTTGTAATGTCAGCTTAAAACCAGAGCCATTTTTGTTTGAGGTTAGCTGATAGGTTATTTGATATTCGGCGCTTTGCGGTACATCTATTGTATACTCTAGCCACTGGCCTTTATTTAAATTACGAATGTGTTTTCCATCGCCCGGTCTATTTGGCCAGACAAAGGCGCCATTTCGGTTGTTAGCCTGTTCCGCTTCCACTTTAGCCGGTAAGGTTTTATAAACAGGGGAGCCTAGGGCAAATGCACTAGCGGCGCTTGTACTTCGGCCTTGCTCAGCTTTGACGACATAGGACACGCGGCGATCAGGTACTGGATTGCGATCAATATACTGATTGCTGGTTAAGCCGCTCGCTATCATGGTTAACGAGTCTGAGTTTAAAAACTCACCGCGGTAAACACGATAAGTGATACTGTCTCCGTCGATCTTTTGCCATGCAAGTTTAACTCTGTTATTGGCTTGCTCAACAATTTCTAATTGTTGCGGCGCTGGTAAGTTGTGATGAATTGGTGCTAATTTATCGCGTCTGGCTTGTTCAATTTTTTGCGCTTTGGTGAGTTGTTTTACAAATAGCTTGGTGGATAAGGGTGGGGTTGCAACGGTTGTTACTGGGGATTGTTGCTCTTCAATTGTTAAATCACGAGCTAAACGAAAACCTTCTATAGAACCGACTTGTGTTGCTGGCCAACTGCCAATTCGGTGAAATTTGAATGGCGGCCAATGCCAAGAACTTCCTTGGTTGCCTCGGTTTTTACATTCATCTGATGATTGCGGCGAACCGTCACTAGGTAGTGGTTTGTTGGGGTCGATACAGTCGGCGGTAAATTCTGTTAAATTGCCAACCATATCGTGTAAACCAAATGGATTCGGTTTATACATGCCAACTAGTGAAATGAATTCAGCTTTGTCGTCACAGTCTACCGTTTTATTATGGTAACCGGCCATTTTATAGCGAGTTTTAAATCGCGTTTCGGCACCATAAATGGCACTGTGATCCGCTATGTTTTCGTACTCACATACCGAAGTTATTTTATCTTGGTGTTTATAATATGGATCTTGCTTACCGCCTTGGGCTGCGTATACCCATTCGGCGGTTGATAATAGTCGATATTTTTTCCCTGTTTTTTGACTAAGCCATGCTGCGTAATCGGACGCGACTTGTGGATTGATACAGGTTACCGGATCAAACTCACTGGTTTTAAATTGAGTGTCGTAAGCCATGTTTAGGGCGCTAACATTGTTGTTATCCCAGCTGCCGTTTGTGGCACCGGCTGAATACCATAGCCCGTTAATCGCATGCATGCATTTACTTGGTGCTTGATAACCGCTATCGGCAATAAACTTACGAAATTCTTTTTTAGTGACTTCGTACTTTGCCACCATAAAGCTTTTTATTTGCACATCGTAAGTCGATTTATTTTTACTTTTAGGATTGCTATCAACAGGGAAAGTGACAACGCCAGCCGGTATAGTGACCAGTGGTGGTTCTATTGCTGATAAACTAGCAAGATCGGTAGGCAAAGTTGTGGAATTAACGTTTACTTGCTGCACTTTTATTATTTGGCTATTTACTGTTTGACTACTTGCTGTTTGATTAATTGCGGTTTGAATAGGAGTTGTTTGACTGGTGCAGGCCAATAAACCTTGGCCGATAATTAACATCCACAAAACGTGACGAGGCATGATTTAATCCTTATATATGTTATTCGCTTTTTGGTGGTATATGCTCGTTGCGCATTCAATCAAATAAGGATTTAGCCGTCTTATCATTTTTCTATTAAAGGCATTTATAGAAAAATTGTAGATAAAAATTAATTATGAGTCATGGTCATTTAATTAAGAGTATTTTAAATTGTAATGCATAAATAATTAGTGAGTATTCACTTACTATTGTTGGTTGGCAGCTATTACTTTTTCTTCATCCCTTAGGGTTAATACTTCAAATCCATTTGCAGTGACTGTATCAGAATGCTTTTTAAAAAAGACTTTAGGTTGAATATTCAGTTCACTTTGCAGTGTTCAGGAAAAGCAAAGGAAAATGCAGAAGGTGACAATGGCTTGCCGGATGACAAGTTCATAAAACTGTGTTGCCGAAAGGTTGCTGGCAAATTACCCGTAGGTTGCCATGAGCGCAGCGAATCGCAACATTACCTTGTTGCAGGGGTAAACTCAGTAAATAGCCATTACGTTGTAGTGGATGGTGTTTGGTCGGAATATTTATTATTGAGCTTTTGATAAAAAGCGGCAGCAATTTAAATTGCATACCGCTTTCTTTACTTTGCACGTCCTTTAGCTTGCGTGTTCAATTATTTACTTACTTCGACGCTTTAGCTGCCTGCTTTGATGCGCCAATAACCTTTTTCTTAAGGTTTGGGCTTAATCCCATATTGGTAAAGTACACGTCTGGCTTCCACCAAATATTGGGCGATTTAAACTCTGGCATGTGCACGTCTTGACTTAGATCACAGTCAAAACGCACTAAGCGTGAGTGATACGGTCGGGTTTCACCAAAGGTTTTAAAGTGGCTGATCCCCCACGTGACACCGCGACCATCTTTGGTATTAGTAAAGGCGTCTGGCGTGAATGGTCCACCTGCAATCGGCGGTAATGAGATATTCGATTCAATGTTAAAGTTAACGCCATCTTTAGCATATTGCACCGTGTTGCGTTCAATACCATCACGAATAATCAAGCCAGCGACACCAGATTTAAACGGGAAATAAAAGGTTTCGTGTCCTGAGTTAATTACTGGGTTTAATGGGTGTTTTTTAAACTCGTCTAGTGGATGCTCGGCAATCGCTAAGCCGTGGGCAACGTGGTAGTTTTTGCGGTTATCAGGCCATTTGTTATAGGTTGATTTAAAGTACATGTATATTTTACCGTTATACACAATCGGCATTGGGTCGTGGATTAGGTTTTGATCCCAGTCACCTTTTTTACCTGGTTTAACAGCTACCTTATGGGTGGCATGCCAAGGACCTTCTGGTGAATCAGCCCAAGAAACCGCGATCACACTGTGATCACCTTTTAAGCCACTTGGCTCATTAAACGCTTGGTAGTATAAGTAGTACTTACCTTCCCAGACTAAAATATCCGGTGTCGCTACTGAGCGATGACCTGGATGCGGCGCAGGTGGACGTGGTACTGCGACGGCTTGTTCTTGCCAGTTTAATCCGTCGGTACTGGTGGCGTACCATAATTCGGCGAGATCCCAATCAGTTGACGGAATTTTATCTGTGGCTTTTTCTGCATTCATAGCGCCAACCGGTGGCACTATGGTGTCACGTTTGGTATACCAAATGTAGTACTTACCATTATGTAATATCGGGCGGGTTGGATCACGACGCGTAATAGTGCCGTCGCCGCCGTTATAGTCAAAGCCTTGTAATTCAGTGTATGCAAATTGGCTATACAGTTCGCTGTCTTGTGGACGTGGAGCTGAGTATTCAAACATACGCTCCATTGCGGCACTTAATGGAATATTGGGTTTTTCTTTAGGCACTTTATGCGGAAAAACCTGACTGCTTGTCTCGGTTTTAGTCATATCGGTTAGGGCACAAGCTGACAGCGCAAGTGACGCTAAGCCAGCGATTAATACTTTTAGGTTTAAATTAACTTGATTCATTGAACAATATATCCACACATCATTTATTGTTAACAATATCTTTAAATTTATTGTGTATCTATATTAGTAACAAAACTTAACCTTATTGGGTTATTTAATAATTGAATCCATTACGGTTTAGCCAAAGTTGAAAAGCCACAAGCACTATCCAATTATATCAATAAGTGTTTGTAGGGTAGGATTTATTCCTGCAAATACAGCGAGATTGGAAATGGAGTCGTTAGAAACAGAATAATTAGAAATGAAGTAAAAGCGGGTTTTATACCCGCTATTATATTTGTAAAGTGTCTGTACAACGCGGTAAGTTCATACTAGAGGCCTAAATGCCCGTTAATGAAGACTGGCTTTAACTCTTTTTTATTATTTGCGTATGCGTGCTTTATTCTGCGTGTGCGCCGCATGAACGACAACGGCCTGGAATTCTTAAACCAGTTTTAAGTTTGATTTTGATACCGTAGCGCCGGTAACAATGTGGGCAAGTTATTTTGCGAATTCGTCGGTATATATAAGCCAGTATTAAAAATACACTTGCTAGTTGTATTAACAAACCTGTAACGCCAAGAGACGACGTCAAAACATAGGTAAAAATAATAAGGCTAAATCCAAGTAAAAAATATTTCCCTGCTGCTAGTTGCAGACTCTTTTTTGAAACATGAGTCATTTTAAATTGTCTTTATAATCAATAGTTTACTCAACTATTTTAAGGGGTGTTTAAAGTTGTTTGCTTGTTTAAACACAGTGTAAAGAAATCAGAAATGAAAGGCTATAGCTCAAATATAAATCAGAATGTGCATTATTTTTATCAATTGTTTTAATAGTGCTTAAGTAGTTGAAATGCATAAATAAATTTATTTTTTATAAAAATGTAAAAATCATAACCTTTTCCTAACCCTGCTAGTGATAAAACATCATTTATATTAAAAAATGAGATATAGGGAGCAATGAGTATGCATTGTCGACTAGCAAAGCAATTGAAAATGGGTTTGGCGTATAGCCTGTTTAGTGTATTGATTTCTTGTGGCGGTTCGGGGGCAGGAACAACGCCCCCGCCAACTAATCAAGAAGATAACGGTACTGATAATGAGGTTGTTAATCGCGCACCGACGATTTCGACTTTTACCAGTAAGTATACAGAGAACAATTTTGCCGTTGTTTTTGAATGGCAGGTGGCAGATATAGATAACGATGCGCTAACGTGCCAGTTACAAACGGCAATGTCAGCGGCAAAAATAGAAATAACACAATGTCAGTCTTTGCTTAACTATACGTTTACTTATTCTGAGGTTGGTGTTTATAACGCTACTTTAATTGTGTCAGATGGGCAGCTAGAAACGGAAAAGCAAATTACCGTTAATGTTGTTGCCCCAGAGCCAGAATTTACCCTAAGCCAAGGCCAGCAAGCAGACTTTGATATTTATGTTAAGGGTGGTTTTAATAACTGGTCTAATACTGACGCGATGACGTTCAACAACGGAATTTATGTTTTTGAATGGTCGAACCCGTTATCCAGCCAAGAGTTAAAAATAGCGAGTGCGAATTGGGATAAGTTAAATTGTGGTAGTTTTAATTTAACGACCAATGGTGCAGCAGAAAACGCCACTTGTAGTAACGCGGGTAATGCGACTATCAATTTCGATGGCCTAGGGACTTATCGGCTTGGTTTCAGTTATCAGCCAGATGGTCAGTCTCAAGTTCAATTACTGAAATCTGAACCTAAACCGATTGACGAATCAGGCTTAGGGCAAGCGGGAACGGTATCGATTCATTATTTGCATTCTAGCTTAAGTTATCAGGGTTGGGGATTGCATTTGTGGGGTGAAGCGATCGATCAAAAACTAGCAACTAGTTGGCAAGCCCCGCGATTAGCCAGCCGTATTGAGGATGATTACGCGGTTTATGATGTGCCAATTGAGAATGCTAATAAAGTGTTTAACTTTATTATGCATTACGATGACTTTAAAAGTAGTGATGGTGATTTAGCCTTTACCCCAGCGACTTTAGGCACCCATATTTGGTTAGTTGAAGGTGACAATACTTTATACACAGATGAGGTATCAGCTCGTAACCGATTTAACACTTTAGTTGCTAGCTTAGGTAAACAATCTCAATTTTTGGATCTCAGTCAAATCAGTATCAGTAATACTCAATCCTCAATGCCGAATGATTGGACCAAAAGTGCGCAATTTGCTCAGGTGTTTGTGCGTGCCTATCAAGATAGTGATGGCGATGGTATAGGTGACATTCAAGGTTTGATTTCTCGCCTTGATTACCTACAAAACAATGGCGTTAATGGTATTTGGCTAATGCCTATGATGGAAAGCTCAGACAATGATCATGGCTATGCGACCACGGATTACCGTAGCATAGAGCAAGATTACGGTAGTCTTGACGATTTTAAAGCTTTGCTTACGCAAGCCCATCAACGAGGTATTGCAATTGTCATGGATTATGTGATCAATCATTCTAGTAATGATAACCCATTGTTTAAGGATGCAATGTCGTCGGCGACTAACGACAAACGAGATTGGTATATTATTGAACAAACCAAACCCCAAGGCTGGCATTTATGGGGCAATGATCCCTGGACTCAAAGCCCGCAAGGTGCGTACTACTCAGCCTTTACCTCTTCTATGCCTGATTTTGATTTAACTAACCCTGATGTATTGGCTTATCATCAAAGCAACCTGCGATTTTGGTTAAACCTTGGCGTAGATGGTTTCCGCTTTGATGCCGTGGGTGTACTGGTTGAAAATGGTAAAGACGGATTAGAAGATCAAGCGCAAAACCATCAAGTGATGAAGGCGTTAAAAGATGTCATTTTAGCTTACGACAATCGTTATATTGTTTGTGAATCACCGAGTGGTTTTCGTGATTTTGCCAATGACAATTCGTGTGAGCGAGCGTTTAACTTCTCAGCGGGGCACGATATTATCGCCAGTGTTAAAGCCAAAGCACTTAATCAAAACTTAGTAAACGAGTTAACCGCCAGTAATATTGACAGCATGCCGTTAATTTTAGCTAACCATGACTTATTCGCGGGCAACCGTGTTTGGGAGCAATTTAGTGGTGATGAAGAACAGTATAAATTAGCGGCTGCGACCTACTTGCTAGCCTCGGCCAACCCGTTTACCTATTATGGCGAAGAGATTGGCATGGCGGCTAATAATATGCAGGGGGATCATTCCATTCGAGCGCCAATGAGTTGGACAAACAATAGTACGCACGCCGGCTTTAGTAGCACTACGCCGTTTAAAACACTGGCTAGCAATTCAGTGACGCATAATGTCGATGCGGCACAAAGCAATACAGATTCATTGCTGGCGTTCTACCGTCAACTATATCAATTGCGTCAGCAACACTCAGTTATTGCAACTGGTGATCTTGTTGTGCCAAGCCAAGCAGGGGACAAGGTTTTAGTGTTGGTGCGTAGCAACAACACAGAACAAGTCGTGATATTGATCAACTATTCCGATCAACAACAAGCGGTTAATGTTAATGGGTTAACTCAAAGTGCCGTGGCGACACGTTTATTGGGTGATGGCGACAATGAATCCACTAATAGCAATGGACAATTGAGCACTAACATAGCAGCACAATCTGTTGTGGTATTTAAGGTGCAAAATATATAGGGGTTTTCTTAGCCGATTTCGTTAAACTCTTAATTCAATTATCGAGAAATTTGGATTGATAGAGTGTGATAAAAGACTACGGATTTGAACCCTACGACTTACCTTTTAACCAAGCCGCGCATAATAATAAACGGCCTATATACCAAGTATTGCAGGCCGTTTTAAGCGGTCGGCAATCTATTTTTGAAGTTGGCAGCGGTACGGGGCAACATGCAGTGTACTTTTGTCGCCAGCAACAAAGTTGGCTATGGCAACCGTCTGACGTAGAAAAGCATACAGCCAGTTGTAGGGCTTGGTTTGCCAAGGCCAAGCTCAATAATATTAACCCAGTAAAAGGTTTTACTGTCGGGCAAAGTGACGTTGGTTTTTTGAGCCAGTATACAGCGGTTTATAGCGCAAACACCTTGCATATTATGGCGAAAAACCTCAGTCAGAATTTAATAGTGGCCTTAGCTGAAAATATGCAAACAGGTGGTCACTTTTGTTGTTATGGACCGTTTAAAGTGAATGGTGAGTTTACCACTGCTTCGAATGCCGATTTTAATGACTGGTTAGTTCAGCAAGGTTATGGAGGGTTAATTGACATAGACGATATAGAAGCATGGAGCCAAAATCGATTGATATTGCAACACGCCTATGCCATGCCAGCTAATAATTTTTTACTGCACTTTATCAAACAGTAAAGTCTACAAACCAAGGATGTTGGTTATTCTTGAATTTAATCAACAGCCTAGGCTATTACTCAGACACAAAAGTTCTGACATGTTGTTGAGTTCGTTTATATTAGTAATCTAAGTAGAAAAGTGTGCGAGATTAAAGACCCGTTCCATTGTAGTGCTGAATTTATTTCGGCTAACACAAGGTTTGTCGATGTAAACTCTACCCTATAATTTAGCAAGTGATTATAAATTCCACCGTTCAATACTTTTGAGTTAGCTGGAGTATAAAATTATCCTATCGGTTTTCTAGGTTGACTGTGTTTGAGTTTGCGCCGAGTTTTGTTTTTCAAGCGTACTTTTCTGGTCAAGAGTGGCTCGTATCGTTGCATATTTCGCTTCGTTTAAGTCGTATTTTCGCAACAGTAACGCGCTTAAAATAGGCGCTAAACAGGTGCCAGCCACTAAAATAACACGCATCCAAGTTAAGGCTGATTCGCTTTGGTTAGCTCCTGCTTGAGCGTCAAAGCCAATTAAGTTTAAGGTGAGCCCAGATAGAATAATTGCGGTTGCGATAGATATTTGAATTAACCAATTTTGTACAGAGGCGAATATACCTTCACGTCTGATATTATTTTTGACTTCGTCTTCGTCAATAAGGTCGGCAATCATTGACGAGGCTAACACGCCCACGGCGCTCCACATGCTACAGCATAAAATGGCATCTAACACTAATAGCCATTCATGACCGGGTTGATAAATAAACCATTTACATAAACCACCGAGTACGGTTAACCCATAGATAACGTACAGGGTGGCTTTTTTACCGATTTTTTGTGATAAAACCGTAATAACCGCAACCGAAGCTATACCTGCTAACGCATAGGATGTAGATAAAACCCCTTTCCATGTTGCGCCGGTTCCTATGTCACCGTTATGCATATAGTAAACCAGTACATAGTAATCCATGCTAGCGGCGTAAACGCCCAGTGTCATTTGGCAAACAATTAATGCCATCATTATTTGCATGTTAGTTATCTTGGCCACTTGTTTAAGGCTGGCAAGCAATGGCATTTCTTGGCGGAATTTCTCTTTTTCATAATGCCGTTCTTTAATCAATAGCGCGGGCAACATGGCAAATAAGCCGATGCAAATTAGGGCAATTCCCCAGCCTACCCAACGTACGCCTATTAACACACCACCAAAGACACTGAGTTTGGCCAATGGGAAAACCCAGTGATACACCAAGGCGCCAAACTTAAAAAAATAAGCGACAAAGGCCATGACGCTGGTGCGCTCATGAAAATCTTGCGATGCTTCATAAGCCAAACATTTCATGGGAACTGTCCAACAGGTGGTTAGCAGGTAATAAAGCATGGTTAAACACGCAAAATAGATGAGTTGATTGCTTGTTTGCCAGTCACTCGGCACCATCCAGATTGAACCAAAAACAATACCGGCCAACCAAGGAAATACCATTAAAAATGGCCGACGCCGACCAAAACGACTTTGACAGCGGTCGGACATTTGGCCAATAGCAGGACCAAAGCAGCTAGCTAAAATGACCGGCACTTTCATGGCTAAGCCAAGTAAAAATGGGTCGACACCCAGTGTCATTTGGTAAAAGGGCACAGCCAGTATTGTTATACCTTGGGTTGAAAAAAACATGGCTAAAAAGCCTAATCCAAGGACAAATTTTTGTGGTAACGCTAGGTGGGGCGTTTCACTATTTTGGGCTTGAGACATAAACGCAGCGTGTTAATTGTTATTCTTGGTGTGTGTGAATTATATTATAGCGCTTCTCAAACAACTTACGAATGTTGCTTTGACGTTAGTGCTGTTTCCAGAAAGAAATGATCAGTTTAACCTTTGGTCGAAATTTATTTCGACAATTCACACCTATGTAGGGCCGGCTTTATGCCGGCAAACCGAATCTTTCTTAATTAACACGCTATTTGTTAATGAACACAAATCATGTAGATATCGAAACTGCTGCTTCGTCAAAGCCTTAAATACGACGCGCAGGATTTTGTTCCAGACAAATCCTAAGTACCTGCTTGCAGGCATCAAGAGTAGGCACCTGAAGCGAACGTCGAACCTACAAAAAATAACTAATCAAAATTAATTTGAAACAGCACCAGCAACTAGCAACTCAGTGACGATTTGTTTGAGCAAAAACGTTTCTCGTTCAATCGACAGGCCTTTTTTCGCGCTGTGCTTTATCGTTTGCTCGTTGTGTTTTATGGCTTGGTGAATGTTGATCCATTTAGCTACCATGCCATTGTTTATCTCATATTGTTCCAAGTTCGGTTTTGCTAATTCGTCATCAATTTCACAGGTGTAGCAATATGATTCCATATGCATCACATCGCAGCCATCTTTATACCAAGGGCGAAATTCTTCATATAAACCGTATGGTTTAATATTGCGAATATTCTGCGCGCCGGTTTCTTCTTGTAGTTCGCGCATCATGGCGCTTTCTAGTGATTCTCCAGCATCTACTCCGCCACCGGGTAGGCTATAGTCATGATAGCGCTCGGTATAAAGCAATAAAATTTCTTCGCCTTTTAAGACAATCGCTCGCGTGGCTAAGCGGTGCAAAATGTTTTGCGATCCATTCGGTACATCAGGGTGAGTAGTCAATCTTAATAGGCGCATTATGGTTTCTCAGTACTTGAAAAGTATTAGGATAGGATTGCTTTTACACGTCCCACATCACCGCTTTCTAAACGGACTTTAATACCATGCGGATGATTAGGACTATTGGTCAGTATTTTAGCGACGATACCACGGGTTAATTGGCCACTGCGTTGATGTTGTTTTAATACGATATCGACTTCAGCGCCGATGGATATATTGGAACGAATAGTGCCTGACATGGTTACTTGTAATATGAAGAACTAAAGCGCGGCAGACTGCATCAAGTGGGTTGAATAATCAAGTTTTAAGCTGCTTTTTCCATCAAATGAACTTTCGTTTAAACAAGATATTCGATCACTTCCTGCCAAGATTTAAATTGCTTACCAAACAATATTAACTCGCCAATAAATTTATCTTGGCTATGGCTATAGCTATGGCTTCTAGGCTAATCATCGATAAGATAATTGCCTTTTAAAAGGCTTTTATTTGAGCAAATATTAACTGCGATTCGCGTAGCTAATTTTCAAGGTAAAACAGCTAACCATCATACGTCATTGGCTGTGGGTATTTGGTGTCTTGCAGTTCTTCTAGTGAGTCGTATGTGGAGTGGTCAAAGGCGGTAATGGTTAAATTGGGGTTTTGTACGCCAATGCAGTTGGTGGGTACGTCACCATTAACGGTCAGCGGCGTGCAGCAAGATTGCACTTCGTAATAGCAGCTCGACTTTTCGTAAGTTTCTATACGCCATGCTACAACAGGCTCGCCAATCACAATATCGCTATATTCTTCTAAGTTGTGCACGGTTAAAAAACCAGGTTGTGCGGCAATGACTTCAATTGAGATTGGCTTCATGATGTTCACCTTACAGTTAATAATTGTGCACTTACAACGCTTATTTTGTTATCGGCTAGTTGACTAATTGGTTTAATTTTGTCCAGTTGGGAGCGTGTGCTTGGTAGTTGTTGTGTAACCTTAACTATGTAAAATTCGGTAAATCAAATATGAATTTAATTTTTAAATGATAAGTGTTGTGGTGCGGTTGATTAGTTCTATTTTGAATCTTAGTATTAGGGCTGGTTTATGTTGCGCACTACACCACAATAGAGTTTGATAAATACAATAATGAAAAAATACCTTCTGTTAATTCTTATGAGTTTAATTGCTAACCTCGCTAATGCACAACGCTTTACTTTGCCTTTATGGCAAGGTGAACCACCTTATTATCAGGCCAATGGCGAGCAGGAGCAGGTTAAAAAACACAAGAACATCATTAAAGTCAGTCAGGTTCAAATCCCTGAAATGACGGTGTTTTTACCCAGTAAACGTTGGGCTTCTGGGCACATGGTGTTAATTATGCCAGGTGGCGGTTATTATGGTTTAGCATGGGATTTGGAAGGTACTGACATAGCTAACATGCTAAACAGTCATGGCATAGCGGCTGCGGTTTTAAAGTATCGACTACCGGTATCAAAAAGTAATACAGGGCAAGAGTTAACCCCGCTAACCGATGCTAAGCAAGCATTACGTTTATTGCGCAAAAACGCGCAAAATTGGCAGGTTCATGCTAATAAAATTGGCGTGATGGGCTTTTCTGCAGGTGGTCATTTAGCCTCTACCTTATCGACTCAATATCATTCGCAAGAGGTAGCGCATCAATCTTCGTTAACTGAACTGTCTGCTCGGCCAGACTTTTCGGTTTTGATATACCCTGTGATTAGTTTTAATGACCACTTTACTCATCAAGGCTCAGCTAAAGCTTTATTGGGTAAGGGCTATGGTGACGAAGCACAGCGTAAAGCTTATTCAAGCCAGTTAAATATTGATGCTAATTCACCGCCTGCTATTTTAATTCATGCTGCAGATGACAAGCTTGTGCCTTGGCAAAATAGCTTGGTGTATTTTCAGGCCTTGCAACAGTTTAAAATAAAATCCGCAATGCATATTTATCCAACAGGTGGTCATGGTTTTGGCTTAGCGCTGGATAACAAACCGTTATCTAAATGGACGGGGGTAGTTGTGGATTTCATTAAACAATTTTAAGCCTTATAGCCAATTTAGTTTTCACTATAAAAAACGCACAAAGGAATTGAGTTTATGCAACGTAATTATTGGTTTATTTTAGCGGGTTGCTTAAGTATTGCCGCGTCATTATTGCACATTGCCTGCATTATTGGTGGATCCGATTGGTACCGATTTCTCGGCGCCGGCGAGCAGATGGCACAAATGGCAGAGCGCGGGGAAATAACCCCAACGCTAATTACCCTATTTATCAGTGGTGTCCTTGCTACTTGGGGGCTCTATGCTTTTTCTGCTGCCAAATTCATCCCTCGCTTGCCTTTACTGAAGTTCTGTATGCTTGCGATTACTGCTGTTTATTGTATTCGAGGTTTTGGCGGTTTGATTGTCGCTTTATTTCCGAACTCTTATCAAGTACAGCATTTAGGTATTGAATTTGTTGTATGGAGCTCATTGATCTGTGCAATATTTGGTGTGGTGCATATCGTGGCAGTGAAATTAGCTTGGCTTGATTTGTCATCTAAGCCTACAGTAATTGATGCAGCAAAATAATGTAGATAAAGAAGCTGATAGCCAAAGCCGTCCGCCGTATGACGGCTTTGGCATTATAAAGTGTCCTGCCTTGCATAACCTTGCTGTTGTTAAAATCCGTAACAGCAGAACATTCAGCTTACCATTAAGGCAGTTCAATCCGCTGCTTGGTATAGCTAGGTACCATGGGGACTATATTTCCTTTAGCATCAAACTTTAATGGATCGATAACCAACATAGGCTGTTGGCCTTTAACAATACCATGGGCAGACAACCATAAATTGCCATCAGGCCCTGTGAATATTTCGTTATGGCCGACATCGGTAAATGGACTATTGGGATCATTACTGTAAGTAAAACCACGTTTTAGTGTTGTGTCTTTACGTTGTGCACCGTAAAAAGGGTTGGTTGCACTTTTTGTCCATGGACCTGTGATTTGACTCGCTGTGGCATAACCAATTTCGTAGCCGCGAGTCCAGCTTGAATAAAAGAGATAATAGGTGCCTTGTCGTTTGATGACATAAGCGCCTTCAATACCGATAGAGTCCCATTCGTGATAGGTTTTCACTTTATCTATAGGGCGTCCATCATAGCCTGGCTCTTTGGCAATTGAGCCGTCAGCTAAATATTGCCAGTCGACTTTACCCGGTAAAATCGCACTTGTTGGTTTGGTTAATAGTTGGCCTGTGGCTAGATCTATCTGCGCAAATCTAATGCCGTGCTTTTTGCCTTGGTTCCAAAATGCCCATACTTTGCCATCATCATCTTTGAAGAAGGTTAAATCGTTGCCAGCATGTAAAGGCTTATCCTCAGTGACAACCTTGTATGGACCTTCCAAATTATCAGCGACTGCATAGCCTAAATATTGACCTACGTAACCTAATTCGTCGTTTCTGGCATTAAACAGGGCGTACCATTTACCGTTAATTTTGTGGATCTCTGGTGCCCAAAATCGGCGGTAATACCATTTGTTTTTAGTGGGGCGTTCAACAATATATTTAATAAATTGCCAGTTATTTAGATCTTTTGATTTATAGAGTGCTACGCCTTTATTGAGCTCGCCATCATTTTCTTGTCGACTCCAATGAGGGTAGCTAGTGCCAGTCATATACCACCAATCCCCTTCACGGAAAACTTGGCAATCACGTAACCCATTTGGATCAATTCCCGCGGTAATTGGGTTTTGATATTCAAAAAAGCCAGCAGGGGAGTGGTTATTGGTGTGCTGTGAAGACTGACAGGCGACTAAACCTAGGCAGACTATGCTTATCCATATTTTTAGTAGTTTCATATTTTGTACCTTTAGTGTGCTTATAAAGTGCTTACTGCAATTCAGAAAAGCCTGTTTACAGAAGACAAAATTAACAAATAATAAATATTTTGTGATCTTATATTGTTTTTGGTTAATATTATATTACAATTAATTCAAATGAAAGACGGATTGTTTTTATCGCGGGATGCAGGGTTAATTATCGCGAGGTTATTATGAAGTTTACCAATCTGCTACTAAGCCTAGTTTTACTTGTGGCGAGTGCACTGACTCACGCTGATGCGTGTTCTAGTAACATTCAAGAGCAAGAGGTAGTACATGATAAAAATTAACTCGGTATCTCGTAGTACGCCCAACCCGTTAAAGTTTAAACATAAGGTTCGTCAGGCGAAAATGCGCTTGTTTAACCTCAACTCTGGTTAAGAATTACGACGATACTATTTTTTATCATTAATTTCAGTTAGTTAACAAGTTTTGATACCCAAAATTAATTTTTTAATTTCTGGAGAGAAATTTGGGCCAAGAACAAGGCAAGTTTACGCGCCAATAGCTAGCCTATTGCAAGTAAACTTAACGCGGTAATTGGCTCAAATAGCCTCCAGAAACGGATTTATTATCCAGAGTTGAGGTTATTTACTCGCATTTCAGTGACTTTGTCTTGTGCTGCATTCGGTTCATTGTGTGGGAAATATTGATTATCTAAATTTGTATCGATAATCGTTAATACTGATTTCTTGTTAGACCCGGCAGGATGCCAATCTCTTCTCATGGAAACTCACCGCCGTTAAGAGTGATGATAAATAACCTAGGTTATATGTCTAAACTTGGCGCGGCAAATGTGTTGTGTGTTGTGTCTTGGGGGGCTTTCGCCCCCACTTTTTTTGCCTAAATCGCACATAACAACCAGCTTATCGCTGCTCTGCACATGATTCTAGTATATCCAATGCAGGTAGACTTTTACCTTCAATAAAATTGAGAAAGGCTCCACCACCGGTAGAAATATAGGATACTTGGTCGGCTAGGTGCCATTTATCAATAGCCGCTAATGTGTCTCCTCCACCTGCAACAGAGTAAGCTTGGCTATTGGCAATAGCTTGTGCCATCACTTCGGTTCCTTTAGCAAATGCGTCGAATTCGAATACCCCCATAGGACCATTCCATAAAATCGTTTTTGCTTGACTGAGTAATTGGCTAATGTGGTGTGATGTTTCAGGACCACAATCGACAATACTCTCATCGGTGGCAATGTCACTTATGGATTTGATTTGGCAATCCGATTGATCATGCCATTCATTAAAAGCCTGTTTAGTCACCACGACATCAGTTGCGTAAACAACTTTGGTTTTTTGTTGTAAACGCTTTGCTTCGTCTATAAGCGCAGGTTCGTAGAGTGACTTACCGACATTGTAGCCCTCAGCTGCAATGAATGTATTAGCTATACCGCCACCCACTATGATGACATCAGCGAAATTGGCTAATGCGTCCAGCACGGTTAATTTACTCGACACTTTTGCGCCACCAACGATGGCCACTAACGGGCTTTCTGGTTGAGCAATAATTTGGCTTAGCGCTTGTAGTTCCTTGATCAATAATGGTCCCGCAGCTGCTATCGGCGCATATTGTGCTACACCATGGGTAGAAGCATGGGCGCGATGCACGGTGCCAAACGCGTCATTGACAAAAACATCGCATAAAGCGGCCAACTGTTGCGATAACTGTGGGTCGTTGGCTGTTTCACCGATATTAAATCTTACGTTCTCTAATACCGTCACTTGCTCTTGATTGTTATCTACACCTTGCAAGTAGTCGTTTATTAACTTAACTGGCTTGTTTAATTTGCCGTTTAAATATTCAACAACGGGGGCGAGTGAATACGTAGGGTCAAAACTGCCTTCTGAGGGGCGTCCTAAATGCGACATAATTAATACAGTCGCACCTTGGTCGAGTGCATATTGAATGGTGGGTATCGACGCATCAATGCGTACAGTACTGGTAATACTTTTACCGTCCAATGGTACGTTTAAATCTAAACGGATTAGAACTCGTTTTCCATTGAGGTCTAAATCTGTCATGTTAATGGCAGGCATAATGCTGTCCTTTTTGGTGGTGTGGGTGAGATCCTAATGCTAAAGGTTGTAACGTTTAGCAACTCATTTTTAAAGTTATTGTTGTTCTTTGTTGTATTCTTTGCATTGCTCGATGAGCTCATCATAACTGTTTACGACAGTTAAACATTGTTTTGCGACATCAGAATGAATATCGATTTGATCGCGAATGCCAATGGTGGCACAACCTGCACGTAAAGCCGCGGTTAGACCGGTATTGGAATCTTCAAACACCAGAACTTGCTGCGGTGTTAGCTTGAGTTTTTGGCAAGCGATTAGGTAACTTTCTGGGTCGGGTTTTAATTGACTTACTTTGTCACGACTAACGATAGGACTAAACTGCTTAATAAAGCTTGAGCCGTTCAAGCAATGACTAAAGTTACTACGCACGCCTTCATCAGCGCTTGAGGTCACCAAACCGATAGGCTTGTTCAATTGCTGAATAATCTTGAAAAAGTCATTAAATCTGTCTCGAAAAGGCACACCTTTTTGTTTTTCTGCTTGCAGTTTTTCGGTAAACCGTTGAATAAAAGGGGCGATGGCAAAGTGTTTGCCAAACATTTTCTGAGCAATAGGAATGCATTTTTTCGTCGGTATACCGATAAACGGTCGATACATTTGTTTGGTAAATGGAATATTGAACTCGTTAGCGGTCTCTATCCAAACCTGGCAGTATAAATTTTCTGAATCGAAAATGGTGCCATCCATATCAAATAAAAAGGCGTCGAATTGTTGTAGTTCTACCATGGCGCCTCCTTTATTGAAAATTGAAATTTGTTATGCTGATTATTCTAAAAAATAATCGTTCACGATATTCAGTTTTTCATGTACATCAACCACAAACATGCCAGCATCTTTAGCGGCTTGTATGCCAGCTTGCGCGTCTTCAAAAACAATACAATCTTTAGGTTCAACGCCCATTAACTTGGCACAACGCAAAAAAGTATCAGGTGCCGGTTTGGGATTAACAACTTGGTCCGCTCCGACGGTATGATCAATTAAATGAGTTAGCCCGCATGTTTCGAGAACCATTTTTGCTTCTGTGGTGTAAGCGCCTGTGCCGACTGCCATAGGTTTAAGCCCTTTGCATTGCTCTGCATACTCAGCCAGTGGTGTTGGTTTAACAAACTGATGTATGGTTTCTCGTACTATCGCTTCTTTATAATCGTTTACCACATCACTGCTTACGCTGAGTTCAACATTAAAGTGCTTGGCGAGAATGTCCACTGTCTCTTTTGTTGGTACACCGGCTAATGAACGCATTAAGGCGTTATCAATTGGAATGCCGTAATGATTTAAAGTTTGACGCCAGGCGTTCTCATGCAACTTACCGCTGTCGACCAAGGTGCCATCCATATCAAAAATAATGGCTTTAAAATGAGAATATTCTTCGTACATATTAACGTCTCAATAGAGTTTTAATTGTATTATAAAATGCCAGCGTGTTTTAGTGAATGATTTTATGCTCCTTAGCTTATACCTTTAACGCAAGGGATAAATTGGTTCAATTGTCATGATTTGAGACAAATTACCACCGCATAGAAACACTAAGTTATTGTTTATACATCGCAATAACAGCATAAATAGCCAAGTTTATTTTTTAGCTTGTCTGGTTATTTTGCAGGGCAAATTTATATTTATAGTCAAAGCGATCAGGTTTTAGGGGCAGGTTTCTAGTTCCAGACGAAACCTAAGTACCTACATCCATGTAGGCAAAGCCGTCAAGCTTCGAATCCCCATGAGCATATGCTCTATTATGTGATTGGGGTGAGTAAGCGCTGACAATGAACCATAAGGCCTGAGCGAGAAGACTATAGTGCTGTGATGAAATAACCGCACAAGTGGTTAGCAGAGATATTGATTGTTATGGCATTAATTTTTCGATTTATAGCGCTGAGTTTATTTGTAGTTTGTTGTTATGCGCAGGCAACACAACCTAATGTGGTGGTTATTTTTACCGATGATCAGGGTTATGCTGATTTAAGTGGTTATGGCGCGGAGAAAATAAAAACGCCTAATTTAGATGCATTAGCCAAATCAGGCGTGCAGTTAAATAGTTTTTACGTCGCATCGTCGGTGTGTAGTGCATCACGAGCCGCATTGTTAACAGGGCGCCGTCCAGTGCGTAATGGTGTGACAGGAGTTTATTTTCCCGACCGAAATGGCATGAAGCAATCTGAAGTGACGATTGCAGAAGTATTGAAAAATGCAGGTTATGCGACAGCGGCCATTGGTAAATGGCATTTAGGTGACAAACCACAAACCTTGCCAACCGCTCAAGGGTTTGACTATTACTGGGGGGTGCCATTTAGTAATGATATGTATATTGGCCATACCCATCAATTTGCGCAACAGGTGAAATTCAACCAAGGTTACACGTTGGAAAAAGCCAAGCGTGATCAGCAAATTGTCAAAAAGGCCGGTAATAAGCGAGCTTTGATAAAACAAGCCGGTATAAAAGAGTTAGTGCCTATTTTCGAAGGTGAAAAAATAGTTGAATATCCGGCTGAGCAAGCCAGCCTTTCTCGACGTTTTGTCGATAAAACCATTAACTTTTTTCAACAAAACCCCAGTCAGCCCGTTTTCGTGTATATGACACCGGCTATGCCACATGTGCCCTTATTTGCTAGCCCAGAATTTAAAGGGAAAAGTGCTGGGGGCTTATATGGCGATACATTAGAAGAGCTCGATTTTCATATTGGCAGACTCGTGGATTATTTAACCCGTACAAATAAACGCGACAATACGTTGATTATTTTTGCATCTGACAATGGACCTTGGCTAGGTTATAAAGATCACGCGGGTTCAGCTAAGCCATACAGCCATGGCAAGTTTACCAACTATGAAGGCGGTATACGTGTACCTGGTATCATCAGTTGGCCGAGTAGAGTCAAAGCTAACCAAATTAGTCAGCAAGTCGTAACGACACTAGACTTAATGCCTACTATTGCGTATTACGCCAAGGCAAGCCTGCCAAACAAAGTGTTAGACGGGCATAACCTAGCTGAATTGTTAGAAGGTAAGCAAGGCACACTATCCAACCCGCATTTTCTTAGTTTTAAAAATAAAGTTGCTGGTGTGATAATGGGCGATTGGAAATATATTAAACCTATGATGGCCGTTTATGGTAAATCGGGTAGGGCACCCAACAACAAGCAAGCTTTGTTGTTCAACATTAAAAATGACCCAGCAGAGCAAAACAATTTACTGCAGCAGCGTCCAGATAAAGTGCAGCAGTTACAGCGTTTGATAGTGGCGTACGAACAAACATTGTAGAGACAATCTGAATTAGCATTCTTTAAAATAGCATTGCTGAGCATGTTAAAGGTTAAAACATGCTCAGCAATGCTGGTTAATTGACTGACTACTCCCGCTCTTATTTTCTCCTTATTGCATTCGACTACACAGATATAGTCTTCTCGCTCAGGCCTTATGGTTCATTGTCAGCGCTTACTCTCGACTTGGCTTACAAGCCACTACTTTTGGTGCTTACATGGATGTAAGTCTGTCTCTTCTACACAAATATTAATTTTCTCAAGCTAACCAAAAGTTGAAGATAAATGCGGATTAGTAGATAGTATTTAATGGTTAAAAAAGTACCGTCTTTCCTGCGAAAGCAAAGCTACCGCGTCCTGCTATCGCCCCTCGCTTAAAGCGCCTACTTTTGGTACCCTCATCCATGCAGGAACCCAGTGGCTTTTACCTAAACCAAACTATGTTTATCCAACATAAGTCGCTGGATCCCCGCATGCGCAGGTTTCATGTTCCCGACGAAACCTAAGTACCTGCATCCATGCAGGCACGAGGATGACGAGGGTATTTTCCTAAGCCTAGGTGGTAAAACTTCACCTCCATTGACCGAAAAAAGCGCTTCTGAAACTTGTGACCAAGAGACAGGGATGTAAGCGCTTAGGTTTCGTCTGGAACAGGAAGCCAGCCCTTAAAACCTGATCGCTTTGACTATACAACTCATAGCTTTATGACTCTTCTTGCTATAATCGACAGCCAATCGATAAAAATAGCTTATAAAAACTTTTCGCTGACATCAGATTTCTTATGATTGTTTGTGATTGGACTTGATGTAACTTTTTTGTTAAAAATACCAGCCTAGGAAAATAATCCATTCTCACTCATTTTTTAGACGTTACTGTGGCTTCAAATAATTCACTTGCAACCAATAAAAATACTGAACCAACGACGGCTGAAATATTCCGCGCCAGTCAATTTGGTCAGCTATTTGAAGCCGATAAAAATCGTCTTTACGCTTATATTTATGCCTTTGTTTCGGACAATGCCGTTGCGGACGATATTTTTCAAGAAACCTGTCTAACCTTGTGGCAAGAGTTTGATAAATTTGAGTTAGGTACCAATTTCTCGAAATGGGCTAATGTGATCGCGTTTAATCGGATCCGCCGTTATCGTCAGACAAATAAAAAGTACCAGCTAGGGCTGAGCGATGACTTTTTACAGGAGTTTAGCCGCAACGTGGCGATTATAGAGAGTCAAGCTGGGCCTCAAGAGCAAAGATGGCGAAATTTAGAGCATTGCTGTTCGTTACTATCGGCTCCGCTCAAACAGGTTTATCAGTTTTTCTATGTTGAAAATTTAACCGCACAAGAGATCGCCGACAATACAGGACGATCGATTCATGCTATTCGCAAAGTCGTACATAAACTACGCAAGCGGTTATTTGATTGCGTTGAACAAAAAACGCAACAGGGGGATTCATGAAGCGAAGTGATCAATACCCAGAAGTGCGCGATATAGCCGATGCCGTATGCTCAGGCATTGCTACACCCGAGCAATTAACTGAGCTTGAACAACTATTACACGAAGATTTTGAGGCGCAACGTTTTTACTATGACTATGTCAGTGTGCACTCGCAATTAAAATCGCCAGCCGATCGTAATATGGAATTTATCTATCGGCGAATGACGGAAGAGTTTGTCATTCGCCCCAATGGTGGCGGTGGATCACCAATAGATGGAAGCGGAAATAATGGAAGCGGTAACAATACAATCGCTTATGACGCACAACCGCCACAACGATTTCATGTTAGTCGTAATGTACTGTTTATATTTTTATTTATAGTTATCGGTTTGCTAGCCAGTATTACTTGGCTGTTTTATAAAAAAGACAGTCAACCATTTATTGCTCAAGTGATAGAAGGTAATGTAAAGATTGCTGGACGAGGTCATATTCAGGGTAACTCCTTGTTAGCTGGCGACTATAATATTGAGCAAGATTCAGTGATTAAATTAGATAACGGTGACGAATTGCACTTGGCATCGAACTCGCTGATTAAATTATTTAATGATAATGAGGTTAGGATTAAGCGAGGCAAGCTAACTGTTAAATCTCAACCTGGGCAAAATACCATAGTGCATAGTCGAGTTTTTATCGCATTACCTAATGGCAGTGACGTCAGTATTGATTTAACCCAACCTATGCCAGTGGTTACCAGTGGTGAAAATACATTGATTACTGTAAAGCGTTGGCGTCCTACACATTATTGGTCTTTTGACAGTTTGAGCGAGACTGTGCTCGATGCGGCAGGTAATGCCCATGGTAAGGCTATGCAAGGTGCGACTCCAGTAAAAGGCATCGTCGGTTCTGGGGCTTTCAAGTTTGATAATACTCGTGATGCCCGAATTGACGTAGGTAGTGGTGGTGGAACTGCACCTGGCACAGGATCTTTTGCGGTCACTGATGGGGTAACCATCGAAGCGTTAGTTCGCCCAGAATATTCAGGTAAATTGGGTGAAATAGACGAGATCTTTCGTAAAGATCATGGTGATAAAGAATTAAGGATCTTGTTAAGTTTTCAGCATGATTCCGGCAAGCCGTTTCTTATGCCTGAAGGTGAATATAGACAAAGCTTAAGCTTTGGATTGTTTATTCTTGGTCAAGGGTATCATGAACTCAAATTGCCACTTGATGGTCAAAATGGCCGTCCCACTCTTGATGAATTAAAAGCGGGTGATTTTCAACATATTGTCGCTACTTATAATGTTAAGACGGGTTTAAAAGCCATATATATTAACGGTGAAATGCTGGCCTCGCATCAATATCCACCGGGTTCGATAATGTTAAGTGGTGGGCCGGGTACTGCGGCTATTGGTAATAATCCGGCTGAAGAAAGGTGGCATAAAGAAGCGTTTTCTGGTGTTATTGATGAAGTGGCTTTTTATGATTTTGCCCTCACACCTTTTGTATTGAAGCAGCATTTGCAAAACATTAAACAAGGTAACAATTACTATGGCTTACCAACTAACACCAAATATTTGCCAACAAGTATAAAGTATCAATTGCCAGCAAATCAGTCTTTTCATATCGAATTTCCAACAGGGCAGCCGATACTAATTGGATCTTCAAGCATAAACTAAGCGGATTTTTGATCTAAAAGGCGTTTGAATTAAGTTTGCCTTATTAGCTAACTTCATATGGATGTGACGTATTAAGGCATGTTGATTTTAAATTTGCCGAACTCCGCTTGTTGTTAGTGATCTCAGTACTTCTATAGTTTTATTAACTTTCAACTCACTAAAATTAAATTGAAACACTCCTATCCTTCGACAAACCGCTAATCACCGTTTGTAAATAAAGCCCTAAAATTGACTACACATAGCTCCTATTTCTCTTGTCGTCTTTCTAAAGTTACATGACTTATGGTGATTAATGTTGATTTGTTGTGTTGTTTTTATTAGTAAAACCCCTTTTGAACGCATTTATTTCACATGGAAAATATTAAATCAACCTAATATGAACATATTTGAATTATGTTGCCGAGATGTTATGATTGGATTTGATTGATTTGTAGATCGGATAAATAGAACAAGGAAAGCAGATAAAGATTGCTGCTGCGTATTGGACTATTTAACAAAGGGTAACAACACAATGACTTTAAAGCGTGCCGCGCTTAAGCGGATTAATAACATAATGACTCGCAGTTTCGCCAGTCTACTTTTTTTGGCAACGGCAAGTACCCATGCAGCGGTAACCCTTGAGTCCACCACAAAAATTGCAGACAACGGCCTTTACTTTGACGGCAAAGATTTAGACTACGGCAATGTCGGTTCTCCAGATACTGGCGATAAATACGATTACTTTTTTGGTCGTAGTATTTCAGCCCATGGTGATGCGGTAAAAATATACAAGCATTATGTGTTTATGACTTGGTACCGAGGTGGTAAAGACGATAGGCATGTCATGCTAACCCGCTACAATACTAAAACCGGCACGAGTGTTGATATTGAATTTCCCCATCAACATACAGGGTTTCGTGGCGATCCATTAGTTGGTGAATCTCATAATACCATTGGCTTAGCGGTTAGCCCTATCAATGGCACCATACATATGGTGTACGATATGCACGCCTATGATGATTCTAATCATGGCGGCAAATTTAAAGATGACTACTTTCGATATAGCTATAGTTTAGCGGGTGCCGCAGAAGTGGCAGATGAGAACTTCACGCTTGACCAATTTGTAAAAGATACCAGCTCAGTTAGCCAAGGCGATGATGATTATAAGCATCTAACCATGACTGGCGATTTGGCCGATAAAGGTAACTTTGCTCGTTTAACCTATCCTAAATTCTTCCAAACAGATGATGGCACATTGCTACTTTACATGCGTTTAGGTGGCAATAATAACGGAGCCTATTTATTCAACCGTTATGATGCTGCTAATCAAAAGTGGTCTAAGTTCACTAAATTTAACGAGAATAACCAGAAAAGCAAAGGCAACGAATACAACTGGGGCCTTTACGGCAACATGAAATACCTTAATGGTAAGCTGCGTGTCGGATTCCAGCAACGTAGTAGTGACAATGACGACAAGTATAAATACCAAAATGGTGTTTATTACGCTTATTCTGATCACCCACAAGGTTTCGGCGAATGGTATAACCATAAAGGTGAGGCCATGACTTGGCCTTTGATCAACTCTGACGAAATTAAAGTATTTGAACCGGGCGACTACATAAGCCATCAACAACCTAACTCTGTTTACATTGTTAAAGACTTTGATTGGACAGTTACCGCTAAGGGCGACATCCATATTATTAGCTATGTGCAAACTAATAATTCAAGTTCAGAAGCAGAAAAATATGGTTTTGCTGATGTCCCGAAAGAGAAAACGTATATTCATTCTTATAAACCTGCAGGAGCCGATGATTTTATCATTACTACAGATTTTGCAGGCGCAACTGAAATCTATACCGCTGGTAATGATATTTATGTTATCGGATTAAAAAATGGTCGCCCTTTTGTCGATAAAGGCGTAGGCGGTACTAATAACTTTAGTCGTGTATATACAGCGACAGATGGCCCAACATTTGCGCACGGCACCATTTATATCAAAAATGGTAAAGTCTATTATTATCTGCAAGAAAAAGGTTCGGGTAACTCTTTACCACTGCACTTGCAAGTTATCGATTTAGATATTGCGCAAGCGACGGTTTCGTTTGAGTCACCTGAACTTACTGTCGTTGAAAATTACGCGAGTTTATCTATTACTGCGACGGCATCGATTATGGATGATAGCCTAACAATTAACAGTGTCGCGCTTTATATTGATGATGAACTTGTTTCAACTTTAGATGCTGCGCCATACACATGGTCACAAGCCGAAACAAAATTGCAAAACCTAGCTATTGGCACTTATGCACTTAAAGCCGTCGTGACAGATAGTAAAAGCCAAACTTCAGAAACTTCAATGACGTTAAATGTCGTAGCGGCAACTCCGACACTGGCTTTTGCTAAGTCAGAAATCACTTTGCTTAAAGGTTACAGTGATCTTGATGTGAGTGTATCTGCGCAAACACCGGATGTTTTACGTATTATCACTGGCGTTGACTTGTATTTGGATGATGTATTGATCTCCAATGACGATACAGCTCCGTACCAATGGACAAAAACCAGCAGTGCGTTAATGGGTTTAGATGTAGGCACCTATACCCTAAAAGCCGTTGTTACAGATAGTAAAGGCGACACCGCTAACACGACTAGCCAGTTAACGGTTATTGACCCGACACCTTCTGTCGCCTTCCCGAGTGGTGATATCACAGTCGAAGAAAACTATAGCAGCTTATCGTTATTAATCGACGCGAGTACGCCAGTGACGGGTCGCACCATTACTCAAGTTGAGTTGTTTGCAAATGATAATAGTGTTCGCAAAGAATCAGTCGCGCCTTATGAATGGGGACATAACGATACCTATAAAACTGAACTATTAAACTTCCCTGTAGGCACTCACACGCTAAAAGCGGTTGCGACTGATAGTGAAGGTTTAACAGCTGAAGCGACTGTTAGCTTAATTGTAAAAGAGGCCGTTTCCGCCCCTATCGTTAGTTTTACTCAAGGTATGCAAACCGCTATTGAAAGTTATACATCATTGGTTGTTGCGGTTGACGCATCGACAGCGATGACAACTCGTACAATAAAGCATGTCTCTTTGTACCTAAACGGCACCTTAGTATCAACAGACGCTACAGCACCTTATCAATGGGATCAATCGGCTGCGGCATTAAGTAGCTTAACCGCTGGAACTTATACACTGAAAGCAGTAGTTACCGATAGCGCAGACTCAACGTCGGAAACGACAGCACAACTAACGGTAATCGATCCTACACCTAGCGTAAGCTTTAGCTCAGCCTCACAAGTTGTGACTGAGGGTTATCAAAGTTTGTCGATTGCAGTTAGTAGCACGACACCTGTTGCCGAGCGTAGTATTGCTAGCGTGACCTTGTATGTAGGGGATGTCATGGTTTCTAGTAAAACCAGTGCACCTTATCAGTGGACACAAGCTGAGACTCAGCTTAGTGCGTTAGCAGTTGGTTCACATACGCTAAAAGCCGTTGTGTTGGATAATATGGGTCTTACGGCAGAAGCAAGCGCTACCATTACGGTTAATGCTAAAGCCGTTGATACTACTCCAGACAATAAACCGTCTGACAATGGTTCAGATAGCGGTGGTGGCGGTTCAACTTCACCATTTATTGTCACCGTATTGGCTTTGCTAGCGTTACGCAGACGATACCGTTAGTAGACCTTTAAAAAGGTCGGCTTAAACCTGCGTCCTAACGGATAGGGCGCATGTTTGTATTAGTTGAAAGCGACGCAATATTTTAGGTCGCCGTACGCTGTTCCTGACGCTTAAAGGCATTCCCTACATCCATGTAGGTCGCCGTACGCTGTTCCCGACGCTTAACGGCATTCCCTACATCCGTGTAGGTCGAAATTTATTTCGACATTAGCAGCAATGCTGCTAAAGGCTCGCTTCAACTAATCAAAATTAAATTGAAACAGCTCTATGGCGTAAATAATTTCGTTTGAGCGGGTAGTAACTTCTTACTTTCGACGCTTTTCTTATAGGCGCTCAAATTTGGGTTTCGTAATGATTTGTGTAGAGTGGAGTGAATTAACAGCAATGATCAAACGTAATTGTTTTTGGGGTTTATCTAAATGGTATCTGCGTAGTTGCGTTTGGCTATTATTGTCTTGTTTGACGATAGCGCAGGCTAAAACGACAAGCCATTCGCAAGCTCAAGCTATAGTTCAGCCTCAAATAACATCTCAACCTAATGTCATTATGATAGTGGTTGATGATTTAGGTTGGGCTGATGTCGGCTACAACGATTTTACCAGTGTTTTTCAAACGCCAAATATTGATGCGCTAGCGGCCAAAAGCGCTGTTTACACAGACGCATACGCGGGGGCGGCTAACTGCGCACCGAGCAGAGCCGTGTTAATGAGCGGCCAATATTCGCCAAGGCATGGAGTTTATACGGTTTCACCGTCGGCACGAGGCAATGACAAAACGCGAAAACTGATCCCTGAGCCTAACGTTGACATTCTTAATGATGACATCATCACACTGGCTGAAGTGTTTAAATCTGTCGGTTATAGCACAGGTTCATTCGGTAAATGGCATTTAGGGCATGATGCCAAAACTCAAGGTTTTGATCATAACGTAGCGGGTTATATAAAAGGCCATCCAAAATCGTATTTTAGTCCTTACGATTTACCCTTTTTAGAAAACGGTCCAGATGGCGAGTATTTGCCTAACCGCATTACAAGTGAAGTATTGTCATGGATTGCAACTGTTAAAGACCAACCTTTTTTCGCTTATGTGCCTTACTACACGGTTCATACACCATTACAGGCAATCGATTCTGTAAAAGAAAAATATTTAAGTCACCCCCGCGTGCGTAACGAAAGACACGCCACCTATGCTGCCATGGTTGAGCTAATGGATATCAACATTGGCCGCATTATGCGTAGCCTGCATGAACAAAACTTAGTCGATAATACGCTGGTTATTTTCACCTCAGATAATGGTGGTATTCGTTCAATTGCTTATCAGGATCCGCTACGTGGAGGTAAGGGCAGTTATTACGAAGGGGGAACACGTGTTCCACTGGTCGTTTCATGGCCGAAAAAAATCAAAGCTAAAACGGATAACACACCAGTGATTAATGCCGATTTTTATCCGACATTAGCCAATATTATCGGTGCTGATGTCAGTACTCAGACTTTAGACGGCGTTGATTTATCGGCTACCTTACTTGATATAAAAACGGCTGATAAAAAGTCGCTGCTTGAACGCAGCTTGTTCTGGCACTTTCCTATCTATTTGCACGCTTACAACCCTAGAGCCGACCAAAGTCGCGATCCCTTATTCCGCACGCGTCCCGGTACGACAATGCGTAAGGGTAAATGGAAACTGCATCACTACTTTGAAGATAACAGCTACGAGCTGTATGACTTAGAAAATGACTTAGGTGAGCATGTCAACCTAGTTCAATATCTACCCGATGTGGTCAATAGCTTAAGCAATGAAATGAATAATTGGCGTCTTGATATTGGCGCGCCTGTGCCAACAAAGTTGAATCCTAAATACGATGCCAAGTTTACTGCTGAATATACCAAGAAGCGATTGTTAGCTAAGGGGCGTAGGTAATATGGCAGTTCTACCCATGTTGAAACACCCTATGATTAAAAAGATGGAGTTAACCTCTGTGCTTAAGCAAATTAATAAATCGTTAATGGCATGCGGATTGATTGCGGCAGTTAGCGGTTGCTCATTAATGTCCACACCCGATAAGTCAATTGTAGAACAAACCAACCTTGCAACTAAAAATAAACCCAATGTTATTTATATAATCGTTGATGACCTTGGCATAGGGGATATTGAGCCGTACGGCCAGCAAAAAATTCGGACACCTAACCTGCAAAAACTAGCCAATGAAGGCTTAACTTTTACTCAGCATTATGCTGGCAGCACGGTTTGTGCGCCTTCGCGCGCGGCTCTAATGACAGGCTTACATTCAGGCCATAATCAAATTCGCGGAAACTATGAGTTAGGCGGTTTTTCTGATGAAGAAGAATTTGGTCAACTACCGTTAACCCCCAATACGACCACATTAGGTACGGTAATGAAACAAGCGGGTTATCAAACCGCGCTTATTGGTAAGTGGGGGCTAGGCGGCCCTGGTTCTTACGGCATGCCGACCAAACAAGGTTTTGATTATTTTTTTGGTTATATGGACCAAAAGCAAGCGCACAATCATTACCCAACCCATTTATGGAAAAATGACCAGTGGTTTGCGCTAAACAACGAATGGGTTAATCCACATCAGTCACTACCTGAGGGCGTTGACCCGTATGATCCACAAAGTTATCAAGCTTATTTACGTGAAGATTTTGCTCAAGAGCGTTTAACTCAAGATGCCCTTAGATATATTAAACAAAATAAAGATAAGCCGTTCTTTTTATATTTAGCTTACGCAGGCCCTCACGCTGCGCTTCAAGCACCAGAAGAAGAAATAGATAAATACAACTTTGCAGAAACACCGTATGGCGTAAATACGCAAAATAGATACCTACCGCAAAGACGACCGCGTGCGGCGCGCGCTGCCATGATCAGCCACATTGACCAAGGGGTTGGCCAAGTACAAGCGCTGTTAAAAGAGCTCAATTTAGATGAAAACACCTTAATTATTTTCACCAGTGACAATGGTCCGAGTAAAGAGGGTGGGGCAGATATGGAGTTTTTTGACAGTAATGGCCCGTATCGAGGTTACAAACGTGACTTATACGAAGGTGGTATTCGCATGCCAACCATAGCTCGCTGGCCAAATAAAATTGCTCAAGGTAAAACCACAGAGCATGTTTCTGCTTTTTGGGATGTCTTACCAACACTTGCTGATTTAGGCGGAGTCAAGTTAACCACAAAAACCGATGGTATATCGTTTTTACCGACCTTGCTCAATAAAGCAAATCAAAAGCAACATGACAGTTTGTATTGGGAATTTCACCGGCCAAATGGCTTTCATGCCCAAGCGGTGCGTATTCGAGATGACATTAATGGTGATTGGAAAGCCGTACGTTTCTTTAAAAAAGGTCAGCGAGTCAACCCACCAGTGGAATTGTATAACTTAAAGCAAGATCCATCTGAAACCCATAACCTTGCCAACCTTCACCCAGACATAGTGAAGCAAGCAGAACATTTAATGAAAACATCTCGCACGCCTTCTTTTATGGATGCATGGAATTTTGATTATTGGCCCAACAAAGATCAGTGATTAAGTCACAACAACCGACACAATATTTTATGAATAAAATACATGAGAACCCCAGAAAGGTACAGACATATGAAAATGAATAAATCACCTACATGGTTTTATCGGCAAATCACCATGTTAATGTTTTTAGCGGCTGGGCTAATGGCTATCAATACCGCCCATGCTGCTGATAGCAATCAAGTCAGACAAGAAATTAATTTTAATCACAATTGGAAATTCCAATTAGGAGATCATGCAGCCTATAAAAATATCGACCACAATGATAGCGGTTGGACAGTGCTGGATGTCCCGCACGATTATATTTTTGAAGAAGGTGTCACCAAAGAGGGATCACAAAAGCAATTTGGCGGAAATCATGGCGGTGGACTGGCTTGGTATCGCAAACACTTTGCGTTTGACAACCAGTGGCAAGGCAAACAGGTTTTTATTCAATTTGACGGCGTTTATATGAATAGCGAAGTGTGGCTAAATGGCCAATTACTGGGTAAGCGTCCTTACGGGTACATTAGCTTTCAATATGACATCACTGAGTTGTTAAATCGTGATAATAACGTTATTAGTGTACGGGTTGATAACGAATTACAACCCTCAGCTCGCTGGTATCATCCTGGTGGTATATACGCCCCAGTGCGTTTAGTCGTGGTAAATCCAATCCATATTAAACACAACTCATTATTTGTTCACACACCTAAAGTGGGTAATAAAACCACAGTACAAACGGCATTTGAACTAAGCAATAACGTTAAACGTATTGCTGACTATAAAGTGCACTACCAAGTGACTGATCAAAACGGTAAGCAAGTGTTATCTGGGCAATCAAGCCTCGCTAAACTTAAGCAACAAGATAAGTACCAGTTCGCTTTTGAAATGAATAATGCCAAGCGCTGGAACCCACATGATGCCTATCTATATTCGTTAAATGTCGATATTGCTTACAAGGGTGAGATTATTGACAGCGACAACACGAAATTTGGTGTGCGCGACATTGCGTGGAAAACCGATACGGGTTTTTGGATTAACGGTAAAAACGTTAAAATTCAAGGTGTGGCCGAGCACTATGAAGGCGGCCCAGTTGGCGGCGCTTGGACGAAACCCTTGTTACGCTGGAAAATGCAATTACTAAAAGACATGGGCGTTAATGCTATTCGTCTTGGTCACAACCCATATCCACCAATGTTTTATGAATTAGCTGACGAGTTAGGCTTGATGCTAATGGATGAAATATTTGATGGTTGGAAGCAAAAAGCCTTACATGATTACGGTGCGTACCATTTTGATAAATGGTGGAAAACCGATATTGAAGAATGGGTTACGCGTAATCGTAATCACCCTTCAATCATCATTTACAGTGTGGGTAACGAAACTCATGGTAAAATTGCGCCTGAGCTAGTTAAAGCCGTTAAAGAGTTTGACCCAACTCGTTTAGTCACATCTGGTTCAACGAATAAAGAAGGTATGGACGTTGTTGGTATTAATGGTGGCTCTGAAGGTAAGAGTTTCTTTAAACGCCGCTTTGATCGCCCATTTGTCTCAACCGAAGCGCCACACACATGGCAAACTCGCGGATATTATCGAACCCAAACTTGGTGGCGCGATGGCCCGAAAAGCAACACCTTTGATTTACCTAATATCACAGACAAAGAGATCTTCTTTTACGATTGGCAAGATCCAAAAGATTGGGTCAACCAAAAACAACATTTAAATTCATCTTACGATAATGCCACAGTACGTATCAGCGCGCGTAAAAACTGGGAAATGGCTCGTGATTTACCACACCATTCTGGTCACTTCCGTTGGACAGGTTTTGATTACCACGGAGAAGCAGGTTTAGCCCATGGTGGTTGGCCTTTCATTGCTTTTATGGGCGGCGCATTAGATTTAGCAGGCTTCAAAAAAGACTTGTTCCATTTATACCGCAGCCAGTGGTTAGACAAACCATCACTGCATATTTTGCCTAGTTGGACGCATCCAACCATGAAGCAAGGCACTAAAATTCCAGTCTGGGTTTACTCAAACCTAGATGAAGTTGAATTATTTCTAAATGGAAAATCGTTAGGTCGTGATAAACCAGGCTTGAAAGCGGAAGAAATGCAATGCGAATGGTTTGTGCCATGGCAACAAGGAACTTTAACCGCAGTTGGTTACAAAGGCGGTAAAAAAGTACTCGAAAAAACCTTAAAAACTGCAGGTTCGCCTGAGGCACTTAAGCACGACGTTGAAGTTTTCAACGCCGAATCAGGTTTTGATACCGCTAAAGTGATTTCATCAGAGACAGTGGATAAAAACCAAACATTCTATCCTTATGGTGCGCACAAGGTTTATTACCACTTTACTGACGGCGTAAAAGTGAAAGCGTTAGAAAACGGTTCACCTTACGAACATACCAACCGGACACGTGCTAATTTCCGTCCGCTGTTTATGGGGAAAACTCGCGCCTTTGTTGAAGTTAAATACCCACAAGCTCGAGAATACGCCATGATCGGCGCTATTGTTGGCGACGAAGCATTACGTTTATCTAACCAAGTCAGCATTGATGTGCAATACGTAGCGTTAACCGACAGCGCGCGCTATCAACAACAAGACGTCGAGATCCGTTATACGGTTAACGACCCATACGCTACACAAATGATGGCTTACAACAAACCGTTTAGCGTGAAAAACGGTGACACAGTTTACGCTAAGGTTTTTGTTAACGGTAAACCTGTGCTAGATATGCAACAGAGTTTTGGCGACGGTGTTGGCATATTTTGGGGCGATGAAAACTCAGCAAACATGTGGATTGGCCGTGGCTTGTCTATGCAAGGTGAAGCAGCCGAATACAAAGGCGGTGCCGCCGCAGTAACCAATGCCCATGGTGTTCATGGCGGTGGTTACGGTACCTTTAATGATAAAGAAGGTTCCATGTACTGGTATCATGAAAATGATGGCGAAGAGGGCGTATACAAAGCCGTGTTCCGCTACACTCATAATGATAAAAAATCGAAACGCCCATTAGCGATTTATATCAATAATAAAAAAGCCGCAGTTGTCGAATTTGAACCTACCGGTAGCTGGGACAGCAAATGGAGTGAAAGCGCAGTTGCCAAGTTCACTTTGGTTAAAGGTGCTAACCACATTGAGTTTAGAACCATAGGCCATAGCGGACCAAGTATTGACCAATTTGTTTTAGAATAAACAATATTTATTCAAACTTTTAAAAGCCGCTGGATGTAACCAGCGGCTTTTTTGTTTTAGTCGTCAATTTTTATCACCTGAGCAACTTCGTCGATGATTAAAAATAGCTACCCAGCAGGTAGCGAATTGTAAAAGTCATTTTATTTGGCAAACGAGTTGTTGGTAGCTTTACTGTTTTGAGCAGAAACGTTTTTTAGATCGATAATTCGGTATTTTTCAACATAGATTAGGAAAATACCCTCGTCATCCTCGCGCATGCGGGGATCCAGTGACTTTTGTTGGATAAACATTGTTAGGTCTAAGTAATTGACACTGAATAATTTTACTAGCGCTGTTAGGTCATAATCGGCTCTTAAAAACCACACGAATTGTCTCTGGTTTTACCCTGCGTACTCTGGTAGCGTTGAATTATCAGATTTAACAATGAATGGCGTGGTGTTCGAGCTGAACTTATGCGTTTTTCATTCAAACCTAATAGTGCTCAAACCATGAAAGACACGGCAGATCTCACAGCGACTAACTCAGATAAAGTAACAAGTTTTACTGAACTTGCGCAATTGGCCGATTACTCCTTGCTTGACAATTTAACGCCAGATCCTCAAGCGTCAAACAACGGTGTTGATCACAATCCTCGACAAGTGTTTTCTGGGCATTATGTGCCAGTTAATCCTACACCGCTGGCTGAGCCAGAGTATATTGCACATAGTCCAAGCTTATTTTCTGAGCTTGGCTTTGCTGATGAATTAGCAACCAATAGTGATTTTAGTCGCTTGTTTTCTGGCGACATGAGCCACTTACCAACGTCGATGCGCTCGATGGGGTGGGCGACTGGCTATGCATTATCAATTTACGGTACCGAATACACGCAACAATGTCCGTTTAGAACCGGTAATGGTTATGGTGACGGTCGCGCAATTTCAGTATTGGAATTAGTCAGCCAAGGCAAACGTTGGGAAATGCAGCTCAAAGGCGCAGGGCGAACGCCATATTGTCGTGGTGGTGATGGTCGCGCGGTATTGCGCTCTAGCGTGCGCGAGTTTCTGGCACAAGAGCACATGGCGGCATTAGGTATAGAAACCTCGCGCTCGTTAAGTTTATTTGTCTCAAAAACCGAAAAAGTCGACCGGCCTTGGTACTACGAAGGCTCACGCTCGCATGATCCTGAGATCATGGTGTCGAATCCTGTAGCTATTTCAACTCGGGTCGCACCGTCATTTTTACGCGTCGGTCAACTTGAATTGTTTGCACGGCGTGCACGAAAAAATGAACATGATAATGCTCAACAAGAATTGCAAGACATAGTGCAGCACCTTATCGCGAGAGAATACTCAGAGCAGATCGATACTAATTTGCCCTTGTCTGAACAAATCTTGCAACTCGCTGTGGCATTTCGCGAGCGTTTAATCAGCTTAATTGCCGATTGGTTGCGGGTTGGTTTTTGTCAGGGTAATTTCAACAGCGATAACTGTGCAGCCGGTGGCTATACACTCGATTATGGGCCGTTTGGTTTTTGTGAATTATTTGAAGCCGGTTTTCAACCTTGGACTGGCGGCGGTCAACACTTTTCGTTTTTGAATCAACCCATGGCGGCTGAACAAAACTTTAATATGTTTTATTTGAGCCTAGAGCCTTTATTACAAGATGATCCGCAAGCGTTAGACAAACTTAAAGCCATTCGTGCGGATTTTACCCCTATTATGCGCCAAAAGCTTGAGAGCATGTGGGCAGAAAAATTAGGCTTAGCGCAATATGATTCCGATCTTGTTGTCGGCTTATTACAACTCATGGTAGAAAGCGCTGCTGATTTTAATATGCTGTTTCGTGAGCTCTCACATGTGCCGCAATATATCAGCAGTTTAACAGGCTGTTTTTATTATGCGTTGTCAGAAGAAAAACAAAATAAATGGCAACAATGGTTAGACAAGTGGCGAGAGCACATTAACGCGCCAAAATATGCCGAGCAAATTAGCAACCAAATGAAACGGGTTAATCCTAAATACACGTGGCGAGAATGGTTAGTCGTTCCCGCCTATCAACAAGCTGCTGCAGGCGATTACCGTTTAATCAACGAGCTACAGCAAGTATTAACCAACCCGTATGATGAGCAAACTAAAATGATTGAAGACAAGTTTTATCAACTTCGCCCTAATGAATTGCTCAATGTCGGCGGCGTTAATCACTATAGTTGTTCGTCTTAGATTAGTTTTGTTGCAAGAAGGTAGGGAAGTTAAGTTATGCAGTTAGTTTATGTGATGGATCCTATGTGTGCTTGGTGTTATGCCTTTCAACCTGAGTTGGAAGGCTTTTTACAGCAACACCCTACGGCCGAAGTTGATTGGGTGATGGGTGGCTTAGCGCCGGACACAGATCAACCCATGCCTGAACATTTACAGCAAACTATTGCTACTTATTGGCAGCAAATTGAAAGTAAAACTAAGGTGACATTTAATCATGACTTTTGGGCACTCAATACACCATATCGCTCGACTTACCCAGCATGTCGCGCGGTTATTGCTGCGCAAACAATAAAAGCACAAAGTGCTCAATCCATGGTTAAAGCGATTCAATCGGCTTACTACCAACAAGCACTAAACCCTTCTTTGCCGCAAACCTTAGTTGAATGTGCCGTTCATATAGGCTTAGATAAACAAGCCTTTACCGAGGTTTTTCAATCATCTACAACTGAACAAAATTTGCAGCTACATCTTGGCTTGAGTCTACAATTACAAGTTTCTGGCTTCCCCGCCTTGTTTTATATTGATCAAGATAACCGCGCATTGCCGCTAACTTTGGGCTATAGCACAACAGCTAGTTTACAAGGGCAGTTAAGCTCAATTCTAAGCTGACTTGCATCATACACGCGCTCTAGTCATGTGTATTTAAGTCTTGCCAGCTTTCCTTGCTTTTCTTACCTAATTTTCAGATGCCATCTTTTCGATTATGCATCTGCCTCAAATAAAAACCACTAATATTGAATAGTTAATAGATTTGTTCAAATATTCAAAAGAGTTTGTACAAATATTTGCGTAATTGGGGGTATTAGTTTGGCGTTTTGATTTCTCTTCTTATTAAAGGCTAACGCGAAAACACTCTGCAGAAGTGTTGTTAGTGCTTTGTCATCAATGGTCGCTGGAGCCAAATTAATAACTAAATGAAGACTCCAGAAGCCAAGTTTTAAGAGAAGAGGCAATTTCAAAGGAGCCAAGCACAGCATGAAAACCCGACAGAAAACCAATAATAACCTAAAGCTAACTCCGCAATTTTTAGCGCGAAGCTTAGCGATTCCATTTACCTTACTGTCAGCGCAGATACTGGCAGCTACACCGGTATTAGACAAAGAAATTACTATTTCTGATAAAGGTTTGTACTTTAATGGCGAGAAAAAAGCCTCAACTGGCAAGGCAGTGTCCGATCCAGATGTTGGCCCTCAGCAATACGATTATATTTATGGCCGCGCGATTAACCCGCATGGTGATTGTATAAAAACTTATAAGCATTTTGTGTTTGTTACTTGGTATGAAGGCGGTAAACAAGATCGCAGCCTAATGCTAACGCGCTACAACACCATTACCGGCACCAGTAAAACGATTGAGTTTCCACACCGTCATACGGGTTATCAAAACCGATGGTGGGTGGGGGAAACTCACAACACAATTTCATTGGGGTTAAGCCCAAAAAATGAATCGATCCATATGGTGTTTGATCAACATTCTTTATCAGCCACTAACCCAACTGACGGCACCGCCGCCAATGATTACTTTAAATACTATTATTCAAAACCCAATTCATTAACTGTACCTGATGATCAATTCACCTTAGATTTGTTTGTTAAAGATGATTACTTTGCGGCGAATGATCCCATCAATGCATATGACAACCCGAATAACGAGACGGACGAATATAAGCACATTACCTTAACCGGTGAAATTAATGCGACAAAATTTGCCAATTTAACTTACCCTAAATTTTTCCTGACCAATGAAGGTGATTTGTTTTTATATATGCGTAAAGGGCGTTCTAAAAACGGCCGATTTGCCTATATAAAATATGATGGTGAAAAGTGGCAATCATCGTTTCGCGACTTTAACCGTTCAGAAGCCAAAAGCCGTGGTTTCGATTATAACTATGGCGTTTATGGTCAAATGAAGTATGCCGGTGGCAAAATACGCATAGGCTTTCAACAGCGAGCTGATGTATCTACCGACAGATATTTATATCAAAACGGCTTTTTTGGCGCCTATTCAGATGATCCTGCCGGTGTAACCGATTGGAAAAACTATAAAGGCGAGTCTATTGATACCCCGTTAATTGATACTAACTTAATTAAAGTATCTGAGCCTGGCGATACAGTAACTGGCGACGAAAAAGATCGCTTTTCCATGGTTGGCGGCTTTGATTGGAACGTGACAGAACGAGGCGATGTGCACTTTATTGGTAAAGTTACCGACAAGCTTCAAGGCGGTCACACTTATGTTCACACCTATCGTAAAGCTGGTGATACGGACTTCACAACTAGCACCGACTTTGCCGGCGCAGAAGAGCTATATGCTTACGGGGATAATATCTACATTATCGGATTGAACAATGGGCGACCTTATGTCGAAAAAGCCGAGGGTGGCACAAATAACTTTGAGCGTATCTACGAGCAAACAACGGGCAAGGAATATGAAAAAGGCGTGCCACATATCGATGATGGCAAGCTTTACTATTACTTAATGGAAAAATCTGCTCAAATTACGGGAGATGCGCGCCCGCTGTCTTTACAAATTATCGATTTAAAACTTAATGTTGCTGGCCCAACAATTAACTTGACCGAACAGCCAACCAGCTTAAAGTTAGGTTACGACGCGATTAAAATCGCTATTGAACCCACGGCGTCAGAGGAAGGCGTCACCATTAACAGCGCTGCGCTTTATATCAATGGTACCTTAGTCAGCGAGCAAACTAGCGCTCCCTATTATTGGGATGAGTCAGCCAATGCCTTAATGAATTTACCCGCTGGAACTCATGCGATGAAAGTCGTTGTTACAGATAGTGCTGGCGGAAAAACAGAAGAAACCGCGTCGTTTAGTGTGGTTGAATCAACCCCGCCTACCATTAGCTTTAACAGCCCGATAACAGAGCTAACCGAAGGCTATTCATTCTATTCAGTTGCGGTGGATGCCGATGTTGCCAGCTCTTCAGTTACAATTGCTAAGGTTGCTTTATACGTAAATGACAATTTGATCTCCGAGGACGACTCAGCTCCGTACTATTGGAATGAAGCGAACACCTCGGCATTAAAAAATCTGCCTGCTGGTAACCATACTATTAAAGCGGTAGTTACCAATAGCCTAGACGAAATGGCTGAAACCAGTTTGCAACTTATGGTAAAAGCACAAGACGTTAACTCGCAACCAGACCTGCCGGACCCAGTCACGGGAGATAAAGGAACCGAAACCGCGTCAAGTGATTCTGGCGGTGGCTCAACTAATTTATGGGCACTGGCCGTATTCACCTTGTTAACGTTGCGCAGACTACTCGTAAAAACAGCGCGTAACAGTCACTAAGCAGCAAATAAGAGGTAGCCGAATACAGGTCTCCGTATTTGGTTATCTCTTTATCTTTCCTTGGCGAACATTAGGCTTGTAGAACCTGCAAACCAAGCCCATGTAGGCGAACATTTATGTTTGCGGAACCTGCAAACCAAACCTCTCCAAAACCACCCTCTTTTTACCGATTTTTTACAACTTTAACAGGGTAGCAATTTGTCATTTCTATCGCTCTTCTTAATAACGATATCGATTTACTAGTTCGTTTAATACAGGTAATACAATGATAAAAATGCCAATTACAAAAGTATTTAGCAGAAAAGCAATGCGAAATGTTCTGCTCAATACTTTGTTAAGTGCCATAGCACTCACTACACTCAATGTCAGCGCAACCGTCACCCTCGAATCAGAAACCAAAATTGCAGATAACGCCCTGCATTTCGATGGTAAAAAGGATACAAATGCTGATGTCAAAGATTTAACTAATCAACAATTAATCGAAGAGAACGAATATCACTATCACTTTGGCCCTAGTATTTCAGCCCATGGTGACGCGGTTAAAGTGTATAAACACTATGTGTTTATGACCTGGTATCGCGGTGGTAAAAACGATAGACACGTGATGCTGTCGCGCTTGAACACCCAAACCAACACGGTTAAAACAATTGAATTTCCTCACCGTCATACGGGCTACTTAGGAGAATGGTGGATTGGTGAATCACATAACACCATAGGTTTAGCGGTTAGCCCACTTAATGGCACCATACATATGGTTTACGATATGCATGGTTATGACAACGGAACCCGCAGTGGCCGATTTAAAGATGATTATTTCCGTTACAGCTACAGTGTAGCTGGCGCAGCCGAGCTAAGTGATAGCGAATTTACGCTAGATAAATTTGTTAAAGACACCAGTAGTATTAGTCAAGGGGATGACGATTATAAACATCTTTCGATGACAGGCGATTTAGCCGACCGAGATAATTTTTCTAATCTCACATACCCTAAATTTTTTACTAACAACGACGGTCAACTCATCTTATATATGCGTAAAGGCAGCAGTAACAATGGCGCTTACGTATTTAATAGCTACGACGCAGCAAGTGAAAAATGGTCTACGTTTACCCATTTCAATTATAACCACCAACGTGACAAGGGTAATGCCTACAATTGGGGGTTGTATGGCAACATGAAGTATGTCAATGGCAAACTCAGAGTCGGTTTTCAACAACGAACAGATATTAAAGACGATAAGTACCTTTATCAAAACGGACTTTATTACGCATATTCAGATGCCCCAGACGGTGTTGGTGAATGGTTCAACCATAAAGGTGATGCTATGACATGGCCGCTGGTTAACTCAGACGAAATTAAAATATATGAGCCAGGTGACTTAGTTACCACGCAAGCAATTGATCAAGTACATATAGTGGGTAACTTTGATTGGACAGTGACAACTAAAGGTGATGTGCATTTTGTTCATCGCGTCAAAGATAGCGAAAACAAAAAAACCGTATTTGCCCATACCTACAAACCGGCTGGTGCCAGCGATTTTATTACCTCCACAAATTTTAATGGCGCAGAAGAAATATATACCGCGGGAGACGACATTTATATTATCGGATTAGATGACGGCAAGCCCTATGTCGAAACGACCAAAGGTGGCACCAATAATTTCACTCGCGTTTACCAAGCAACCGAAGGTAATTTTCACCACGGTGTGGTTTATGTCAAGCAAGGTAAGGTTTATTACTATTTAATGAAGAATGGCACTGGCTCAGCTAGACCTATCTATCTGCAAATAATTGACTTGGGATTAAGTCAATCGACAGTGACGTTTGCATCTGATGATATGACTGTTTTAGAGGGCTATCAAAGTCTAGCCATTCGCACCGAGCAGGTGGGAGAAGACAATACCAATTTAATAGAAAGCGTTGCGCTGTATATCGACGAACAACTTGTTTCAACCTTGCATAATCCCCCTTTTGAATGGACAACATCTGAAAGTCAGCTGCAAAATTTAGCGGCGGGCAGTTACCAATTAAAAGCGCAAGCCATGAATGCGCAAGGTCACACAAGCCAAGCGACTACAACATTAACTGTTGTGGATCCCACTCCAACCATCGAATTTAGTACGGCCGAGCAAATCAAAACAGAGGGTTATCAAAGTTTAGCCGTTAACGTGGTTGCCGCTACACCTATCGCCAGTCGAACTATTGATAATGTCACCTTATTTGTCGATGGCTCAGAAGTGTCCAAAAAAACCAAAGCGCCTTATCAATGGTCGCAAGCAGATGCTAAGCTTAAAGCGCTAGCGGTGGGCAACCACACCATCAAAGCTGTGGTTACCGATAGTGAAAATTTACAATCTGAGGTGACCCAATCATTGTTAGTTAAAGCTGACAATACCAAGCCAACTATTTCATTTGTGCAAAACGCAATCACATTAAGCCAAGGCTACACGCAAATATCATTAGGCGTAAATGCATCAACAAGCAATGTGTCATCCAGCATTGAAAGTATTGCGTTATACCTTGAAGACCAACTTGTTTCAGTTGAACAAAAAAGCTCATATCAATGGACGCAAGCATATAGTCAATTAGCTAATCTAACTCCCGGAACCTATGCGGCCACCGCAGTTGCAACTGATAGCAAAGGATTAACGAAAGATGCCAGCATCACTATTACTATTAAAGCTCAGGCCAATAACAGTGATAAACCTAGCTCTGATAACCAAGGAACAGGTGGGGGCGGCAGTACTCCGCTAGGCATGTTGGTGTTATCAATGATAGCGATATTGAGAAGAGCAAAGCTCCAATCTCGACGCTAATTTTAACAGCCCTAGCTAACCATTTTTTAGCTCTGTATCGATTTAATTTTGATTAGTTGAAAACATTAGTGATCATTTTCACACTGAGCGCGAAGCAGTCGAAGTGTTAGTAAATTAGAAAGTAATAAGACTTCGACACCAAAAATAGGCGCCTTAAACGAGCTCAGGCTGAAGTTGTTTATTTAATCTAAATACGGTTATAAACATCACAAGTGATTCAACTGACATTTCTTTATTGAAAAGGTGCTAGATACCCAGTAGCGACACGTTGCTGGGTGTCAGTACTATTCTTTGCATTACTTTAGTTAATGTTAATTTTCTGACAGCTTCATTTAAAGGTCATCATATGAAACGCCATTATTTAACCGGAATTGCTTGTGCGCTAACCTTGAGCGCTGCATTGTCTGCCTGTAGTTCAACAACGTCATCAACAACCAAAGTTCAGTCTACTGTTCAGCCCGCTAAGCAAAACTCAACACAAATCTTAGCGCAAACCAAGCTCGCGACAATCCCAGATTATATTTACTACAACAAACAGCATATTCAAACGATCCAACAGCAGGTTGCTTCTGGTCATGAACCCTATTTAGCTGCGGTTAAAGCCATTACCAAACAAGCCGACAAAAATCTAAAATCAACCATAGAATCTGTGTTAGATAAACCTAAAGCGGCTCCTAGTGGTAACAAAAACGATTACTTAAGTATTGCGCCTTACTGGTGGCCGAATCCTGATACACCCGATGGCATGCCATGGATCAATAAAGACGGCAAAGTAAACCCAATGACGCGTGGCAAACATACCGACCAAAAACGTTCTAATCAATTTCTTAAAGCGTTAAAAACCCTAACCATTGCCTATACCTATACTCGTAACGAGCAATATTTAAACCGGATCCAGCGCTATATTGATACATGGATGGTTAACCCGAAAACGCGTATGAATCCGCATCTCAATTATGCACAAGGTTGGCCAGGCACAAACAACGGCACGCCTTTTGGCGTGATTGAATGGACAAGTATCAGTAATGTTGTAACCGCCATGCAGTTATTAAAAGAGACTCAAGCGGTTGATAAAGAATTCATCACAACAGTGGATCATTGGCTAGATGAATATCTAACTTGGTTGCTAACCAGTGAGCTCGGAAACTTAGAAAGAACCCGCAAAAATAATCATGGCTCGTGGTACGACTATCAAGTTGTCGGTTTAATGATGTACTTAAACAAAGTAGAAGAGGCCACTGCCTATTTAAGTCAAACCAAACAACGTATTGAAGAACAGTTTCAAGTTGATGGTTCTCAACCGCATGAACTTAAGCGCACTAAATCCGTTAACTATACCTCTATGAATTTGCAAGCCTTGGTGCAAGTGGCATTTTTAGCGGAAAAACTTGGCGTGGATCTATGGAACTACCAAGCCAGCCAAGGACAAAGCTTATCTAAAGCTGTCAGTTATTTTTATCCATACTTAAGAGGTGAAAAAGCATGGCAATACAAACAAATTTGGCGAACTATTGCGCAAGCTTATGAGTTAAAAACCTATCCAATGTTGCATATAACCCGTGCTTATTTTGGCCAAAGCGCCGTTCCCGATGACATTTATCAAAAGGTTAAACCGACGTTATCGCCTGAATATTTATTACTCTATTCAACAAAATAATAGTCAACAGCGCCCTGTTCTTGGGGGCGCTGAAATCTAATGCTTAATCAATTTAATCTTGATTAGTGGAAATCCCACTTTAAGTCGAGGCTCGCCTCGACAATGGCGACAGATATTAGGCAATATCTCGCCTAGCAACCAAGCCTGTAGCAGCTCCGCTGCTATTGTCGAAATAAATTTCGACCTACACGGTTCTAAGGAATGCCGTCAAGTGTCTTGAACAGACCACGGTAAACAAAACAGCGGCTCTTGTAGGCGAACATTTATGTTTGCTGAGCCCGCAAACCAAGCCCTTGTAGGCGAACATTTGCCTGCATGGACGCAGGTACTTAAGATTTGTCGGGAACAAAATCTTGTATGTTTGCGGAACCTGCAAACCAAGCGCCCACAAACCTAAAAATGGTATGAGAGCGCTGAAATCTAGTCAGTATTTATTTCTTAACACTTAATCAAAAAGCGATTTTGATCGGCTATTTGAATATCACCTTGTCAGCTTCTTTTAATACCAAAGCCTCGGATTTTGCCCGTTTTACTGGGCCGTTATCTCCCAATAAGTAAATTTTTCGCCATTGCGTGCCTTTTGGTCTTTCTGCCACAAGAATACGTGCGTCAGGATGCGCATTTTCAATTAATGAACTCACTGACCAACTCACATCACTACGCTTTAATAACTCTTGGCCTTTAACAAAGGTTTTTCCGCCATCTTGACTGTGAAAATCAGCCACTATCGCATCATTATTTTTTTCTTGATAGGCTAAGGTAAATTGAATATCTGTTGGCGAATGAATTATAAAATCACCTTCTGAGCCTTTGCTTTTATGCTGCTTAGGATTCACTAAGTTACCACCAACCCAGCTTTCTCCAGTCCAGCGATAATAACGTGTTTGTTTAGAACCACCCCAAGGTTTGCCCATGTCTTTACCAATATTAATGGATAAATGTGGGTTACCTTGTTGATCTAAATGGGCTGAACCATTGAATGTCCACATGTCATCACCGCCCGTACGCGTAACTAAGGTTTTGGCATCGGCGACTTGTCGAGTCACGGGAATAGACAACGGCTCAGATTGCACATTGCGCCATGTATTATTTTTGGTGTTGAAGACCATATAATATAAATCGTGACGTACCGGAATATGGCCACGAGCTCGCGTGTCATTTGGGCAAACGTGATAATCGTAACTCATGATAATGTCATCATTGTGGCCACGGGTTGCCCAAACATACCAACTGTCATGATTATTTTTTGTTTCATGCGGTTTGTGCTTTAAAAACGACACAGGCGCTTCGAAAGTACGGCCATGATCCGTTGATTTTTGATAGACCCAGTCACTACGATGTGCACCATGGCGATAAATTAAATAGATATCGCCGTTATCCATCTTGATGGCTTGGTTGTAAGTACCAAAAACCGAAATGTTTTTTAGCTCTTGCCATTCACTAATATCACCAGGGCGCTTTGATACCACATGTTTATTGCGCCCAGAGTTATAGTTGCCGAGTAAATTTTTACCATCTTTCGGGCTACCACCATGACCACCAAAGAAAATATGAATATAACCCAACTCATCAATTAACATGGTGGGTTTGCCATGGTTGTCAGGTTTCTTTTTATTCATACGGCCAAGATCACTTTCACCCGCTTGAAAAGGACCTTGCCATTGCTTAGTTTGATGATGGTAAGCTGCCACATAAGGGTCTGTAAGCGGTCCTTGGTAACTTACATAAGTCACGCCATCTTTATATATACCGGCGGGATGCTGCACAATAGCGAGTGGTGTACTCAGTGCATTATCAGCAAAATATTCAACCATTTCGCCCTTGTTAACTGGTGCGGATGGCGTTGTGTTACAAGCGCTTAATAGCGCTGTAAAAACAATCAAAAATATAAAATTGGGATTAACGGATAATTTCTTCATATTGGCTTGCTTATGTATTTATCGTGAATGCAAAAGCCAGTCATATGTATGACTGCCCCTGTATATAAAGAAAAGCGAGCTTGAAACTAAATTACTACCCCAACAGAAGATCTTGTTAAACATCGAAAATAACAGGGGTAGTAACTGGCTATTTATATCGCTATTCATAATAGATAACTAACTATTAGATAGCGCATATATGAAAATGCATTTACTCAACGCTTTGGTTTTTTTTACGGTTCTGCTCAATTTCGCCGGTTGTGGTGCAACGCAACAGCAATCGACTAAATCGCCTTCTGACAACGTTGCCCATGGCAACCATGCTGATAAATCACAAGCTCACCAAGCAAATAAATTAATTTATTTAAATGAAACACAGCTTGTCGTTGCTAAGCAAAAACTGAATGCTAATAACCCAATCTATGTGCAAGCGTATAAAGAGCTAAGCAAGTTAGCCAATAAAGAACTTAAGAAGAAAGTCGATCCGGTTACCAATAAAACCATGATTGCCGATAGTGGAGATATTCATGACTACCACACCTTAGGTGCGTATTACTGGCCTGATAAAAGCAAACCAGACGGATTACCGTGGATCTATAAAGATGGTGAATTTAATCGCGTAAATTTAAGCCCCGCTACAGATTGGAAGCGCCGTAAAGATATGCTCAATGCGCTTGGTATATTAAATTTAGCTTTTTACCACTCAAACGACATGCGCTACTTAACCAAAGCCAAAGAGATAGTATACACCTGGTTTGTTAACCCCAAAACCAAAATGAACCCCAACTTAGACTACGCCAAGGCCATTCCGGGTAAAGTCAGCGGCACAAATTTTGGGGTGATCAGTTGGACAGATATCGGCAAGGTGGTAACGACCATACAGTTACTTGAGCGTAATAAAATGTGGCAAGGCCAGAATCAAGCGCAAATGCAACAATGGTTGCACGAATACTACACTTGGCTAACGACCAGTGAATTTGGTATTCGCGAAAGTACCCGCACGAATAATCATGGCACCAACTATGACTACCAAGCGATTGGCTTAATGCTATACCTTGGAAAAATAACAGAAGCCAAAGCGCGTATAGAGCAAGCAAAAACCTTGCGTATTGCCGCGCAAATTGCAGATGATGGCAGCCAACCATTAGAGTTAAAGCGTACCAAATCAGTCAGTTATACCATCAATAATTTATGGGCATTAGTGCGCATCGCCGATTTAGCCAAACGCCACACCGATATTGATCTTTGGTCTTATGCAAGTGACAAGGGGGCTAGCTTGCAAAAAGGATTTGAATTTGTCGTACCTTACATGACTAACCACAAAAAATGGCAATGGAAACAAATAACAGGCGGCGGGGTTAAAGCGAATTTGACAAAATTTGCTATCCCTATGTTTAAACGAGCACAGCTAATGCTAGGTGTCACGATTTTGCCAAGCGAGTTAAGTCAACAAGCTAAGCTAAACGCGCAAGATATATTAACTTATGCACCCTAATAGCAAGTACTAATTTAGCAACTTATTTAGACACGCGTACAAGATAAAAACAGAACTATTACCTTTTCGAAATAATTTTGATTAGTTGAAATCTCACTTGTAGGTTGAGGCTCGCTTAAAGCGCCTACTTTTGGTGCCTCAACAATGGTTGTTGATATTAGGTAATATCGCGCTTAGAAACCAAGCCTGAAGCAGCTCTGCTGCTATTGTCGAAATAAATTTCGACCTACATTAATTTGGTTTTTCTTACTAACTCGGTGCTTTCAACTGATCATTTTTTTCTGGAAACAGTACTATTTCGGCTAGCCCAAGCTGGGTCGATGTAACTTCGACCCATTTGATTCTAGCACTTGCGTGATAAGCGCTTATGTTCGTTTAAACCATATTGCCGAAATAACCTCCCGCTCCAATCATAATAAATCACATAAATTAACTTTCGTAACAAAAAAGTCACTTAATAGTTATTTATTTGTTGATTTTGATCTTTTTATCACTTAGTTTATCGCATATTGGTTTATTTTGACTTTATCTGTGTGAGTCAACGTAAAGAGGCTTTAGCTTTTTAATATGCGCAACAATCAGTCCCAGCACCAAAAGTTGATTATGAAAGTGAGCGATATAAAGCCTGTTTATATCGCTACAGGGCTTATTTTAAGCTTGGGGATTGGTATAGGTATTCTTGTGCATTTGAGCGCGAACAATAGTGTTCTCGTGGCAAATCAGCAGGTAATGCATTCGGCAGAAAAAGACGTCTTAGCAGCTAACAATAGTTCAAGCTGTGAGCAGCAGAACAAAACAACGCCATTGCCAATGAGTCGTCATGCTGCAGTTCAAACTTATGTTAGTGCTAATCAAGATGATGACGCGGATCCAGAAAACAGCTCAAATATTTATCAGCAGCCGACATTAACTGACACCTTGCACCTTGGATTAACTCAGCAACAAGCCGACACATTCCTTGAAGCACCCGCTGCAGAAAACTATCAAGAGTTAGCCAACAATCTAAGCTTAATACCTGACGTTCTCGATGCTATCTCAACGTTAGAAGAAGATTCGATTGCTAGACAATATTATCTGACATTACTTAAAAATATACCTGAAATTGAACTAGCTAAGGTTGTCGAGCAATTATTGTTACAACCAAGGATAATCGATCAGCAATCTGCTATTTCCTTGCTACCTGCAATGACTGATAGCAAGTTACGCGCGCGCGTTATACAAACCGCATTGCAGCAAAATCTAGACAGTCATGGTTTAAATTTAGTCTCTAGCTTTATTGCCGACGATCCTCACTTATCAACATCTGCACAGATCCAAAAGTTGCTAAATAGGACTTACAACGCATCGAGTGATCCGTTAGCACGGCTTAGCATTCTCAAGGCAAGCTCATTTAATGTTGCTCATCAAACCGCCGCTTATCACGATGTCATGCAGCATATCAATTCAACAGACATGACAACCACTGCCCAAATCACTCTGCAAGCGATTGACGTGGTTAAAACATGGCTAACTAATAAGCCATTTACACTGACACCCCAGCAACGGGATGAACTTAAAAATAGGATCCGTGAAATTGCCAACGACCCTATTAATCCGCTGCCAGTGAGATTGAACTCAATAAATGTACTGCAGTTATTGGGCTAGATAAAAAAGGGGCTAGATAAAAATGGGACTTATTAAATGCTAAAAACGTTAAAACTATCGGCTGAATTACTGTCGCTTGCCATAGGGTTGTTACTGGGTGCGGTGATCGTTTGGGGTTTACATACAGGCTTAAATAACTTCAGTATTCCGTCGTCACATGCCTATGCACAAACAGATACAAGCCTATCTGTTAAAGCCGCCAACAGCAGCCATCTTAATATCGAGCAACACGCTTGTGCCAATGAACAAGACTATATAAGTCAAGACAGTATTCTGGAGACAACTACCCAACCACAATTAGCGCTAACTCAGGTATTGGAACAGGGCTTAACACCCCTTGAAAGACGCTGGTTAAGTGACAACCCAACATATCATCCCAATATAGACTTTAATGCTAACCCTGAAATAATCGGTGATATTATAGATAAAATCATGCACCGACCAAATGACGCAACTCGGCGTTACTTAGTGCAAGTGTTAAAACAACTTGAAATTACAAAGCTAGAAGAGATTGTCTATCAATTTGCTAATGCCGATCGTGCTATCGACCAAGAGACTGCGATAGAGCTAGCGGTAACGATTAATCAAACTGAATACAAGCCGCAGCTTATCAAAGACCTTTTAGTTACTGACCTCATCACTGATGCGCAATTGCAATTAATATCCGCATTGAATAATGAAATGAGCAAGTTAAACCTTGCCGATTTTTACTCGCAATTAATCGATGTATATCAAAACTCGACGGAGCCAAGTGTAAAAACAGCCATTACTCATACCTTAACCCAATCAGACTTTATTCGAGAAAGTGCATTTCATGAGATTTTTGCCCTTATGCAAAACGATGTAACGCTATCTGCAATGGCACGCCTGCAGTCGATTCAAAGCTGGGTTGCCGCTTATTCAGAGCGCTTTAGCGAGCAGCAAAAATACGAGATTACGCAATATAGCGAGCAGCAATTCTCGCTTGCTAACCATTATGAACAAAAAAAGTTAGCGCTAAAAATAGGAGGTGCCATCTAAAAAGTTAAAACTCAACAACAATCATCAACACAACACAATAAACTAATTAAAACGGTTGGAAAAAACGTGAAAAATTTAAAAAAATTAGCACTGATAACATCTTTAACATCAATATTCATGGTATCTGCCAATGTAAACGCGGCCAGTACGCTTTATTCAGAAAGCTTTAATTCAGGCAACGCAGGGGACTGGACTCACGCTAATGTGAAGTTTAGAGACGGTGCAAATAACATCCGAATTAAATACCCACTGTATAAAAATTTTAGTACGGGTAGAGTCGGCTCTCATCCCATGATGGTAGGGCAGATCCCCATCGCGGAAAATGCCATAGACGCCACATTTAAATATCGTATTAAGCTAGAAGATAACTATGATACCAATATGGGCGGCAAGTTTTTTGGTGTTGGCCCAGAAGAGCCTGTCACTGGTTGTAAAGACATTACCACTTACGGCTGGAGTGCACGAATTGGTATTCGCGACAAACATCCGCAGCTGTATATTTATCGACAAGGCAAGCCAGACGGACAATGTGGAGAAATCATCAAAGCAGAACAAGTTACGCTTGAGAAGAATCGTTGGTACGATTTAGCAATTTACGTCAAAGTTAATAGTTCAAGCTCAACATCAGATGCTGAAGCTCGTTTATTTGTCGATGGCGTTGAAGTTGCCAAGAAAACAGGTTTTAAATTCTTTGGCGGTTCAAATTCAAACGTACCACCACAAGCTAAAATTCAAAAAATTATCCGTACAAGCTTCTTGGGCTCTATGCCAAGCATAGCGAATGGTGAAGTCAAAACCGGTGAAGTGTCAGCGTTATATGATAACTTCTTAGTGGTTCGTGGTAAAAAACCATAAACTAGCTCGGGATCACCCCAACATAATTAAAAAGCTTGGTTGGGTTAAACCAAGCTTTTATAAATTAAACGAAAAACCAAGGCGAGCATTTGCCTGCATGGAAGCTGGTACTTAAGATTTGTCGGGAACAAAATCTTGTATGCTTGCAGAGCCTGCAAACCAAAAACTTTGACGAGCATTTATGCTTGTGGAAACTGCCAACCAAAACCAATAATTTAGCCTTTAACCTTTGCGTACCCATCGGCCTAAAGACCGACCTACAGTTCACACCAATCTCTCGTTTTGGAATACAAGGTAATATCACCTTTATTACAAATGATTAATAATGATTAGACATGATTGTGTTTGTTTGTTTAAATTATACTAACCGATTATCTCAATTTATACACATAAAACTTACATTTGGGTAATTTCGTTCATAGCCATGGTATGGCGAACAAGAGTTGCTATATGGCCAAAGCGCCACAAAAACTCGAAAAGGTAACTAAATAATGATTAAAAAACTGATATTTATCGTTTTGACTGTAGTGGGGTTGGCGGCTTGCTCAAATAGCGAGCTTAAGCAAGAATCAGCGAGTTCAAAAATACACTCCACACCACCAAGCCATTTATTGGTTGAAGACAATGTTAATCCACTTAACGTGCATCAACCTAAGCCTCGGCTTTCTTGGTATGCCAACGTCAAAATGCAAACCGCCTATCAAGTGCGGGTCGCCAGTAGCGAAGCCTTGTTAGCCAAAGGGCAAGCCGATCTTTGGGATAGCGGCAAAGTCGACTCGAGCGTCTCGGTTAATATTGCCTATCAAGGTAAAACATTAACAGCCAATCAAAAAGCGGTGTGGCAAGTTCGCGTTTGGTCGAGCGATAGTCATCAAGCCAGTGCTTGGAGTGCGCCTAGTTTTTGGGAAATGGGCTTAATCACTCAATCTGACTGGCAAGCTCAATGGCTGCAAGTCAAAGACAGAACCGTAGCAAAAGTCACTCCAGCTCGACTTGAATGGATGCACTACGCAGCTAACGTTCACTCAGCCATTACTGAGTTACCCCCTAAGCATAAACTAGAAACTCAGTGGGGTGTGGTGGAGCAATTAAAAGCGCAACCCACCGCAAGCTTATTCCGCCATAGCTTCAACGTAGATGCCAATAAGCCTATTAGCAAAGCAAAACTGCATAGCACGGCAGGTGGCTATTACGAAATTTTTATAAACGGCCAAAAAGTGGATGATCGCTTAGCGGATCCTGGCCAGACTGATTTTGACAAACGTATTTTGTACAACACAGACGAAGTCAGTCAATTGCTCGATAAAGGACAAAATACCATTGCAGTGCATTTAGGCAGTGGTTGGTACGATGAAAATATTGCCTTTAGCAAATGGTCAAACCCTGATGCCCAAAAAGGTAAGCGTAAGCAAAAAACCTTGTCGTTTGGTCAACCTAAATTTATTGCCCAATTGGATGTCACCTATGCTGACGGTACGCGCCAAACGATAGCCTCTAACCAAGAATGGTTATCACACCCATCACCAATTTTAAAAGAAGGTTTGTTCTCTGGTGAATTATTCGATGCAAATAATGTAGTTAAAGATTGGTCGCGTAATACCCAAACTAAAAACCTAGCCAATTGGCAACCGGTTGAAGTATTACAGCAATGGCCAACCCAGCGTTTAGAGCCACAATTATTACCACCAATTCGTGCGGTTAAAAAAGTTACGCCAATCAAAATTTATCAACCACGCGACAAGGTATGGGTGTTTGATTTTGGGCAAAACTTTACCGGTATTCCGACAATCAATTTAGCTAAGTTAAGTTTAACAGCCGGTCAAGCAATCAACTTACGTTATGGTGAATGGGCGGATATTGACGGTAATCTTAGTCAAAAATCAGGTGGTGGCGCACCACTGTTAAAACAAGTCGACACTTACATAGCATCAGGTAAAGACGCAAGCAGCTGGTCGCCTACTTTTACTTGGCATGGTTTCCGTTACATGGAAATAACCGGCTTAACATCAAAGCCTGCGCTTGATGCTGTTTATGGTCACTTAGTACGAAGCGATGTTGAAATAGTCGGGCAGTTTAAAAGCGCCAACCCATTAGTTAACCGCATTCACGATATGGCCCTGTGGAGCTATGAAGGCAACTTAATGGCAGTGCCAATGGATTGCCCAATTCGTGAGCGAGCCGGTTGGACAGGTGATGCCCATGCGGCTCTTATCACAGGCAACTACAATTATGATATGGAAAATTTCTGGCAAAAGTACTTAGGTGATTTTGCTACCTCTAGTCATATTGCACCGGCTGTTGTACCGGGTAAACGTTCACACGGTGGTACTTATGATTGGGCAGTGGCTGAAGTTATTATTGCTTGGGAGCATTACCGTCATCACGGTGATTTGAAAGTTATCGAACAGCAGTGGGACAGCATGGTGGAATACATGGATGCAGCTGAATCGCAATTAACCGACAATTTGTTACGCAAAGGCTATGGCGATTGGTGTGATCCTGTGCGCGTACCGGGCATGACACGTAAACGTTGTAACCCTGAGTACACCTTACCAACCATGACCACCTCTGGCTTTTTGGCGCACGGTGCAGAGCTAATGGCAAAAATGTCTGCTTTATTAAATAAACCGCAACAGGCGCAGCACTACCAAGCTTTGTTTGAACGTATTGCGGGGCAATATCACAAAGAATATTACAACCCTGAAACTGGTCATTACGGCAGCCAAACCGCAGATGCCATGGCATTGCAGTTTGGAATTACCCCACCAGCCTTACGCCAATCAGTAGCGGATGCGTTAAACAAAGATGTATTAGAAAACTGGAAGGGTCATGGCTCTATTGGCGCATTAGGTCAAACCTATGTTTACCGCGCGTTAAGTGATTACGGCTATGGTGATACTGCCTATGGTATTTTCACCGCTAAAGGTTACCCAGGTTATCAGTGGCAATTTGATAAATTAAAAGCCACGACCTTATGGGAGCGCAAAGGCGTGTGGGATCCAGAAAAAGATCCTGAAGGCAGAAACCCAGCGGGTCGTTCGTTAAACCACCCATTCCATAGCGGTTACGATGGTTGGTTTTATGAAGGCTTAGGCGGTATTCGTCCATTAGGCGATAACCCTGGCTATCAACACTTCGCGTTAGCGCCGGTATTCCCGAAATCATTAGATTGGGTCGAAACCAGCTATAAAACTGGCTACGGCAAAATTGTGAGTAACTGGAAACGCGTGGGTAATAAAATTGAGTGGCAATTTACTGTACCCAATAACACCACAGCTCAAGTGACTGTTGCGGGTAAACCACCAAAAGTTTATCAAGCAGGGCAATACAGCCTTACATTATAAGCAAAAAATTGTCACACGGGTGTGTAACTAGCACAGATACACGCCCCTTTTCTCTCACATCTATATTGGCAATAGGCATACAGCCAAACTTAATTGATAACACTTTTATCTATTTTGCACACCTTAAAGAAGCTGAAAATGACCACTTGGTGTCATTTAAAATTAGCGAATTTAACACAAATAAAAATGTCACTTGTTTTGTGTCTAACTCAGGTTTAACGACTAATATTAAGTTGGTAGGCTAATTTTAGGCTTTAGGAACGTTTGGCTTTGTGTACATTATTTAGACATAACAGGTTTATTGTTCAACTTAAGTACTTTATTTGCGTGGGGCTATTGTGCTTTTTTCCTCAGGTGTCATTTGGTAAAACGCAAGATGTTCTTTTAATTGCCCCATACTTAAGCGTTTTTTGGAACAACGTTGAGTTACCTATGGCTCCGGTTGCTAAGCAACTCGGGCTAAATTTTATTAGCTTACGCCCTGATGCACAAAAAGGCTTTGATTTTACCTTAGTGCTAAACCAGTATTTAAAAAAGAACCGCACACCCGAATGGGTCATTTGGGTACATCGCCGTAGTCATCCAGACAAAATGTTAAATTTACTGGAAGCCCATAAAATTCGCTCAATCAATATCACTAATCCCATTCCACCAAAGGACGCCAATGTGGTTGGTAAACCACTTCAGCGTTATCAATATTGGCAAGCACAAATCTCATCGAATGAATATGACGCTAGCTACAAGATAATTGATGCCTTGCATCTAGCCGCGCAACAATCCAACTACACCAAACCCTACCGCATTATAGGTATTGCCGGAAGTAAGTATTTACAGTCGGCGAAAAATAGTAATTTGGGTATGCTAACCGCGATTGAACAACGAAAAAATATGCACCTTTTACAGTTGGTTTATTCAGATTGGTCGCAAGATGAAGCCTTTAATAAAATGAATATCTTGTTGCGCCGACATCCTAATATCAACCTTGCTTGGGCGGGCAACATTAATATTGCATTGGGAATACGCCAAGCGTTACAAGCGAGCCAGATTAAAACGCAACACTGGCCGATGATAGGTAACCTAGGTTGGCATCCCAAGGTGTTTTCAGCTATTCAACAAGAACATATTGCGTTTAGCATGGGCGGCAACCATATGCATGGGGTATGGGCATTATTAGTGATATACGATATTGTTCATAACAGTAGCGGTGCTAATGCTGTTAATAAAGAGGCAGACTCTATTATTAACATTCCATATATTAAAGCCAGCAAGCATAACATCCAACATATCGAACCCTTGTTTCAATCAAGTTACTGGCACACTGCTAACATAAAGCAATACTCTAAGCGGCATAACCCTCAATTGCATAAATACGACTTTAACCTTGAGTATTTACTGGCAACCGAATAGGGCAAAGTAGGGGTATTAGTTTTACATCTTCTGCACTATTCCTAATAGCAATTTTCAACTAACTATTAGGAAGCTTCAATGAGGTTTACGTTAATTTTAGGACGTTTGTTTACGTTTCTATTTTTATTGATTGGTTTTAAATCATTCGCTGTTGATTGGCAGGCGCAATGGATTTGGAGCAATAAAGGAGGTAGTGTCCCTAATTCTTGGGTCGCTTTTCGCAAAGACGTTACCATTGACAACCTAGACCAGCAAGCCAAAGCTTACATTAGTGCCGACACTAAATATTGGTTGTGGATCAACGGCGAAATGGTGGTATTTGAAGGGGGCTTTACTGGCGGACCAAGCCCAGTTCGACCGTCCCCCCGTATTGATAACTATGTTATTGCTTCAAATAAATATTACGACACCATAGATATCAGCCAATACTTAAAACAAGGTAAAAACACCATTGCTGCGTTAACTTGGTACTGGGGTGATAATGGCACTAAAGGCACCCATATTTCGGCAATGACCGGCGGCTTTATTTTCCAAGCGGAAGTGGGTGAACAAGTTATCGTCTCAGACAAGAGTTGGAAAGCCATAGACCATAAAGCCTATAAAAACGACTTTGTTAAAACAGACCCCATCCGGCTGGCAGCATGGCGCGTAAAGTATGATGCCAGAGATGATATGGGAGATTGGACCGCAAAAGCGTGGTACTTACCTAACTATGATGATTCGACGTGGAAAACCCCGAGAACAAAACGGTTCCCGCCGCGAGCGCCGTTTTTTAAATTGTTCCCAAGTGAAATCCCGCCATTTACTAACTATGGCTTAGCCAATTGCACTAATTTTCCTGAGCATAAATTTCCCTTTGTTGCTGACGGCAGTAAGATTGAATGTAAGCTCGACTTTAATAAAAACTTTACCCCTTATTTTGATATTGAAGCGAAAGGCGGCGAGCAAATCCATATTACGTCTAATTTTAAGCGTAACAAAATTGAGACCTTTTATACCGCAAAACCGGGTCGCCAACAGTTTGAGTCTTACTCTTGGTTAAATGGTCGCATAATCCAATTCACCATCCCCAAAGGGGTGAAAGTACATGGCTTAAAATACCGTTGGACGGGCGTTGGTAAAACACCGGGGCATTTTGAAGCTGACGATGCTTGGTATACGCGAATTTGGCAAATGGCTGAAAACACCTTATACATTTGTGCGCGCGATAATTTTATGGACACACCAGACAGAGAGCGCGGCTTGTGGATAGGTGATGTTGCCGATCAAGCCAGTTATTTATTCTATTCAATGGATAAACCCGGGCGTGATCTATTGAAAAAAGCGATCACCGTAACTTTGGCGTTTAGTGATAGTGAAACCGGTATTTTTGCGGGCTTAGGGCCAGGCCGTTTCCGTGAATTACCCGCGCAAAGTTTGCAATTTATTGAACAAGGCATTTGGCATTATTATTACAACACCGGAGACAAAGACACCTTAGCGTTTGCTTACCCTTACGTACATAAATACTTAACCCTATGGGACCTAAAAGACAACGGCTTAGCCACTTTTAGAGCCGGTGCGTGGAAGTGGACTGACTGGGGGCCTCAAGACACGATAGACTATGATGCCATTCAAAATGCCTTGTATTACAGTGCATTAGTCTCGGCGCGTAAAATGGCCAAAGCCTTGGGTGATGACACCCATATCGGCTTTTACGATAGGCGCATTAATTCAATTAAAAAAGCCTATCAAATATACTATTGGCAAGATGGATTTTTCAGCAGTAATCCTGCCAAATTTAAAGATGATCGCGCTAATGCAATTGCTATTCTGTTTGGCCTTGCCGAGCCTCGCCAATACCAATCTATTGTTGATAATGTATTAAATCCGAATCATTATGCCAGCCCGCACTTTGAGTGGATGGTTTATAACGCGATGGCGATGGCAGGTCGTTACCAAGATGCTCTTGCGCGGATGAAAACGCGTTACAGCGCTCAAGTGAACAATAAAGAGCTCTCAACCTTAGCTGAATATCTAGGCGAGAAAAAAGGCACCGAGAATCATGCATGGAATGCACCTAGTACCGTACTCAGCCAATACATTGCTGGTATTGCCCCAACATCTGTTGCTTGGCAAACCTACCACATAAAACCCAATATGGCGCATATGCAGCGTGTACAGCAAAAAGTGCCCAGTGTAAAAGGCGACATCGATTTTGTGATCAGCCGAGATACCTCATCAATCAAAATTGATCTAACCTCACCAACCGCCACAACCGCAACACTGGGTATTCCAAAAGCCTATTTCAAACTCAATAGCGTTGCTTTTAACGGTAAAACCGTTTGGCATAAGGGTAGTGCACAAGGCAAGCTCGCGGGTATTGAATTTGTGGGAGAGGATGAAAAGTACCTTAACTTTAGTGTAGCAGCCGGCACTTGGTCGGTTAGTGCAAAATAAAAAGCAATAAAATGGGGTTGGTTTTACCGATAGCGCTTACGCCCGTTATTGGAAAATCATGTATTTTTCATGATTGAACTTTACGTTTACGAAACCTGACCTCGATATTTTTATTTATGCATTAACAAAAAGGCTCTGTTGTCTTTATTGTTGTTTATAATTAAATTTCAATAAAAACAAAATCTTATGTAGGTCGAAATTTATTTCGACAAAAAGATACTGCAGGTCTAATTAATACCACTTTTTTACTTTAATATGTATTAGAGCAGTCGAGTTAAAACTCGACCTACAAAGCATGTTTTAGTGAACTTGCCAACAGTTAAAGGGAGCATAGCTAACTAAAAAGTATTGTAGCTCGTGCATTTAGGCCGATGGGTAAATAAAGCAACGATTCTGAAAAGACCAGCCAAGGGCGATAAATCATTTTTAGTTCGTTGTTAACCATTCAAACCAACCTGAACCGAATAAATCCAATACCTCGTTTACTTGCGGCATTCTCGCTTTCTCCAATAATTTAATGGCGTGGTTTGTATAAAGTTAACCCTAAGATTGTTATACATTTATTAATTTACATAATAGGCCAATTGATTCTCAATTAACGCAAGTCTCGCTTTCTACAGATAAATTTAGTGGTTGACTTTAACTTTAAATTAACTAAGTTGATGAAATTAATTGTTTTTTATTGAGAGATTTACGGTTATGAATGAATCGAGAAACTGTGAATTCCGATCAATAAGTTGTATGTTTACTGGAAAGTATGTCTACTGAACCACTATTCAATATTCAAGGAAAACACTTTTTAGCGTCACTGCTTGGTGCGCTAGCATCAATGGCTATACCATTATGCTTTGTTTTATTATTTGGTTTCGCTGAAATATATTACCCACCAGAAAACCCTGAAAATGACGGGTATCTTCGTGGTTTTGCTGTTTTTCTTGGCTTTATGCCGATATTGTTTTTCAGCTATTTAACTTATTTTATTTTACTGTCTATCAAACAAGGTTTGAGCTTTAAAGTAGCTTCTGTTGTTTCTACATTTCTAGCTGCTTTAATCGGATTAGGTTTTGCCCGTTTGGCAAGCCTCGGCGGTAATTTAAATGATGCTATTATAACTGGCGCTCTCGTATTCACTTTTTTTGCAACTAGCTTGTTCGCTGGTACTTGGGCTTGGCATAGAAAGCTGTAAACATAACAATGCAATTATGATGGGACGCAAAAGCTTGGCTGCGTCACTTCGTTCCTATTTTAGCCAAGCTTTTTCGCGCCCCATATTACGGCGTTATATGCCTTCGAGATTGTGTTTGGTGAAAAATTAGGAGATTGTTTTGGGGATTTGTAAACTTACAGGTAAAAAAGGAAAATTTGTAAAGTCTCACATTATACCTAAGTCTGTCACCAGACCGAGCCAACCAGGTAACAAGTTTTATCAAGCAGATCCTATAAACCCAGAACAGAGGTATTTTAAAAGGTCTGATAGTTGGTATGATAAAAGCATCGTCACTCGAGAAGGCGAAGATGTACTTTCCGATCTTGATTCATATGCTATAAAGGAGCTAAGAAGCTGGGGACTACTATGGTCAAGTACAACGCTGAGAAAACGTGCTTCAAACTCTTTGCAAGAGATCACAGTTGTCGAATTTCAAGAACCTGAAAAAATGCGTAAATTTTTCTTAAGTTTACTTTGGCGAGCTTCTGTTTCCACATTACCTGAGTTTAGAGAAATCACCTTATCTCAGGAAAAATTAGAGCGTTTAAGACAAATCTTAATGGGTGAGTGCTCAGATGATTTTAGCTTTTTTCCTATAGCTTTAGTTCAACTGCCAACTAAAGGTCCAGTGCACAATTTCGTACCAATTAAACAAAAAATTGGCAAACACAAAAAAGAAATTTATCGGTTTTATATGGATGGTCTAATTGCACACATACACCTTAGTGATCCTAAACTAGCGGTATTGGTTGAGCCTATCCCTTATGACCACCCCATGTTTGTGGGTTATCAACAAACTATTGTCACTCAAGTTGAGACATCTGTATCATTTCATTTAGGTAATTTATTTAAACTTCATAACGAGTTTTTAAACAATCACCCAAGTCTTAAAAAAGAGGCGTTGGGCGGCATATAACAAATAAGGATATGTGGCGCGAAGCCGACACATCATCCCAGTGTTGGACAATCCCGGAGCGCAGACTCACAAAAAGGTGAGGTGTAATAATAGAACCGCATCCCTGCTTTATATAGTCAATATCGGCTCTGGCCAAAACCACAAAGTGGCGAAGGTGCCAATCGTCACTTTTTTCAGGCCGAGTGAGGCTATGGCTCATTTAGCCAACGCGCTAACTCGAAAAATAACGAAAAAAAATAACGTGACACCCACCTTAAAAAGTATTATCCAATCTTTTAGAAATTTCCGATGCCTGTCCGGAGTGAGCTTGCGCATTAATTGATTAATTTGTTGGTTTTATCGCGTACTCGTCTATCCATAGCTCTTTGCGCTGAAACGGGGTTTTAGACGATAAAAATGGGTTGCCGATATCTATGATGGTTCTTTGCGCTAAGTTAGCGCGTGCGACATCTTCAGCGTAGTACTTATCAAAAATGGTTTTAATTAGCTTTTGTTCAATCATTTTCTCAAGGCCATATTCAATACGTTTGACTAGTCTCGGAAACTTGGGAGATACGTAAATGTAATAAGGCATTGGCATATAAATGGCTAAGTTAGGCTCTATCATTAGGTTATCTAAGGTAGCTGCACGCAGTTGCAATTCGTCGTAAGCTTCGTGTACGCCTCTGGGGATATAATCAAACCTGTTGTGTGACAACTGCTTAAACATACCATCGTAACTCGCGCCTTCTACAACGCTAAAACCTTGCAGTTTCATTATCTCAGCTGTGACGGCATTAGCATGAATACCCGCAGTTAAAGCTTTAAGTTGGGCAAAGCTGGTAATGCCTTTAAATAATGCTTGCTTGTTTTTATTAATAACAAGTAAACGATAATTAAGAATGCCGCGGCGAATAGGGATACGGATGGGAATAGCAAGGTGATCTTTGTCGGTAGTTGCACCACTCATGGCTAAGTTGATGGTTTTTCCTAATGACAACTCATAAAAGGTTTGATCGTTTGGCATTGAGATGGGCAGTTGTTTTACTACGTATTCGCCGTACTTATCTTTTGAAAGGCTCAAGGCTAAGTCTAAGATTTCAGATATGTATTCCTCTCTAACATCGAGTTCAGACTGACGGCTGGTCATTGTAATTTGGTCAATCTCTTGATTGGAAAAATCTGATTGCGCGTGGACCGAACTTGAGAAAAGCAAACAAATTAATAAGGCTAAGTAGCCTAGAGAGCAAAACGTAACTTTTTTCATTTGTCGTTCCTGTTGAACTTTAATATGACTATCGAAATACCCAGCATTAAACAGCAAGATAAAATCACCAACAGGATGCGTTGATATCTAATGGTGCTTTGGTCGTTGTTGGCTTGGTGCTTCAATTGCTCAAACTCGCTTGTCTGATTTTGTAACTTGCGGGTTAAGGTCGACATAGTGTTTTTAAGCTGGTCTAGCTCGTACATTTTATTGGTGATATTGATTAGCACTTGCGCTTCGCTTTCCCGCTTTTTAATCACCTCACTTTTCATTTCATTTATTTTGGTGATTTGCCGTTTGGCATAGTCTAAGGCTTGTTGTAAATCGCCACGTTTTTCAGCCGCTATACTCAGTGCCGAGTAGATCTGAGTGATGATGGGCTTAGCTTGTATTCGTATGGCAATGCGTAAACCTTGGTTGGCCCATGCTTGAGTCTTTGCTGGCTGAGTATTGGCATAAAGCGTGGCGATATTGGCTAAATTGCTAGCCTGTTCCCATAGGTCTCCGGTTTGCTTGGCTGTAATCACGCTATAATTAAATGACTCGAACGCCAGTTGGTATTGACCTTTGGCTTGATAAATCAACCCAAGGTTTTTTTTAATAGTTGCTTGGCCTTTTTCGTCACCAATATCACTATATACAACAAAAGCTTGTTCAGATAAGGCAAGTGCTTGTGCATAGGCATTATCATAAAACTGCAGTAAGCCTAGCTCTCGTAATGCTGCGGCGTAATATTTTTTATTGAGCTTATCTGTTGGTAAACGCAAGACTTGCTCAAAATACAGTGTGGCTTTGTCGCGTTGATTTAATTGTCGATAGGCTAAGCCCACTGTATTTAATGAAGTCGCAATGCCGTTAACGTTTCTGTTTTTTTGATAAATGTTGAGTGCTTCTAAACCGCAGTCTAATGCATTGTCAAAGCTACTTAAGCGCCGATATACGGTAGAAAGGTGTAATAAAGACTTTAGGGTAAATTCTTCATTAGCGGTTTCTTTACTTATTTTTAGTGCTCTATTGCCATACGATAAAGCTTCACCAAAAGCGCTGCCTTTTTTATAGGATCGAGAAATATTGAGTAAGACTTTAGCTTGTTGTTCAAGGTTATTCGATTGCTCATGCAGGATCAGTAACTGTTTAAAATATTTGATTGCTGCAAAGTTTTCATTAATTCTGGTATAGGCGAAAGCTAAGCGTTGCCACAACTTGGCTTTGATATTATCGGGTTGAGTGTGAACATGATAATTGGCTAATAAATAAAAGCGTATAGCTAATTTGTGCTGTTTGCTGGCTAAATACACATCACCTTTGCTGTTATATGCGCGTTGCAGTAACGCTGGATTATTGCCGTTTTCTTCTATTACTTGTAAAGCATCGTCCAATAGATGTATTGCCTTGTCATATTCTTGTTGTAGCTGATTAATAGTTGCGCTTATAAATAACAACTCCGTTTTAGCCAAAACTTTGATAAATTTTGATGTTGCACTAAATGAATCGTTTGATGCGTATAAGTGCTCGGCCTTTTGCAATAGGGTTAATGCGGCTTTTAAATCGTTTTGCGTGGTAGCCAACATTGCTAACTTGACTAGGATTTGAAATTCCATTGGCTTATTGGGTGAGCTTTGTAGCAGGGTTAAGGCTTTAGATAGTGACCGCTTGGCGGCGTCTACATCACGGTCTTTATTATTGGTTGCCAGTTTGATTAATTCTTGCACTTCGCCGTATACGTGGTTTGAGGTTTGTTCTGCATATGAGTTGGGTATAGCCACTAAAAAATAGAAAATAACGAAGTGAAACGTGTTTCTCATATAAATAGTCCGAACAATCAGCGAGTATTAAAATTGCCTAAACTGAATATTGGCTTTACCAATATTCGATACTTATAATATACCTTTTCAATTCATTTAATACCAATATAAATTAATTCTATGAGTGAGTTATATTCCTATGTTTATGCATAACGATAATTTAAAGGGTGCTGGAAGTGAAAAACGAGCGTATTTTTAAAAAGCAAAGGAGGCTTTAATTGCACTGATAGATTATAAAACGGACATCTAATAATACATTCATAAGACATCACTATCTGAATTGCAATTGTTTGGCATGTGGCTAATACCCATAATGAGTACGCGCAAAGCTCATGTCATCGTCCCGCGTTGACTCGTGGCATTCTCGCTTTCTCCAATAATTTAATGGAGTGGTTTGTACAAAGTTCCCCCTAAGATTATGATTTTTAATCATTATTAATTTACATAATAGGCCAATTGATTCTCAATTAACCCAAGTCTCGCTTTTTGCAGTTAAATTTAGTGGTTGACTTAAATTTTCAAGTAGCTAAGTTAATGAAATTAATGTTTTTTATTGATTGGATTTATGGTTCGGAATGAGACTAGAAACTGTGAATTTCGATCAATAAGCGTTAGCTTCTTAAGCGTTTCATCATAGAATGGAGTCAATATGAACGATTTTACCCCGCCCCCGTTAACTGATGAGGACGTGATTTTTAATTCTAAATTAGAACACTTGTATAATCATGAATTTGGCGACGGTCGCTTTTTTCAGGTTATCTTTTCTGATGAAAATGAGACACATATTAAGTTAGCTGCAAGAACTTGTCTAAAGGTCGTTTACCTCAAAGAAAAAGATGATCTTGAGGGATTTGAAATAATAAAAGTAGTTTCAAACAAAGAAAAAGAGCGAGTGAAATTATCTAAATTCAATTTAGAGCAACTAACTTGTTTTTTAGAGTTTATCAAAGAGCTAGATTTCAAAGATGTAACTAAGCGGCGTATTTCTTTAGCAGATGATGAATTGAGCGTTCTAGATTCTGAAACCAAATCTAAAATAGCGACACTATTATCTGGCGATGATGGAAGTGACGTGGTTTATGAGTTGCTGGATAAAGGACTAATCACGAACCAAGACCTCGTCAATACAGGTTATAGAAAACATCAATTAGAATTATTCGAATCACTATTATACAAAGGCGGCCTGCCAGAATATAAAGTTCAAATAGGTAATCCAAATACAAAGGACGAAACTGCTTGGCAGCATTTTTTTCAATCTAATGAATGGATATTTGGTTACGGCCTTGATTATAGATTTCAAGGAATTCTCCAAAAGGAGTTTCATGCATCAGCATCTAATGCTGCTGGCAAAGAAGAGGTCATTGCTGACTTCTTATTAGGTGATAAAAAATTTACTACATTTGTTGAGCTGAAGTTACCAACAACTGAGCTTTTTAATAAATCGAAGAACAGGTCAAACTGTTGGAGTTTATCAAACAGCCTTATCGATGCCTTTTCTCAAATATTAGAGCAAAAGGCTAGTGGTCAAATAAAAATTGAAACAACCAAAGATCTTATAGGCGATAACGATGAAGAGATAAATCAACGCTCTTATGATTCTAAAACAATTTTAATTATGGGCAGTTGGGATCAGATTAATAATGATCCTATTGGTATTAAGCGAATTAAAGAGAAAACCTTAGAATTGTTCCGTAGAGATTCTAGAAATGTAGAATTGGTCACCTATGATGAACTGTATGAAAGAGCGAGATTTATCGTACATAATGAGAAGCATTCAAAACGAAGCTAACAAGTCAATTCAGCAGGACAAAAAACAGTTGGTTTTGCTCCTGCGTCGCTAATTTTAACCAACTATTTTTTGCCTCTGATTGAGGCGTTAGGAATCACTTGAAGATATGCGTGCGTTTTTAATTTTGGTAACAACTTTTCTATTAAGTTCGTGCGCTGATTTATTTTTAGCATCTACAGGTTTACGTACTTTTTATAAAATCGAGAAACAACAAGTAAAATATTACCAATGGAACGTAGTTTCTCAGGAGTTTTCAATAAGTAAGCTTACAGATGCAAATGCTCAGAAATTTAAAGAGTTATCGCCCCATTATGGTAAGGACGATCTTTCTGTTTTTTATGGGAGCAAAAAATTAACAAATGCTGATCCAAACACATTTCGACTAATAAACGCATTTATAGCTATGGATAGCAAAAATGTTTATGTAGATGGAAAACAGCTTCAAAACGCGGATCCTCAGACATTTAAATATCACGGTAGTAGTTGGGCTAGTGATAAAAACGATTATTATTTTAACGGCGTTAAACTAAGTGTGTGTGATATAAACAGTTTTAAAGTAGTTGAAGATGATTACCCTCGAAGAGGATATGACAACTATTGCTATTTTTACCAAAGCTACAAAGTCCCCTTGAGAGATCGGGACAGTTTAGAAATCCTTAATGGGCTGTACGCTAGAGATAAATATAATGTTTATTGGGCTGACCGAGTTGTTAATAATGCACAACCAAGTAAGATTATGGTGCAGCCTAATCGCAGTTCTCCTTTAGCAACTGACGGTAAGTTTTGCTTTAGTGGCACACAAATCATCGGCTGTGCTGATTTAAACTTAAATGGGCAAAAATTTTGTGGGTGTGATACCTAACAAATAAGGATATGTGGCGCGAAGCCGACACATCATCCCAGTGTTGGACAAGCCCGGAGTGTAGACTCACAAAAGGTGGGTTGTAATAATAGAACCGCATCCCTGCTTTATTTAGTCAATATCGGCCTGTGGCAAAACCACTGAGTGGCGAAGGTGGTGGGCGTTCAAAGTGCAGGCTAATGCGTTTGATAGCGCGACAGTAACCATCAATTGTCGCTGGGCGCATTCCTTGCCTAAGCAATGCACCTTGCTGAGCTTGATATAATTGCTCATATCGGACTTGGTCTAACGGATCCATTATGATACTCCTAGGTTAGCGGTATTTAGAATTAAATACCTACCTTAGAGTATTGATAACCCAAGCGAGAATGGTAAGCTAAAAACCATACTCTGCCGCGTAGCGGCTTAGTTCAACAATCGCATCAACGCATGGAGTAATAAAGTTGGGCTTAGTTCGTGCCTCACAAATTTTAGCCAAACTTTATTAGCCCATTGTTTTGGCGTTATATTTTCAATTGACCTTGCGGTAGGTTAAAATTAGAAAAAATGGTCAACGGAATATAGTTTTTGAACGACTGGATTTTACAAGACTTTAATGCGGGCGAGATTAACTGCCAAATAATTGAATTCAAAGTTTCAGAAATAAGTTATGTAATGCTTTTTAACCGTATAGACGCAACTCGAGATCAAAACGCTATTGATGAAAAAGCTGCAGAATTAGGGTTGGAATATAGAGAAAATAGCTATGAAATTAAATTTGATTTAAAAGATAACTTTGATAATGATAATTATTTTGCCCCAAGAATAGAAAATTTTACTATAGTGGAAATGCGCTTTTTAGGCCGAACTGTTAGAGATCTAATAGAATTTCATTATCGAAATACCAATGCTGAAGCATATTTGTTTGCGGCTGAAAATGACAAACTAAAAAGGTATTATGATGGACTTGCTAAAAAGTATTCAGGTGAGTTAAACTTTAAAGTAGTTGACAACTTAGGAGAAGAGGAGCTCGGTTATGAAATCACAACCCCAAGTTACAAAAGCTAGAGCTGCTAAGATTGAAGCCATGAAAAAAATCAAGGCGGCATATACAAAGTCCAAAATTAATGGACAAGTCAAAACATATCAAATAAAACCAGCTTAATTAGCTGGTTTTTTCGTAAATAGGCCTGCAAAAATCAAACAAAAAAGGATATGTGGCGCGAAGCCGACACATCATCCCAGTGCTGGACATTATTGGGTTGCTATGTTCATGATTTAAAGGCACAACAGGGCGTTTCATTTAACAAATTGGGCTTTTATCCATATCTCTAAGTGAATAAAGTACATATCTTCTCAGATAGTCCAAGTTTAGCGTTAGCTGAATTCCTAAGGGTGGCCGGAGTCGCACGACTCCCACCAATTTGCAATATTCAATTATTACATGAGTTTACCGATGGCGCTGATGACAGCCATCGGTAAACAATTTGTTTTATTGAACGGCTAAGTGCCGTTATGGAGTGGTATGGAGGGGGGAGTTTATTCGGTAATAATCTCGACTTCGTTAATACTAACCCAATCGCCTGAGTAGTTATGTGCACCCGTGACAACCAGTTTGACGTAACGGCCTGTGGCATTAAAGCTGGTGGTTAATGGCTGTCCAGTACTGGTGTTGCCTTGTTTATTAGCGACGGTAGTAAAGCCACTACCTTTGTATTGAGACACTTCAATACGGTATTGATAGGCGCGATCAAGGTAGGTCCACATTTTGGTGCCTGTGATGGTTTTTCCTATACCCAAATCAAACATTACGCTTTTAGGGAAACCTTGAGCACTCCAGCGCGAATCATCATTTTTATCACCATCTAATAAATTAGCCGCTACGTTAGGTGATTGCTCAGCATCGACCATTTCTATGGTGACAGGTATCGCATTAACGGTTACGGTAATTGATGCTTCACCTTGATTACCATTGCTATCCGTTGCCACTGCTCGTAACGTATGTTGACCAACAGATAACCCCAGTAATTCGTTTGGCTTACCAGCATGTCCCCACTCATATGGTGCTACATTTTCTTGACGAAGTAATACATCGTCGACAAACAATTGTACGTTACTAATACTGGCGTTAGCGCTGGTCGCTAGTACATCGAACGATAAGGCGTTGTAACCTTCATTTAAAACAACATCGCCAGATTGAAAGTCAACTTGTGACGCTTGATTTAAATCGAGATCGATAATTTGCACGTAAAGAGGGCGTTTGTCGCCAGATACTTGCTCTTGTAAGTAATAGTAAATTTTACCTTGTTCAATTTTCACTACACCGTGCGAGTATGTTTTGCCGGATGTTGCTTGATAAATACGAGTGAAATTATTGGTACCGCCTGGCGCCTTTTCAACAAATGGACGACCGTTTTCTAAACCCACAATATAAATACTGTCACCATAGCTATACAAACGTGACGCACCAGGGAAATTCGTCGTGGTGGTAAAGTTGCTATTACCGGCTTTTTTATATGTATGTACTTTGACATTTTCCGTGTTAGCAATGTTTTTAACCGCGCCGATAAAGTGAACATCACCGTTATCTGTTACTGTCCAATCAAAACCACCCACGATATGTACCTGATTTGCACCGGTTTCGTTAATTAAATTGCCCGGCTCAGAAATTTTAATAAAATCAGCGTCAATTAAAGGTAACGAGAAACCTTGTCCTTGGTGGTTTTTCCAACTGTTTAAACCATCTTGGTGATCAGAATAGGCGTAATAAAAGCCGTTTTGATATTTGTACTTGTCGTTATTGTTGCTGGAACGGCGCTGAAAACCAACACGGACTTTACCGTCAACGTATTTCATATTGCCGTATACGCCCCAGTTGTAGTCCATGCCGTGGCTTTTGGCATCAAGTACGTTAAACTGAGTAAAGTTGCCCCACTTATTCTGGCTAGCTAAATACTTAGTAAATTTATAGGCACCATTATTGTTACCGCCTTCGCGGATATACATTAACAACTCATCTTGGTCATTAACAAAGAACTTAGGGTAGGTTAAGCCAGAAAATTCGGCATAATCTAATTGTCCAGTCATGGTTAGGTGTTTGTAACCACCATCACTATTTGTTACAAACTGGCTTAGGTTAAAATCTGCGTCAGATACGGTTGCCGCGTTGTCCTTAGAATAGGAATAGCGGAAATAATCATCGCTTAAACTACCGTCAGATGGCTTATCTGCCGAGTAAGCATGCATGTCGTATAGCAGGTGAATCGTACCATCTATGGGACTAATGCCTATCGCAATATTGTTATGTGATTCGCCAATCCACCATTGATTAAGGTAACCCGTGTGCGTATGTGGAAATTCGATAGATTTGGTGGTGCCAGTTTTGGTGTTGTAGCGGGTTAACATGACATGCCGGTTGTATTTACCGCCGCGATACCAAGTTACAAAAACATAGTCGCCATAAATTTTAACACTGTCGCCGGTTGCATTAATTTTAGGGCCAAAATAGTAATCGTATTGGCCGGGGCCTGAATTACTGGCATTGCCAGCAACTTTAGAACCATCAAAATATAAGCCGTCGTTAGTAATTTTTTTCTCTTTTTCCAACGTAACGGCGGCATTGACTTGACTGCTTAGTAGCAGTAATCCGCCGGAGCAAGCTAGGGTTAACGCTTTGCCAACGGAACTTAGCAATGAATGTGCTATTTTTTTCATTTTATTTTCCCTTTGTGCTTTATTGTTTGTTTAATAGAGTCGTGCTTGAGTTAATGGTGGAGCAAACCGTCATGGTTAACTTAGCGAATGTAAAACTCGCCTTGCTAACCATGCCGATGGACAAACGCTAGCCGCTATCCATTGCGGAGCAGATAGCGATGGTTTTTGTTGAAGATGTCAGTCGATTAATCGGTAGTTATTTCTACTTCGTTAATACTGACCCAATCACCTGAGTAATTATGCGCGCCAGTGACAACCAGTTTTACGTAACGGCCTGTGGCATTAAAACTAGTGGTTAATGGCTGACCTGTGCTGGTGTTGCCTTGTTTGTTGGCGATAGTAGTAAAGCCACTGCCTTTGTATTTCGAGACTTCTATGCGGTATTGATAGGCACGATCAAGGTAAGTCCACATTTTAGTTCCAGTGACGGTTTTACTAACACCTAAGTCAAACATTACGGTTTTAGGGAAACCTTGAGCGCTCCAGCGCGAGCTATCGTTTTTGTCGCCATCTAATAAGTTTGCCGCAACATTTGGTGATTGCTCGGCATCGACCGTTTCAATGGTAATAGGTAAAGCATTGACCGTTATAGTGGTTGAGGCTTCGCCTTCATTGCCGTTGCTGTCGGTAGCGACTGCTCTTACCGTATGTTCGCCAACGGAAAGGCCTAATAGCTCGTCAGGTTTACCCGCATGTCCCCATTCATAAGGTGCTACGTTTTCTTGGCGTAACAGGCTGCCATCTACATACAATTTAACGTTATCTATGCTGGTGCCTTGCACTGGGCTGGTAGCTAGCGCTTCTACTGAAAGTTGGTTGTAACCTTCATTTACGACAACATTGTTTTGGTCAAAACTCACTTGCGGATCTAAGGCTAAGTCGATGATTTGTAGATAGGCGTTACGCTTATCGCCAGAACCGGCTTCGAGTAAATAGTAATAAAGCTTACCTTCGTAGATATGAACTACACCTTTGGTAAAGGTTTTACCTGTATCAGTTCCACTGTAAACGCGAGAAAAGTTATTCGTGCCACCCGTTGCTTGGTCAATAAAAGGGCGACCATTTTGCAAGCCAATTAAATACACTTTATCGCCCGAGGTATAAATGCTCTCTGCACCAGGGAAGTCGGTTTTGGTTATAAAATCTCCCGTACCGCCTTTTTGGTAGCTATGGGTATATACAGTCTTGTTGTATTGTTGGTCTTTGACTTTACTAATAATGTGCACATCGCCAGCATCCGTCACTGTCCAATCAAAGCCAGATACTATGTTGACTTGGTTTTTTGCTGTGGTCTGAACTAAATCACCAGGCTCTGTCACCAATAAATTGGCGGCATCAACTACCGGCATAGAAATAGATTGGCCTTTATAGTTTTTCCACTGCGATTGACCTGATGGATCATTTGAATAAGCGTAGTAAATACCATTTTGGTACTTAAATTTATCATTGCCATTACTTAATCGACGCTGAAAGCCAATGCGAATTTTGCCATCAACATATTTCATCGAGCCGTAAATGCTCCAATTGTAGTCGGCGCCTTTGCTTTGAGCGCCGGTTGAATTGAAATCGCTAAAGCTGTTCCATTTAGATACTCCATCGTATTTGTTGTAAACAATTTTACCATCGTGCGAGGTGCCGTAACGCATATGCATAAACAGATCACCTTGGTCGTTTAAGAAGAAGCTAGGGTAGGTAAGACGAGAAAACTTAGAATGGTTCTCTGTCCCTGTCATGCTTAAATGCTTGTAGTCGTCTGGCCCTTCGCTTTTGCTACTGGTGTCTTTTACAAATTTGCTTAAGGTAAATTGTGAATCAGCAACGGTGGCTGCCCCCGCTACGCTGTATGAATATCTAAAGTAATCTTTGGCAAAGCTACCGTTACCACCAGCGTCTGTACCCTGATGATAGGCATGCATGTCATATAAAAGATGAATGGTTTCGTTTTTAGGGCTGATACCAACGGCTATCGTGTTATGAGTTTCACCTACCCACCAGCGGCCTTCAAAACCAGTATGTTGATGAGGAAACTCAATGCTTTTGCTGGTTCCGGTTTTCATGTTGTAACGCGTCAACATAACTCGACGGTTGTATTTACCGCCTTTGTACCAAGTCATAAAAACATAGTCTTTATATACTTTTATTGCGTCACCGTGTGGGCTAATTGACGGGCCATACATGTAATCATATTGGCCTGGACCAATATCCGGATCGTTTCTGGCTGTAGTTACTGATGATTTTTTAACGCCATTAAAATATAGGGCTTTGTCGGTGACTTTTACCTCTTGTTCTAGGCTGATAGTGGCTTGTGCAGAAAAGCTAAGCAAACCAGCCAAGACTAAACTACAAAACCCTAACCTAGATATTTTTGTGGTGCGCTTGTGTTTTATTATCATTATTGACTATCCAAAGTTACATTTGTTTAAATTTGGTTAAAATATCGCTTGTAATGATAATAAAAGATTGAAATGGATCAATATTGATTTGTTATGAATGTTGATGGTTTCTATAATGGATTGGTCTTGTATATATGGATTTGCGATGATATTGCGCAGAACGGGTATAGAATTATGAAATATTTTGTGATTGCACTATGTGATATTGGTTTGCTGGTCAATGAATTCAGCTTGATCTAATGGCGCGAGGGGGCTTGCAGGGTTAGAAGGTGAGGTACTTTAGCCAAGGCTAGCTAGATTGATGATAAGAATTAAAATGCCTGTGCAGCATATCAAGCCATGAGCAGCTTGATATGCCAAAGCAAGACTAAGGTTAAGAAAAAGAAATCCTGACAAAGAAATTCAGACAAAGAAAGCCGGATTAACTCTGTTTGTTCTTATTACTCGTGTGGTAAATAGGCTTTTAGGCGTTTTATTACATCTTTATATTTTTTCTGCTCGGCTAAGTTAGTGTATTCATTTGGATCCGTTGCTAGATCATATAACTCTTCTTGACCGCGAGAACGTCTTATGTAATTCCAGTTATCAAGGCGAATTGAGCTATTGCCTTTGTTGTAAGTAATGATGGCCGGTTTATCCCAATTTATATGCGGGTTCGTCATCAGCGGCGTTAAGCTATTGCCTGACAGTTTAGGCGCATTTTCAAGCTGTAAAACATCAACCAGTGTCGGATAAATATCAATGAGTGAAACGGGTTTGGTTATTTTGCTCGCTTTACCGTTAGGCATTTTAATAATAAATGGTGAATGAGTTGCATCATTCCACAGTGAAAATTTTTCCCAACGTTGTTTGGTGCCTAAATGAAAACCATGGTCACTCCAAAGCACGACTAGTGTGTTGTCTTTATGTGGACTTTCTTCTAAGCCCTTTAGCATGCGACCAATAACAGCATCCGCAAAGCTAACACTGGCTAAGTAGCCTTGTACTGCTCGCTTCCATTCATCTTTATCACTCATGACCTTTTGCGCAAAGCCGCTGGAAAAATTAGTTTTACCTTGCTGTGCAATGTCGTCCATATCACTGGCGAAAAAGGTCGGTAATTCAATTTCGTCAATAGGGTACAGGTCGAAGTACTTTTTCGGTGCTATTTGTGGTGAATGAGGGCGTGATATGCCGCATGCAAGAAAGAAAGGTTTGTCACTCGCTTTTTTCATATAATCGGCGCAATATTCTGCTGTTTGCCAGTCACCTGTTTGTTCAGTTGTTTCGTTCGATACACCCCATACACCGAATTTGCGAATGTAGTCAGTAATAGGTAAACCGTTAAATTCACTTGCACCATTTAACCATGCTGCATGATTGTTTTTATCTAAAAACATTTTGTGGCCCGCAGCCCCTGTGCGTGTTCGGCCTTGATAGTCCCATGAAATAGGATCAGACATTGGATTGGCTTTGGCGCCCATACCGTGTGGGTGATGGAAAATTTTACCGGCAGCTACGGCTTCATAGCCGTTTTTACGCATTAACTGTGGCAAGGTAACTAAATCTTTATTGTTTTTTAATTTTCTAAAATTACCTTTGTTGGTGTACTGCCCTGTCACTTCTGGTCGCAAGCCGGTTAATATTGCAACACGCGATGGGTTACAAGCGGGAACCGCGGCATGGGCATTCGCAAACTGCACACCTTCTGCCGCTAGGCGATCAATATTGGGGGTAATGGCTTTGCCGCCCCAAGATGTTGGCCAATTGTTCATGTCGTCAATAGCGATCATTAATACGTTTAATTTATCCTTGTCATTGGCCGCTAAAGTTGAAGAGCACATAAAAAGCGAGCTCAAAGCCAAGGTGTTGACGAGTGTTGCGCCTAATAAACGCTTAATATTTTTATTCATTATTTTTCCTAACTAACTTGAAACTGATCAACACAACTGCGTAGCGTATCGCCAGTGGTAACTAATTTATCACAAGACTTTTCAGCAGAATGCGCGTGCTCTGCCATTTGCTCGGCGTCATGTTTTATGTGGTGAATGCGCTCGTTTATTTCATTGGCGACGCAATTTTGTTCCTCGGCGGCAGTGGCTATTTGGCTCGACATGCCAGAAATGGTGTCTAATTCGTCTTTCATTTCCGCGAAAGCTTGTACGCTGTCGACAACCGCAGTGACCGCTTCTTCACCTTTGGTTTGTAAACGCCCCATGTTAGTAACTGCACTGTGCGAACCCGCCTGTAATGCTTCTATTTGATCACTAATTTGTTTGGTCGATTCTTGTGTTCGGCTAGCTAACCCGCGTACTTCGTCAGCGACAACGGCAAAGCCACGGCCTTGCTCGCCGGCACGAGCGGCTTCAATTGCTGCATTTAATGCGAGTAAGTTTGTTTGTTCAGCAATACCTTGGATAACATTGAGCACCGAGCTAATCGTGTTGGTTTCATCATTGAGGCGCTCGACGACTTGCGATGTATTACCGAGTTCATTGATTAGTTCTAACATTAAATGCCGGCTTTGGTCGGCTTTTTCGGCACTTTGTACCGAGGTAGAATGGGCGCGTTGTACTGCATCTGACGTCAGTTGTGAGTTTTGTGCGACTTCGCTAATTGAGGCTGTCATTTCGTTCATGGCGACAGATACATTGTCGGTGGCTTGATTTTGGCTATCGGTAGACTGCAATGTGGTTTGCATGGCGCTAGCGACTTGGCTTGTCACGTCGGTTACGATATGGGTTTGCTGGTAAACTTGCTTTACAGCTTGGTCGACGTTGTCTAATAAGCTATTCAACGCTTGCGCGACTTCAGCTATTTCGTCAGAACCTTTTGATTCAACTCTATGTCCCATATCTTTAGATTGAGAGATATAGCGACAGGTTTTGACTAAAGCGGCCAGTGGGCGATTAATACTGCGTACAATAAAGTAAGAAATTAAACTAATCAGTGTAACTAAAGTCATTAATACACTTAGCGTAAACCATAAATTGCTGTTGGCTTGCTGTTGCTGTTCAGATAAAGAGTTGGAAATTTCATTCAGAATTTGCTGTTGAGCTTGATTGTAAGTCGCGAGTAATTGACTCATTATTTCAAAGTAGTGGGTCGCTTCCATATCAATCGGTTTATCAAGCATATATTTCATTTGATTAATAAAGGCGATAGCTTCTTTTTGTGAAGCTAATTGACTATCGTTTGTGATAATTGCCCGCACTTCTTCTGAGCCATTACGTAATAATTTTGATTTGTACTCTGCTTGAACGGCTTCAATATTGATAAAGTGGCGAAAGCGCCCAACACCAAAAGTACCTCTACCTAATGCGGCGCTAAAAATAACGCCGCGCATTTCGGATGTAATATCTTTAATTTGCATTAAGGCGTGTAAATTTGTGGCAGTGACCGACAAGCGTTTGTTGTCTGCCAACGAGATAATTTCTTCAACTAGGTTGATCAGTTTAAGGTTACGGTCTTTGTAAGTTCTGAAGGTATAGCGAGAATCAGATACCTTGTTTTTAAGTTGTTCGACCGCATCGCGCACTGTATTAAGTTCATTAAAGGTTTCTTGAAATTGCACAAGTTTGTTATAGAAACGCGGTAAATCCTGTAATTGAGGGTGGTTGCTAACGTAAAAGTTAAAGCTGCTAATTTGTTTATCGGTTGACTTACGGGCTTGTTCAACTTCACGGGAATAGCGCTGTTTTTTACTATGAAAATAACCAAAGGAATAATCGCGTTCGTCTTGTAGCGCGGTTAATAATTGCGATGACTCGTTAATCAACGTCATTAAGGTTGAAATATCTTGCAGGTTATTTTGTTTTTGTAGGGCGTTATCAACGCGCTCATACGATAACCAACTTACAACGGCAAGTGGCAGTAAAATGATGACGATAATGCGAGGCAGTAACCTGATATTGCTCAATATTAACATGCTATTTCTCTTTGCTTTGTGGCTACCTCCTTGGCTGCCTGTAACATCATTGCTTTGGTTTCTAATTCTAAAAGGATAAATAACTTGGTAATAATATAATACAAATGTGGTGGGTTAGGTAGGATATATTGTATTAAAATTGTAAATAAATGTACGTTGTCGCTACAATTAGGCGTTGTTAGAGTGCTAAGTTAATGAAAAATATATGCTATTTTTCTAATCCTTGTTAAGCGCATTTGTCTGATTTATTTAACCTCTGCCTTTATTTTATATAAGTGAGCTTAAGTTGGTTGTTAATACAGTCTTCTCGCTCAGGCCTTATGGTTCATTGTCAGCGCTTACTCTCGACTTTGCTTACATGGATGTAAGTACTTAGGTTTCGTTTGGAACAGGAAACCTGCCCCTAAAACCTGATAGCTTTGACTATAGGTAATAAAGTACCTTATCCTGTGCTGCAGTTTTAGCTAGGGCAGAGGGATTAGGGGGTAAAATAATGCATTTTGAAACACAAATATTATCTGGACAAACCATACGCTTGGAGCCTTTGAGTCGCGATCATTATCAAGGTATTCTACAGGTTATTAACGATGGCGAGTTATGGAAATTGTTTGTCACCTTAGTGCCACATCCTGATCATTTAGATGTCTTTTTCGATGACGCTCAACAGGCTGTTACTGAGGGGCACGCTTTGCCGTTTGCTATTGTTGATCAAGCCAGTAATCAAGTTGTCGGCTCAACACGATTAATGAAAGCGGATTGGTTGCATAAAAGAGTGGAAATCGGCTTTACCTTTGTTGCGCAATCTTTTCAAAAAACAGCGGTTAATACAGAAGCTAAGTATTTGTTGCTACAACATGTATTTGAAAGGCTCGAATTTAATCGAGTTGAATTGCTAACCGACTATTTTAACCGAGCGTCACGCAATGCTATTGAACGCTTAGGCGCTAAGCAAGAGGGCATACTACGCAGCCATATGGTAATGCCCAATGGCCGCGTACGAGACTCTGTGCTGTACAGTATTATTCAGCATGAATGGCCTGGAGTACGGCAAAACTTATTAGACAAACTGGCAATGCGCTAAAGCCAGTTGGCCTTGTTTTCATTCGTAAGTTGCTGATTTATATCCCGCTATTTAAACATTTTTAAACGGCAGATCACGATAGCGTTTACCGCTTGCTGCAAATACGGCATTGCTCAGCGCTGGCGCAAAAGGCGCCACGCCGGGTTCGCCTAAACCCGTTGCAGGGGCTGGGGAATCAATAAAGTGCACATTAACTTGCGGCATATCGGTAATTCGCAATACGGGATAATCGTGAAAATTAGAGTTAACCACTGCGCCTTGTTTAAACTGAATTTCAGTATGCATGGCTAAACTCATTCCCATTACGACAGCGCCTTCCATTTGCGCTTTAGCGCCATCTAGGTTTAATACTTGGCCGCAATCCACTGCACAATCAACATTAAGCACTTGGATGTTATCGCCAACTACTTTGACATGTACTGCCATGGCAACATGAGAGAAAAAGCTATAGTGTACGGCAATGCCAATGCCTTCTCCTGGCGGAAGGGTTTTACCATAGCCAGACTTTTCAGCGGCTAGCGCTAACACGGCTTTTGAACGTTGTCCTATTTTTTTTAGCTTTTTGTTTTTAACGTTATCATAAATATTATTGAGTAACGCGATGGGACTTTGCCCTGCTTTATGGGCGAGTTCGTCAATAAAAGTGCCGTAAGCAAAGCCTAAGAAAATAGCGTAAACCGCGCGATACCAACCAATACGGGTGTGAGCGGGCGCTATACCTGATTCTGATTGGAAGTTTTTTATGTCAAACGGATGATTGTTGATTTGCCCCAGTGCTTTTTGCGGTGCGCGTTGGAGGCTAGGGTCAAACAAGGTATTGATAGAAGGAAACGCAATTCGGTGCAACCACGCGTCTAATTGCCCATTTTGATTAATGCCAGCTTTAATATGCTGTGCATTAATCGAATGGTAGTAACCCGTGCGCATATCTTCTTCACGCGTCCAAGTTAACTGTACCGGAGCTTTGATGGCTTGTGATATGGCCGCGGCTTCTTGTACATAGTCAGGCTTGGATTTACGACCAAATGCGCCGCCGCATATCATCACATGTACGGTTACCGCTTTGGCGTCTATGCCTAAATATTTACTCACTACTTTTTGAATATTCTCAGGGTGTTGGGTGGCGGCCCATATTTCGCAAGTACCATCATTTTTGACCCAAACCGCACTCGCATTGGGCTCCATTGGGGCATGACATAAGTGTCCACCGGTATAGGTTGCTTCATGAGTGATAGCGGCATTGGCTAGTGCGTTAGTCACCTTGCCTTTTTGTTTGATGACTTTTGCTGGTTTCTCGACATTTTCAACCAGCATTTTTTTGTATTCTTGGGTGTTGTAGCTTGCGTGTTCGCCTTTGTCCCATTCTATTTTAAGCTGTTTGACCGCTTGTTGGGCTGTCCAACTATTATTGGCGACAACTGCAACACCACCAAGAGAACCAAATGGATCAGCAAAGGGTTGTATTTCGATTACGTGGCTAACGCCTTTAATCGCCAATGCTGCCGATTTATCAACAGATTTTAATTTACCGCCCATGACGGGGCAGTGTGTAATGGCTGCGTATTGCATGTTAGGTATTTTAGCGTCAACGCCATATTGGCGTTTGCCTGAAATAACCATTGGTACATCATGTCGCGGAAACTCGGTGCCAAGCAGTTTAAATTCTTCTCTCGATTTTAATTTTGGCTTGCTGGGCACCGCAACAGCCGCTGCTAAACTGGCTAATTGACCATAGCCGAGTTGTTGGCCGTTAACCTTATTGTGAACAAAATGCGCTTGTGTAAAACAATTGTCGACAGATGTATTCCAAACTTTGGCCGCGGCGCTGATTAGCATTAATCGCGCGGCTGCACCCGCTTCGCGCATTGGGGTTAACATTTTACGAATGCTGGCCGATCCCCCTGTGTTTTGTGGGCCATATTTTTCGGCATCGCCGTCGGCTTGTTTTACGATGACACGGCTCCAATCAGCGTCCATTTCATCGGCAACTGCACCAGGTAAAGCGGTGCTAATGCCTTGCCCCATTTCACAGCGGCCACAATACAAAATTAGATCACCATTTTCATATAAATGAACAAAGGCATTTGGCGAAAAATGCCCCTGCTCTTGGGTGACAGAAAGGCTTGGTAAGCTGACGCCTAACAATAGTCCACCTGAGGTTGCCGACATGGATTTGATAAAGCTTCTGCGTGAAATACCTTTGTAACCCGTATAGTCGTTGAGTAATTCTTTTACTTGATTGTCCATGATCAAAGCTCCTGTTTTGTCTGGATGATTTGGCTTTCATCACTTGCGGCCTTAATGGCTTGTTTGATCCTTTGATAGGTACCACAGCGACATATGTTGCCCGCCATGGCTGTATCAATTTCGCTATCACTTGGACTTGGGTTGCTATTTAACAAACTAGCGGCATTCATAATTTGCCCAGCCTGACAATATCCGCATTGCGGGACATTATGCGCGATCCACGCTTTTTGTAATGGGTGATCGCCTTTTGCCGATAGACCTTCGATAGTGATCACACTTTTATTGGTTAAGGCAGATAAAGGCATAATGCAAGACCGAGTGGCTTGGCCATCAACCAATACCGTACAAGCACCACATACCCCCATGCCGCAGCCAAATTTGGTGCCAGTTTTTTCAAGAGTGTCTCGTAAAAACCATAGTAGTGGCATATTTTCATCTACGTCTATGGCAATGTTCTGTCCGTTGATATTGATTGTATTAGGCATCTTGGCTCCGGTGCTCTTATGACTGATTTGTTATATTTTTGTATGTAATAAACAATTTTTACCAATCTAGCTAAATCAATACAAAGCGCAATGCATGAAACTGTTCTTTACCTAACTTTATCTAATTACGATAAAGATCAACTCGATCAAAGGAAGTCCTTTCTATTGTCTTATCTTTTACTTTCGAAAATACGATCCCATTAAAAGGTCTATACTCATATATAGAACCTGTTGTTTTAAAGCTGAAAAGTGAATTCTCATAAGGGGCGTGTGCTATGTTAGTTGGTGTACCTAAAGAAATTAAAAACCATGAATATCGTGTCGGTTTAACCCCAGCATCTGTCAATGAGATTGTGCAAAATGGTCATAGCGTGATAATCGAGGAGAATGCGGGTATTGGTAGTGGTTTTTGCAATCAAGAATACCTTGATGTTGGGGCTAGTATTGTTAAATCTGCCAAACAGGTATTTAGTGACGCCGAATTGATCATCAAAGTAAAAGAGCCACAGCCGCAAGAATGCCAAATGCTAAACGCAGGACAAGCTTTGTTTACTTATTTACATTTAGCACCTGATAGACAACAAACTCAGCTATTGCTTGAATCAAAAGCAACCTGTATTGCCTACGAAACCGTTACTGATAAACAGGGTTCATTACCTTTGCTGGCTCCCATGAGCGAAGTTGCGGGTAGAATGTCTATTCAGGCGGGGGCCTATCATTTGCAAAAAGCCCAAGGCGGATTGGGTGTGCTATTAGCCGGTGTGCCAGGTGTAGCGCCAGCAAAAGTGGTTATTATAGGTGGCGGTGTTGTGGGGGCGAATGCGGCAAAAGTGGCGATTGGCATGGGGGCTGATGTGGTTATTATAGACCGAGCTTTGCCGCGCCTACGTCAATTAGACGTTGAGTTTAACGGACGGCTTAAAACCTTATATTCAAATAGCCAAACAATTGAAGATGTGGTGACGCAAGCTGATTTAGTAATAGGTGCTGTGTTAGTACCTGGTGCTGCTGCGCCTAAACTGGTTAATCACCAGCTTGTAAAAAAAATGAAGGCTGGCAGTGTGCTGGTAGATGTGGCTATTGATCAAGGTGGTTGCTTTGCCACCTCAAAACCCACTACCCATCAAGATCCAACTTATGTGGTTGATGGCGTAGTTCACTATTGCGTGGCTAATATGCCTGGAGGTGTCGCTCGTACGTCGACTTTCGCTTTAAATAACGCTACCTTGCCATATGTTTTGGCGTTAGTTAATAAAGGGATATTGCCCGCACTGCAACAAGATGCGTTTTTTTTACAAGGCTTAAATGTATATAAAGGGCAGTTGACCAATCAAGCAGTCGCGCTTGCGCATGGTATGCCTTATGTGGCGGCAGATCTCGCAGTACATAATTAACGCGTGTGAATTAGAGCGGTATGAATTAACACTGTATGTCGCTCAATTGCATTTTAAAAAATGACAGCAGTATAGGCACTGTATGAAAGCCGATACTGCTGATAATATTGTCGTTGAGTCGTGTAATCTTTGTTTATTCTAGGTTAAACAATCCATCACTGCGCACGTAAATAAGGGTTTCTTGCTTGGTTTTTACTTGGTGAGCAAAACGACCTGTTGAACTGAAAAAGCTGGCTGTATTTAATTTGAGTGGCGTTTTAGTTTCTTCTGAGGCGTAGTTAATTGCGCCACTGATCACAACGGCTTTAAACTCGTTAGCATTGACGGTTAGTGTGCCATTAAATCCTGCTTGCAGTTTAATTAAGGAACCCGTTAATTTGCTAGAAGATTTACTTTGCCAAAGGCTGGCCACTTGCGCGCCATTGCTCGGTAGAAATTTAATATCTTGAGCGTCGAGCCAGACTAGGTTGCTATGATCAACATTGACTGGCTTTTCACCATTGTCAAAAGCATGATTTGACGGTTTAACAAGGTAAGGACCGCTGTCAATTTCTAAGTAAATAAGGTTTTCCACGCTGTTGGCGGCAGTGATATGGTCATGGCCAGCTGGCTGTGTCCAATACGAGCCAGGCCCCATCCACATTTTTCCGGCATGCGGATCAGCATTGTGCATTAAGCCTTTTATTACCACACCACGATAAGAAATATTATGGATATGCGGCGGTGAAGCAAAGCCCTTTTTGAATTTGACTAACATGCCAGTTGCTGTGTTTTGAGTTCTATCTCCCCATAAGTCTGCCGCGGCTGGGCTTTTATCGCCGCGTAATGGGTTTAAATAGCCCCAATCAACTTGCTCTGTGGTTATGACTTGTGATGACTTGGCTTGTGCAACTGTATTAAACAACAAACAAAAACTTGTTGTTGTGATTGCAAGTAATCGAGATATTTTTTGCATGGGTGTATTCCTATTCCTTTAATTAATTGCTGTTTAACAATTTAGTCGAGTTATTTTATATTTATAATTTTTTAATAAAATATGTGGTAATAAATAAACACTTTCAAAATTATATTTATAATAAAAAGTGTCAAATCACTAAGTTGTTCACATTGCCTGTTGTGATCTGGGCATGACTTTGTTCTACTACAATCCTTAAAAATATCGTTAATAAGAACCAACATGGATTGGATGACTTTTACCATCAAGCTGATGGATATACTGGTTTGGCCTATTGTCGTGACGGCGGCTGTTTATGCATTGCGTCAACAATTACGCCACCTAATTCCGTTCACCAAAAAACTGAAATACAAAGATTTTGAAATGGAATTTGGCCAAGAATTAAAAGCCGCTAAACGCGATGCCGAAAAGGCTTTTCCTGAGATCAAACGTGACAAAAAAGCCATGCTGATTGCTAGTGCTGATAGTATGCCCAGCGCTAGTATTATGGACGCATGGCGCGAAGTTGACCAAGTGGCTGAAAAATTGGTTTTAGCTAAGCGGCCTCAAGCTGATTTAGATACCAATCAAAGGTATAAGTTAATAGAAGATCTGTTAATTGAATTAAAAATAGTCGATACACCCAAAAGTAAGTTATTTAATGAATTAAGAACTTTGCGCAATAAAGTAGCGCATGCCGAGGCGTATCAAGTGAGTGGCACAGAAGCCGTTCAGTATATTGAGCTGTGCTATCGCTTAATTGATTACTTGCAAACCAATAAAGTATAAGTTTTTTGTGGGCGAGTAATCGCCGACAATGAACCATAAGACCCGAGCGAGAAGACTAAATTTAACAATTCTTTTACTTTGCATACGTATGGTTTTTGCGTTTGCTAAGCTAATCGCCCATGCTCCATGTAATAATATTTCATGGAGCACACATTCAATGCGTACTGTTTTTAAGCTTGCCGCCTTTGGCACTATTTTGGCTACAAGTTTGTTGGGTTGTAATCAGTCGCAACAATCGACATTACCAAACTTAGTTTTAGCGCCTTCACAAAACTTAAGTGTAGTTGAAGATGGCCATTGGCTTGATCAACAAACCATATTGCTTAAGATTAAGCCTGAAACTAAAAGTCTTTATTTGTATAGCAGCCAACAGCCATTTGAATTGACGGATGATGGCCTAAGTGCGATTAAGTTAACGGTTTTAAGTCAAGATAAGGTTAATAACATCCCTAAACACTTAGCTGATTTTACTCCTGTGAATGCTCAGTTAAGTGCCAGCGACGCAAAAACGATCCTTAAAGGCAGTAGTTTAGTCGTACAGTTAGATGCGCAAAATAAACCAATTCACCTATCGCGTTTGCAAACCGGTTTTGTGCTCGACGACCTATATACTCAAGGCGCAGCAGATGCTGACGAAGTCGAACAGTATGGAGCTGTTGTATCAGATAGCGGGGTGAGTTTTACCCTATGGGCACCGACAGCCAAAAAAGTCGAAGTCTTGTTGTTTGATAAAAACAAACAGCCGTTGCAACCAGCGGTTATCAGCATGCAAGAAGATACTAAGACGGGTGTTTGGACAGCTTCAGGTGATAAATCACTTAATCGCGCGTTTTACCAGTATCGGCTAACGCTTTGGCATCCCGAAACCAATAAAATTGAAACGTTAGTGACAACCGACCCATACTCATTAAGCCTTTCAACTAATAGTCTACACAGCCAAGTGATTGACTTAAATGACATTGATACAGCGCCAAAAGGTTGGGCGAGCCATGTTGTGCCAGACATTGCCGCACCAGAAGACAATATTCTTTATGAGTTACATATTCGTGACTTTAGTGCTTCAGATACTGCGTTATCTAACCCTGTTTATCGCGGAAAATACAAGGCGTTTTTAGAACAAGACAGCCATGGCATCAAGCATTTAAAAATGCTGCACAAAGCCGGATTGAACAATATTCATTTATTGCCGACGTTTGATATTGGTACGGTAAATGAAGATCCTGAATTGGTTATGGATTTATCGGATCCACTATCGAAACTGTGTCGCATTGTACCTGATCACTTTATTTGCCAAAGTGACTATCAGCCACAGCAAAAACTACAAGATTTGTTAGCCAGTTATGATCCTAAAGGTAGTGACGCACAAGCGGTTATCGAGGCGCAGCGTGGGTACGATCCATATAACTGGGGTTACGATCCTTTTCACTATACGGTGCCGGAAGGCAGTTACGCACTTAACCCAGATGGTGAGTCGCGCATAGTGGAATTTCGAGAAATGGTGCAACGTATTCATAATATGGGTTTTAGGGTAATTATGGACGTGGTGTACAACCATACTTACCAAGCCGGTTTACGAGAAAAGTCAGTGCTGGATAAAATTGTCCCTGGTTATTACTACCGTAAAAATCCGTTAACTGGCAGCATTGAGCAATCTACCTGTTGTGATAATACCGCTACAGAGCGCCGTATGATGGCTAAATTAATGACAGACTCTTTAGTGGTTTGGGCACGCGATTATAAAATTGATGGTTTTCGTTTTGACTTAATGGGACACCAGCCTAAAGCGGCTATGCTAGAAGCGCGAGAAGCGGTGAGAGCTGTCGATGTGGATACCTATTTTTACGGCGAAGGCTGGAATTTTGGCGAGGTTTATAACGACGCACAATTTGAACAAGCTGCGCAGGTACAGTTAGCGGGCACAGAAATTGGTACCTTTACCGATCGCATGCGCGATGCTATTCGAGGTGGAGCGCCATTTGATGGTGGCGACTGGATCCGTCGTTGGCAAGGTGTGGGTAATGGTTTAATGACTATTCCTAATGACCTACAAAAAGATGTCGATGCCCAAGCTGAATACGATTTGTCACTTGATCAAGTGCGAGTGGGCTTAGCCGGTAATTTGGCTAAGTTTCCATTGCAAGACCATAAAGGCCAACTGGTTACGGGTGCTGATATTGATTACGGTGGCGCACCGACAGGTTATGCGTTAGATCCTGCCGACACAGTGAATTATGTGTCGAAGCACGATAACCAAAGCTTGTGGGACAATCACCAATATCGCATTGCTTATCATGTATCGAGCCAAGATCGGGTACGTTTGCAATTGTTAACCATAGCCTATCCTTTGATGTCACAAGGGATCCCTTTCTTACATATGGGTCAAGAATTACTGCGCTCTAAGTCATTTTTACGTGATAGCTATGATTACGGCGATTGGTTTAACGCGGTCGACTTTTCTTATCAATCGAACAACTATAATGTGGGCTTACCACCGGAAGTAAAAGATAAAGAAAACTGGCCGTTGATTTCACGTTTATTAGAGCAAAATCAAGGGCGTGATCATGTGACTCCAACGCAAATTGAATTTTCGGCTAAGGTGTTTGCGGAATTTATTCAAATTAGAATGAGTTCACCTTTATTTAGATTACGTAACGCCCAAGATATTATTCAGCGTGTGTCTTTTTTGAATGCGGGCATTGATCAGCAAATAGGTTTGATTGCTATGTTGTTAGATGACAGCGATCAAACTAAGGACTTGGATCCTAACCATGAGCAGATCCTTGTGTTGTTTAATAACAGCGCCGAGCCTAAAACCGTCAGTTTAGATGCAAAAGGTTTTGCTCTGCATCCTGCGCAAGCGAGTGGAGTAGATAGTGTTGTTAAACAAACCAAGGTGACATCGAAAAATATCACTGTGCCTGCATTAACAGTGGCGGTGCTGGTTAAATAGATGGAAATAGGCTAGCTACCGAATAACACCGATAAATAAAATAAAAGGTGGTTAAACTCTTTGTGGTTTAACCACCTTTATTTTTATCCATGTAGGTCGCCGTGCGCTGTTCCAGACGCTTAACGGCATTAGCATTAGCATTGATGCTTACAGAGCCTGCAAACCTCTCTGTCCAAAAGAGCAAGACTACCGACTTTTGTTTACGATTAATTCTAAGTACCTACTTGACTGCTACAATATTCTATTCCAGACAAATCATATTGGGATAAATATGTTTTAGTTTTAATCCGTTGTTTGCCAATGAGTAAGTGATCAACTATTATATTGTAAAATGTAAACAATTAGAGGTTGGCCGTTTTGGTTTATTCTGAAAAGTTGAAGTTAGTTTATAAAAGTTTACTAACATTATTGTTATTAACGGTTTTTACTGTACAAGCTGCGGATAAAAGACCAAACATTGTTGTAGTATTGTCTGACGATGCTGGCTTTACTGATTTAGGCAGTTTTGGCGGTGAAATTGACACACCTGAGTTAGATAAATTAGCTCAACAAGGTATGCGTTTTAGTTCGTTTTACAGTAATGCGCGTTGTAGCCCAACTCGTGCTTCTTTGTTAACCGGCGTTGATGCTGCTCATGTTGGTTTTGGTGGTGGTGTTGTTGGCGATTGGGTTCGCGAGTTACCATTTCCTGCGCATCGTGGGCGTTTACCTTACGAACAACCTTTGATTTCTGAGCTTTTAGCAGGCAACGGCTATCAAACCATGATGGTGGGTAAATGGCATTTAGGTGGGAGCTATATTAAAAATCACCCTGAAAAAATGCGCCAAGCGTGGATCAATGCTCACCCACCGAGTATGAAACTAACCCAAGAGGAAATGGAGTTAGATTATTTAGCTATGCCTCCGCAGCGCGGCTTTCAGCAAAGTTTTGTTTTTCCTGGCGCGCAAGGCAACTTGTTTTTTCGACCGCAAGATAAACACGAATACTATGAAGGTAATCAAAAAGCTAAATTAAAATACGACTACGATTACAACATGCATTGTTATGCGGGCAATCCGTTTAGTCGTAAGCATTACAGCGCTTGTCATGGTAAATCAGGTAAAGCCTTTTATGCGACAGATGGCATGACAGATCGTGGTGTTGAAATGATCAAGCAGGCCAGCAAAAAAGATGAGCCATTTTTTATGTATGTCGCTTATCGCGCCCCTCACAAACCATTACAAGCACCGCAAGAATTAGTTGATAAATACCTTGCCAAATATTCTGATCTGCAAGCAATAGCTGACGGTCGTCACGAAGGTGTGGTTAAGCAAGGTTTATTTTCTAAAGACGCTAAAACCCGCAATAACAACTATATGTGGACTAAGCAAAAGCCTGAAAAGATTGAAAAATACCGCCTGCAAGCGGCTGTTCATGCGGCTATGATGGAAAAACTAGATGAAAACGTTGGTAAGCTTATTGATACGTTAAAAGAAACTAATGAGTTTGATAACACCTTATTCATCTACATTTCTGACAATGGCGCTGCGTCGCATATTGGTGATTTAATGAATGCGCCGTTCAGAGGGGTAAAAGCCTTGTTATGGGAAGGTGGTGCGCGTGCTCACGGCATTATGAGTTGGCCAAAAGTTATTGAAGCTAACTCTATTTCTGATGATGTAGTCTGGGTTGGTGATTTAATGCCGACATTCTTAGAAATCTCTAACACCCAATTTCCGACGACATTTCGCGGTAAAAAGACCAAAGAGATTGACGGGCGTAGTGTTTTACCTGTGTTAAAAGGCCAAGAAATGGCACCACCCGAGGCAATATTCTTTAATGATAAAGGCCAGCAAAGTGTGATTTACCAAGGTAAGTGGAAATTGCTTATTGAGCCAGGTTGGTATTTACAAACATTGGCGAAACCAGGGATCGCTGTGGAGCTTTATGACTTATCTAACGATCCGGGTGAAGTGACTAACTTAGCCAGTAAACATCCAAAGTTGGTTGAAAAGTTAACGGCAATGTTGGATGAATGGACTAAAGAAAACAAGATCGTTAACTATGCTGAGATCATTAAGATCAAGCCGAAAGATCCGTATTAAAGCGTAACAAATAAAGTAAAACTACAAGGCTGTTTAAGTTAGGTACTTAAACAGCCTTTTTGTTTGTATATTTCGCTAGTGCTAATTTTAGTAAGAAATGTTTGGTTTAACCCATGTAGAAACTATGAAGGACAGTATATCGACTAACCTTATTAAGGTGACCAAACCAAAAAAGGTGAATAGAGATGAATACTGTCCTTCAAGATAAAGATAACGCAAATTCAAATATTTTGTACCTTGCTTTTGAATTAAGTGCAAAAAGTTGGAAGCTAGGATTTAGTAATAAAGTTAAGCTCAGACAGAAAACGATTGATGCAGGTGATTGGAATAGCCTACTTGCAGAAATTGAACTGGCAAAAGAAAAACTAAAATGCACACCAGACTGCCCGGTTTTTAGCTGTTACGAAGCGGGTCGAGATGGCTTTTGGATACACAGAGCATTGGAAAAAGAAAATATCACCAATTATGTGATTGACTCTGCCGCTATTGAAGTGAATCGGCGTCAACGCCAAGTCAAAAGTGATGGTGTGGACGTAAAAGCCTTAAACAGACTACTCATTCGTTATTGTTCGGGTGATTTGACGGCAATGAGGCCTGTTAGAGTTCCGACTGTTGAGCAAGAAGATAAACGACGATTACAACGCGAACGAGGGCGATTAATCGAAGAGCGAGGGGCGCATTCAACAAGGATAAAATCTTTACTTTTTCTGCATGGCATACGGCTAGCAAACATAAAAGATTTAAAAACATTACTGCCTAAACTTAAAGGCGCAGTCACGGGGTATGACATTCCAGTTGATACGAAGAACGAATTACAACGCGAATACGAGCGCTATGTCATGGTAGATAATCAAGTGAAAGAACTTGAAGCGTTACAAAAAGAGCGAGTTACCCAAGCCCAAGACGGCAGTATGGAAAAACAGATAGAGCAAATGATGCAACTCAAAGCCGTAGGATGGCAAACCAGTTGGTACTTAGTTGCAGAATTTTTTAGCTGGCGAGATTTCAAAAACGCTAAGCAAGTAGGTAGTTGTGCGGGATTAACCCCAACACCTTATGACAGCGGAGATAGTCAACGCGAACAGGGAATCAGTAAAGCAGGCAATAAGCGGGTGCGCAAGGTCATGATAGAGTTTGCTTGGCTGTGGTTACGTTACCAAAAAGGCAGCAAATTAAGTCAATGGTTTAAGGAGCGTTTTGACAAAGGCAGCAAGCGGATGCGAAGAGTGGGAATAGTCGCGCTGGCGAGAAAGTTATTAGTGGCTCTGTGGCGTTACCTAGAGCATGGAGTTATTCCCGAGGGTGCACAATTAACGGAAGGTTAATTGCACAGAGACAGTCAAAAATGACAACAAACACATAAGGAATTAACGTTAACGATTGTGAGAAGGTGCTCGTGCCCACCCTTGGTAAGCCAAGCTTGACCGTTTTTGTAGAAGGGGCACCTTCAACCAGGTTTCACTGCACATACGAATGCAGTTTGAGGTAGCCAGCTTAGGGCTGGAACGGATAGAAGGTGGTTGCGCTCACACTTGATGTTGAGTAGCACGAATAAATTAATCTGGGCAATTGATTAACTTCAAAAATGGGAAAAAGCTTATGGTTTGAAGAAAGAGCATAAGAGTTTTTTATAAATTAAAGGTTGGGTATTGACTTCCTGTCCTTCATAGAAGGTCGAAATTTATTTCGACAATAGCAGCGGAGCTGCTAAAGACTTGGTTTCCAGTTGCGACACTGCCCCACATTTACAACCTTTCTACAAGAGTGATTTAAATTAATCTATCGACTATTTGTGGAAAATAGCCGTTTAAAAAAATCAAATTTTTGGTCGAGTAGGCCGAGGGAGCTTCCCCCTCAGCCTCTCACAGATCCGTACGTGAACCTCTCAATTCATACGGCTCCTCTCGTTTCACCATTTACGGCCTGCAACCAAATTGCCAATGAGAAAATAGATACGGTTGTGTATTACACACCCTTTGCATCCATTTTCTTGCTCTTTGGTAACTGAATTTCAGCCGTTTGTATTTCTTCTTCGCCCATTTCAACAATTTAAGGTTTATCCAAGACATAAGTGGCCTTAATGCTGTTTTCCAAAACCGACTGAAGTAATTTATCCACCCGCTTATCATCGGATTAAGCTTATACGCCAACTCTTGTATCGTTAACCCCGTTTGCTTATGTAGCTTGAGCGCTTTAACTTTCTCTCTAATTTTCTGTTTCGCTTTAGGGCTAATAGCAGGTGTAAAGCCAACAAACATGCGACCCCACCGATTCCTTACTAACCTTGGCCTGAAACAGTAACTAAGAAAATCAAAGCTAATGACTTCATGTGCTTCTTGTCTACCTTCATCAAAGCAGTAAACCAGTTTAGTTTTCTCTGGATGACATTCTAGACAACAATCTAACATGCGTTGCTCAATAGCTTGCTTTAACGCCTTTGCTTCTTGCTCACTACGACAGTGAACCACTGCATCATCCGCATAGCGTGCAAATTGAACATGTGGATGTTCTCTTCGCAACCATTTGTCGAATGCGTAGTGTAAAAACAAATTGGCTAGCAATGGGCTTATCACGCCTCCTTGTGGTGTTCCTTTCGTTCGCTCTATTATCTGACCATCCGAGGTTTCCATTGGCGCTTTAAGCCAACGTTCGATATAGAGTAATACCCATGGGTTATTGGTATGTTTGCGTAACGCTTTGCCCAATAACACCCAGTCCAAGTTATCAAAGAAGCCTTTGATATCTAAATCAATCACCCAGTCGTATCGCCAACACCGCTGGCGCGTTATCGCTAATGCATCATGTGCACTGCGATTAGGTCTGTAACCATAAGAATCATTATCGAATACCGATTCTAATTCAGGCTCCAACTCCATCTTGACGACCATCTGTGCAACTCGGTCTGATACCGTGGGTATGCCTAGTACTCGAACGCCCTTATCCTTAGGGATTTCGACACGCTTCACCGTCGGTGGAAAATAGCTGCCCGATGACATTCGATTCCATATCTTGTACAGGTTCTTCTTCAAGTCCTGTTCAAAATCACTCATCGATTGCTCATCAATTCCTGCCGCTCCACCGTTGGCTCTTACACGTAACCAGGCTTCATAAACTGTCCATTTCGAAATACTAAATGGTTTTGCTGAATTCAATCATTCCTCCTGCTGCAGCAGTTGATGAAAGTTTCATTTAAAACGAGGCAATCCCTTCGCTAGATAACCATTACAGCTATCATCATCACTACTACGAATTGCTCCGCCCCAGTGCTTTGCATTCAGACTTGGCTCTCATGGGGTTTCCATTCGAGGATATCTGTTAACATCAAAACGACTGGTTCTTACGTTCCATATAAAACCCCGAGTTAAATTCACGTCAGCTCTTTGCCGGCTCCCGCTTAGTTGGTAATCAGGTTGCCTCTAAGCTCTTCCCAAACTCCACCCAGTAGCTTGGTTTCGGGATGCAACGGTTAAATATTTCGACACCTACGCTGTTCGTCTCTTTAACTCACACCTGACAAATCATTGTGTTTGCCTTTCCCTTATCGCTCACGACAGTGACTCTTAACCAATGCCGCATAAGGTGGTTTCCACCTGCACCTGAATGCCGATGGGATGGGCCAAACCATCATGTTTTATATAGTTGCGTTACCTTCCAGCCTTCCTTGTACTGTTGGTAACTCGTAACACACTGGGCGAGCATTTATGCTTACAGAGCCTGCAAACCTTTCTGTTCAAAACTGCAAAATTTTGTACCCAAAACACTCTCCATATCTGCAGAAGCCCAGTGTATTTTGTTTCAACCAGACTATGTTTATCCAACAAAAGTCACTGGCTCCGCGCATGCGCAGGTTTCATGTTCCCGACGAAACCTAAGTACCTGCATCCATTCAGGAACAGTCTCGCCACAACAGCCATATTATTTGTAACTAATGGGTTGGCTAGAAGCTCGCAACTTGAGCTGCTGAATAGTTACAACTAATCAAAATTAACTAGAAAAGGCTTTAGGTTATATTTTCAGGAAAATACACTTCAACTTTAGGCTTTGGTAAATTAATGATGCTGTTGTTTTCGATACGGCTGCGCAAAATTTTTATGGCGTTGTCAGCTTCTAGCGCTAAATCTTGATTAATGATGGCGTCAATGGTGCCCGTGACTAAATGCGCGCGAGTATGTTCAAACAATTCATGAGCGATAAAAACGCATTCATGTTCCATGTTTAAGCTTTTTAGCGCTTGGGCAATGCCTTCAGTACCGCCACCTATATTGTAAATTCCGAGCAGGTCTTTAGTGCCTTTTAAAGACTCAATAAAAATTTGCTGCGCGTTATCGTCATTATCCAACACTTCAGGCATTTCTATTATTTGTAAATTAGGATATTGCGCTCGTAACAGACTGCGAAAGCCTGACTCTCGTTCTTCATGGCCGAGATAGGCGTGACTACCAATAAACAAGCCAATTTTGCCTTGGGCATTTTTACCTAAAAAGCGCCCCATGATATGTGCAGCCGTGCGGCCTGCTGCACGGTTGTCTATACCGATATAAGCGTGCCTGTCAGTGCCTGAAATGTCATTAACTAAGGTAATTACATTAACATTTTGATTGATTACAGTGTCTACTGCGTCACGAACCAGTGGGTGTTCAAGTGCAACAAAGGCAATGCCATGGCTATCTTGAGCGACTTCAAGCAATTTATCGGCGAGTAATTGTGGTTGAAAGGCTTCAACCCGATGAATACGGACATTGACATCATTCAATCCGCAAATTTGATGGATGGCATTTATTTGCCGAGAGTAAAAGTCTAATAAGCGGCTATGTCGGGTTGGAAAGATAAAATCAAAATTATATGAGGTCGTTACATGACTTGCCGAAGTTGGAGTTAAACGATTATTGAATTTTTCTACCGCCTGATTAACACGATCGATAGTGTATTGAGAAACTTTCCCTCTGCCGTTTAAAACTCTATCAACAGTCGCTCTGCTGACTCCCGCTTCAGCAGCAATATCTTTTAGCGTTATTTTCAATTTAACTCCCAATATCATTGGCATAGGTACCACATATTGATTTGTATATTATCAATATGTTGACTAGTACTGTTTCCAGAAAGAAATGATCAGTTGAATCACTCGCATAATTTACTATCACTAGTGATGTTTTTAGCCATATTTAGATTAAATAAACAACTTCAGGCTGAGCTTGTCGAAGTCTTATTACTTTCTAATTTACCGACACTTCGACTGCTTCGCGCTCAGTGTGAAAGTGATCACCAATGTTTTCAACTAATCAAAATTAAATTGAAAAGGTACTAGTCCGCTTTCATAAAGAAATGCTCCGCTGAATCCCTTGTTGGTCGAAGCCGCTATTACGTCAAAGGCTTTGAATACGACAAATTCTAAGTAGCAGCGTTACTGCTATTGTCGAAATAAATTTCGACCTACACGGATGTAGGAAATGCCGTTAAGCGTCTGGAACAGCGTACGGCGACCTACACGGATGTAGGAAATGCCGTTAAGCGCCGCATCACAGTTTCAACAAGCTAGCTGATCGTTTCTATTATGAAAATATTTTACAATTTACCAAAGACGATTTTTAACATTAAACGGTGAAAAAATGAAGGGGATATTGAATTTAATAAGGTCAGATTACCTATAAAACCAACTAATTCGCGTGGGCTGGACTTTATATCTGGGAGCATCAAGTGTGGTTAAATCGAGAACGATTTTTAGGCTAGCCTTGTGTTTGTATCTCTATGATTTAAATTTGCTGCTCTAAAAGTTAAACGGGAATTTTGCTTTAGTGTCGGATATTTTTGAACGAATTATTTGGCTATTGAGCGGCTGTGTGACTTCAATGAGTTCGTGTGATAAGCATTGCTTAATTTCTGCCAGTATTTGTGTTGGTTCTTGAAGATCACTTGTCATCGTAGATTGCTGGTGATATTCCTTCATTAGTTTAATGCTAATAGATGACCAAATATTGACTAGGTCTTCTCCACCAGCAAGATATACATAGTATTTTTGAAACTCAATGTAGGTATTAATAAAATCACAAAATTGTCCACTGTTTGCATAAATTTTCATTTTGCTAACGTGATTTTCTAACAAGGTATAATCGGTTTTATTGGCTTTTTCTTTTAAACGTTTAACCGCGTATGATTTGATAGATTGACTAAAACCTTCATACATTCTTTTGACATCTTCATCTAAAGCCATCGAAACGAAGCTGCCTCGCTTTCCATTATTTATTACCAAACCTTCTTTTCTTAATATTGCCAGTACGTCACGGATAGGACCTTTTGAAACACCAAAGCGATCAGCGAGTTCCTGTTCGTTCAGCCTAGTGCCCGACAATATTGCGCCATCAATAATTTCTGCTCGGATAAACTCGGCAATTTGCTTTTTAATGGAACTAACCTGATTCATAGTCATATACCACTCATTTGTACAATGCGTCTTACTTAATTACCAAATGACTCAAAATGATCTTTTTGAGTTTGTTTAAATCATTTGAGGTTTTTATTTATGTTAACAAAAAACAGTTGTCTGTAAAGTCGGTTAAGGTTTTATTGGCTATATTTGTATAAAAACTTAAGCGATATTTGTCATTTTTAGTTGTTTTTAGTGATTTTGATTGTTTATTGGTCATTTTTAATAATTTCATTGAGTCTTTATGATGTCATTAAAAAATTATAAAAATGTTGCAATGATCTCTTTTTGTATTCACTATGATTCCTTATTGATTTATTGTTAACAATAATCAATAATCAATAAGCTATATGCGGTTAAATGCTTCATGTTTTTGTATTTGTAGTCAGTTGTAACAAACAATTTTTGACGCAGTAAGCATATAAGAACCTAGAGCTTTACATCTAGGCAAAATCTAAATTGGGGCTGGCACTTTTGTCATTGCCACTAGAAAACAATTTTTGAGGAGACGTACACATGTTAATCGCGAGAGACCGCTTTAAACTCAGCGCGTTGTCTCTAGCCATAATGGCTAGTAGCAGTATGTTCGCTAACGCGAATGAACAAGAACAAACTGTAGAAGTAAAAAATACTGTCAGTAAGCAAGCTACAAAAGATTCAGCCAAAGAAGCTGATGATGATGTTGAAGTGATTGAAGTGACTGGTATGGCTGGCAGCCTAATCAAATCGATTAACGATAAGCGTTTTGCCGGTAACATTGTTGATACTATTAATGCCGAAGACATAGGTAAAAATACGGATCAGAACATAGCTGATGCATTAGGACGCGTCACAGGTGTTTCAATTGTTAGCAATAATGGTGAAGGCACAGCCATTACCGTTAGGGGTGCTAGTGCAGAACAAAATAATATCACGCTTAATGGCCAGCAATTAACCAGTACTGAATTCAGTCAATCGGTAGATTTAAGTTCATTTTCCGCAGATATTTTAGACCGCTTGGAAGTGGTTAAAACCCCGAGTGCCGATCATATTGAAGGCTCACTCGGTGCCAATGTAAATTTAAAAACTTTACGTCCGTTAAATCGTACTGATGTGATCCGCAGATTAAACGTGCAAGGTCGTTATAACGATTTATCAGAAGAGAATAATTATAAAATTTCGGGCACCTTTACTGAAAAGTTTTTGGATGAAACCTTAGGTATCGCTGTCACTGCGTATTCAGAAACTAATGCTTATCGTAAGGACGAATTTAGAGCCAACCGTTATGAAGCATCGCAAACGTTTCGTATTGCGACTGACCAAAATGGTGATGTCGTTAGTGGATTTAGAGGGGTAACCCCAAATGAAGTCGGTTTCTATTTATCTGAAAATGAAAGCGACAGGTATGGTGGTAGTTTAGGAATTCAATTTACGCCTACCGATACCACGGAGTTAATGCTTGACGTTACCTACAGCCGCCAAGACTTAACTAACAAAACCTCTTCGCTCTCGGTCGGTACCAACAAAGGTAATGTCAACTTTGTTGAAGGTGAAAAAGCTACAGATTCGCGCCCGCCTGCTACATTCACCGATCCGCAACAAGATTGGTATTCAGTTGATACTTCTACTCGTACCGTAACCAAATATTTAAACCGCTTTGGCCGCGGTAATATTAATGGCAATTTTGGCGGTACTGAAAACGAAAACTTCAGCTCGACATTGAGTTTAAATCATGAGATCAGCGATTCATTAAGAATGGAAGCCATGTTGGGTTACTCTTCAAGTGAATCCGTATCCAAACCTAACGGGAACGCTATACTGTCTAACGGTAAAGCCATCAATGCCGCAATTCTTTACGATGTCGGATCGGCAGTGGTGCCAGTTGGTTTTGATTGTACAACCGGTACATGCACCATTGAACACGGTGACGATAAAGTCGATTTTGGTACCATTCTTGAAGATGATACCGACGAAAACGGCGCGCCTATTTTAGCTTGGTCAGATAACACGACAACAACGGGTTTTCACCCGCATGATTTAGCCGCACAAAACCTCGAGTGGATCTCTGAGCGCGACCGCACGGTTGAAGATTCACTCACTACTTTCTCACTTGATTTTGATTATGATGTTGATGCCTTTGGTATCACTACATTTGAATTTGGTGTGTATGGCACTCAGCGTGAAAAATCTGTCGATGATCAATTATATCGTTTTGAAACGGTTGCACCGGGTAAAGTATTTACCGATGAAGACGGTAATACGATAGTCGATTCTGGCGATACAGTACGCAATGTAAAAGGTGCAGACATTGCTTCATCAGAGCCAATCCCTGAAGACTTTATGGATTCATTAGGGTATGGCCGATTACCAACAACGTTTGGTTGGGTCGCACCCGATGCAATTAAAGCTGTGCAAGCTGTTGTTTCAAATGACGATACGCTGCGCACCGTTTTACCAACTGAAACCCGCGAAGCGCAAATTGATACACAGTCAGTTTATATTAAAGCCAATATCGAACTATTCGACGGCACTGTGACGGGTGATTTCGGTATGCGTTATGTCAATACGGAAGTTGAAGCAAATGGTTATTCTGGGGTCAAATATTGGAGTGCTTTTAGCGACTTTGAGCGCTTAATGTCTTTGATTGATGTTAAAAACTTGCGCGATACATCATTACCTGAATGTCCTAGCGCTAACTTTGCTGATCCTGCCAATATCCAAGGTTACGAGCGTAAATACCAACGTATTGATGGTTTAGGCTGGGATACGTCCGCAGGACCGGATCCATCCACTTGGACGCGTATTCCAGCGGTTGATGGCCCGTGTCATGACCCAGCATGGGCGCAAGTCGCAGCGAGTGGCGTTACTAATGATGCCGTTGGTTGGCAAAGTATGTGGCGCTACACAGATATTTCAACCTCCAAACATTATGGTTGGGGCAGCCCGACAGATGCCGCACCTGATTTGACTTGGAATGGTGAATTGTCGCAAGGTGATACCTCAAATTATACTCGTAATAATGTGACGCCATTGGATGTACCTTTCTCGGCGACAACCAACAGCCACGAATATACAAATTTACTTCCAAGCTTAAACTTGAACTTTGCATTAAGTGAACAGTTTGTCGGTCGTTTAGCGCTTTCGAAAACCATGACCCGCCCTGAAATTGATCTACTTCGCCCTGGTGTTGTGATCAGTGAAGGACAGTATTGGAATGCCAATGTTGATGCGCAACCCGCTAATAAGGTAACAAAATACAATACTAAGTTAGATCCGTTAACATCGAAAAACTTAGACTTGTCGTTGGAGTGGTACTTCAATTCATCATCTATGTTAAGCGTTGCGTTATTTGCTAAAGATATGTCCAACTTTGTAGACACACAGGTGGATGATTTTTACATAGAAGATATTCGCAAACTTGACCAAATAGACCCCAATACACTCGTACTTAAAATGGATGAATCCCTACCTAATTTTGGTCTTGAAAACTGTATGCCTCAACGGATTGAGAGCACAGGTGTTTGGTCAAAAGTCGATCCGAACAGTACCTCTAAAGCGATTAGCGATGATTACCGTGACCTGTGTGGTTTGTATGAAGTTACTAATGTTGTAAATAGTAAGTCAGCTACTATCCGCGGCTTAGAGTTGGGCTATAATCAAGTTTACGATTTCTTACCGGGTATTTGGAAAGGCTTAGGCGTAAGCGCTAATTATACTTTCCAAGAAAGTGAGTATGAAGCAGAGCCTTCGGTTGAAGATCCTTCAATCTTGTTACCTTCTCTACCGGTAGCGGACACCCCTAAGCACACTTACAACTTCACTACCTTCTGGGAAGGAAATGGTCATCAGATCCGCTTGAGTTACCGTGGTTCAACAGATTCACTGGTTGGTGTTGATTACCCAGGTGGCTCTACATCTCGTGGTCGTAACTGGAACGGTGGTTCAATTTGGAATGAAGGTCGTAATTCGTTTGATCTTTCAGCGACTTATAAAGTTAATAATTCAATGAATATTACCTTCCAAGCGATCAACTTAACAGGCGAGGATTACCGTCAATACTACACCAGCCGTGACTTAAAAGTGGTGCGCGCACAAGCGGAAGACGGAGAGGTTACATGGCAATCGTTTAATGAAGGTAATCCGTTAGAAGGCGAAGCGCCAAAACACCGAACTTATCGTCAATACGATACCGGATCTACCTATCGTTTAGGTGTCAACGTTCGCTTTTAATGACTGACAGTTTTATTGCGCGGCAGAGCAAACATGACATGCAAATGTCTCGGTTAATACCGCGCTTTAGCAAGAATTATATGATGGTAACAAAAATGAAAACATTACAAACTACCAAGTGTTTATTAGCTGCGTCTTTAATTGCGCTGCTTGCAGGCTGTGAGGAAGATTACAGCCCTGAACAGAAAACGGCTAATGTTGCTCCGACTCATTCGGGTGACTTAACATTAACTATGAATGAAGGTGATATTGTCACCAAAGCTACCGTAAATTTATTAGAGGGTGTGGTTGATACCGATGGTGATTACGTCACCATAGCTAATTTAACTGCTTCATCTGACAACACGGTCGGTGTGATGCACGAGCCAACGCGTATCTCATTTGATACGACAGCTATAGCGGATGATTTGGATTCAGGACAAGTTCATACTATTGCTTACACTTATGACATCAGTGACGGTACTGAGTCTGTGCAACGTAAGTTAACCATTAATGTTAATGGTCTTGATCACGCTCCGACGATTAATGGCGACCTATCGGCTAACTTTTTAAAAAGTGCTGATGGTATTGTCGATTTGTTAGCGGGTACAGCGGATCTTGATGGTGAAGCATTATCGGCTCATAGCGTTGTTGCGGATGCGGGAAACCCGTTTGATATCAATTTTACGGTTAGCGATGATTTCAAAATTGACTTTGATTTTGCCGCGGTTAGTGATTCATTTCCATCTGGCAAGTTATCTACCTTTAAGTACAGCTATAAGGTAAGTGACCATAACCATGATTTGACCCGCAACCTCGAAATAAACGTACTCGGCGTTGTCGATGTGCTTGGCGCTCCAGTTGTTACTGAGTATTTTACAACAGCCAGTATCAATGAAGATGGCGGAGTGCAGACCTTTGACTTGGCTAAAGATGCAACAGATCGTGAAGGCGACCCAATCCAAGTCACTAATGTTATGGTTGACGGTAAACCTTTGCCGTATAACATGGCGTTAAATGGCACCCAGTTATCGGTTGATCCTGCGGCCTATTATCATTTACAACCAGGTGAGCAACAAAATACGGTGGTTAGCTATAAGCTGCAAGACGATGGTGGCAAGACTGCAGATGGTACCTTAGAGTTGACTTTAACCATTACGGGTACCGATATGAATTTATTATCGCAAGCTGGCTTGGCTAGTGATTTTGATGATGACTCAGATCCAGTTACCCAAACCAATGGTTTTGTAACTTTAGTAGGTTGCCCTAATGGTGTTGGTGTAAACAATGTTGATTCAATTTCACCGAACTACAGTTTTCAAATCTTAGGTGGTTTAAACTGTATGCAACGTATAGAAGCTCAATATTGGCCAGATATGGCAGATAACGAGCAGTACTATATGTCGTATTGGATCAAAACAGCTGGGGTGTCGCCTTGGGTCGGTTTGTCTGACACCATTACTAATCCGCCTTCTGCAACATTAGCGTTCTGGGATCAAGGTTTTCGTCCTGATTTAACCCCGAATGATGGCGTGATCAAAAAAGAAGATGTGGGTGACGACACTTGGCAGCATATCACCATTCAATACGATACAACCACTGGTGTAGCCAAACGCTTTATTGACGCGGGTATTGCTGATAAAACCTCGTTCTATATTGCTAGCTCTTGGGTTGCGCCGACAGGTACGCCGTTGTTTGATAACTTAAAGCTAGTTAAATACAACGATAAAAAAGGGCCTGATGCTTTGTTAGGTAGCGGCGCTTTTGATAGTGCAGCAGTGCCAACCATTACAGGTGGCGGTACTGTTAGCATCACTAATGATACCTTAATAGTTAATACTACTGGCGCAACGGCGGGTACGCCTGTTGTCGTTTCGTTGCCTGTGGCTAGTGGTGCAGTCAAAGCGAATGGTCGGTATGTACTTGAATTAGATATTCAGTACGTTAACTTTGATGCCAATAAAGCAACTGATGGTACAACGACGGCTGCTGGTTCATACCCTGTGATTGCCAGCTTGTCGACCAATGCAGGCGCAGTCAGCTTTAGCAATAGCCAGCTACCACAGAATGCTTGGCAAGGCGGTGTTAATAACATTGAAATTGTACTGTCAGAAGTGCAGCACACATTAGGTCAAGGTACTGTTACTGACTGGTCTGCCGATGATGTAATGCTCAATTTAGAATTCGACTTTATTGGTGCTGAATTTAAAATTGATAACGTTACCTTAAAGGCGATCCCTTAACAGAATGAGCCAAATGCTTTATATCAAGGCGCTTTATATCAGGGCGCCCTATATTAAGATATTGCGCAAAAGTTGTGACATTAAAATTAGCTTCAAGGGCCGAATTTATTTCGGCTAACATAAAATTGTCTGATAGTTATAAGCTCAGCAGTTCAACACTTGTGAGCTAATGTACCCTAGATATTAAGCGTTACATTATAAGCCAGTGATAAGGTCACTGGCTTTTCTATTCGCTTTTTTGCCAAAGGCAGGGTTGGACTTAAGCTTCAGACCATACCGCAAACTCGTTGCCGCAGGGCTCTGTAAAGTGAAAGCGTTTACCGCCAGGGAACTCAAATAAGTCTGTCACTATTTGACCTCCGGCGTCAATTACCGCTTGGCGCGTGTGCTCCAACTCTTTGCTGTAAAAAGTCACTAAAGCGCCGCCTTTAGCGTATTGTGAGTTAAGGTTGGTACGATAAAAGCCGAGCATTAATCTACCGTCGCCGGTGTCCATATATTCATCGCCCCAAAGTTTAAATTGCCAATTAAATACTTGCTCAAAAAAAGCTTGGGTTATAAGTAAATCAGAGCAGGGCAGTTCTATGTAGTCAATTTTAAGATGTTTATCCATGGTGAATCCTCAATCTTGGGTCGATCCTAAGTATTTAGAAAAGTAGCATACTTTGCTTTGATTACGATTAATATAATACTTCTGGCTGCGTGTATTATTGTAAAAATTGTATTTACTACCTTTTCCAGACGCCCGTGGCATTTCTTACATCCCTGTGGGTCGAAATTTATTTCGACAAATAGCAGCTTGTCGACAATAGCGGCTTGGTTTATAGACTCGATACTGGCCAACAAAACCAAGGCTTTTGCTTAAGTTAATGGTGTTGGTATGAAAACTCACCCACGCCCCCCGTTTTAATGACTTTTACTCGCTAACTGCGAGCGACAAAATTGCCATGAAAGCCCAAAGGTAAAAATATGGCAACCATGCGCGAGCAATAGGCCCATCACTAATGCGACTGGCTTTGAGTATATTTAAACAGGTGCGGCGACTGGGTACGTGTAAAGCTGTACCGATAAGATAACCTTGTCCTTCTTTATCGTTAGCACCCACTGGAATGCGCTCTCTACTATTACTGACTAATCAACTAGAAGTGCCAGTGTCCCGCACCTTTCAAGATGGTGTTAAAGCAGCGGGTTTATTTTAATTTCCTACTATTGTTAAAACACACCATCCTTTATTTAGATCCTGACTATAATTTTTAAAATGCCTTTGTTTTCTTAATATTAAATGTAACTACTTTGCTGTCGATTAAATATTTTGTGATTGCGATCGCGCTACTAAGCTTACCTGTACTCTCTAGTGAGCACATAATAGTAATGGCGGGCTTAACTAAGCCACCTTATGTTATTAAAAACCAGAAATCCGGATTTGAAATTGAACTACTGACATCTGTATTTAAAAGGATGGGTAAAGCACCAAAGTTTGTATTTAGTCCAGCAGGCAGAAATAGCAAAGTTTTGAGCTCTGGGTTGGCCGACGCCATGATGACGGTAAATAAGCAAATTGTAAAAGATGCAACGCGACTGACTCAGCCCTATGTTATTTATCAGAATGTGGCGATTTGTCTTAAACAAACCCAGTGTCAAATCAATCAAATCAGTGATTTAGCGCGTTATCGAGTAGCCGCTTTTAAACAAGCGCATATCTTGCTGGGGCAGGAGTACGCCAATACGGTGAGTAAAAGTACGTTATACACTGAGTTAGTCGATCAAGATAAACAGGTGCAACTGTTACATTTGCGTAAAGTCGATGTACTCATTATTGATATTAATATTTTTGGTTATTACCAACGCCAATTGCCACAAGATAAGCAAAATATTGATGTTTCTGAACACGCTATATTTGCGCCTAATCTATATCAACTCGCATTGGCTAACCGTAAAGATGTTCAGTTATTTAATGAGACGCTGAATTTGATTTTACGCAGCCAGCATTACCGCTTATTAATCAATAAATACCAGTTAGAGCAACAAGTTTCTTTGCTGCGTAGCGGTATAAGCGTTATCAATTAATACCGGCCGATTGATGATTCATTGTTTTTTAAGACTGTTGAGTGCTTAGGAGTAGATTTCATTCCTTCATTCAGTATGTAATCCTGAAAGCTTAAGGCGTGTTTTTTGACGATTTTATAGGAGAGGTTTGCATATAAAAAAGCCCCGCTCGAAAGCGGGGCATAGTAGACATTTTGAAAACGCTTTTGTTAAAGCTTACGAAGCTTTAACTCCTTCACCTTCGATATCTTCAGCTTTATAGCCTCCTTTGGCTTTAAATCCGAAGAAAAGTACAGCGAAGATAACAACTAAGGCAATCGCTAAGTAACTAACCGAAATCAATGCTTCACCAGGACCTGCAGTGTCTAATGATTTACCCATAATAGGCAGCATAAAGTAGATAGATAACATACCAGCGCCACCCATTAGGTTAATACCTAATGCCCCCGATTTAGGGAACCTTTCAGCTGTAATACCTAACATAGTTGGCCAGAAATAAGTTTTACCCACACCAAATACGGTTGCAGCTGCGAAGGCAACAATCGCTGAAGAACCAGCGTCTAATGAACCTAACCAGTATAAACCGACAAATACGAGTACAGCACAAATAGTCAACACTAAGAACGGTGAATGTTTATGAACTACGCCACCGAAGAAGAAGCGTAAAACAAACATTAAGCCAGCGGTATAAACAAGGAACATAGTACCTTGAAGACCCGTTAACTCTTTCATGATAGATGGGAACCATTGATCTGGAGCTAACTCAGTTGCCGCAGTTAACCACATACAGAACCAAAGAAGGATAAATAACGGGTTTAAACAAGCTTTAAACATGCTGCCAGTTGAGATGTTAGCTGCAACACGCTCGGTTTGTGGGTATTCCTTTTGCAGTGCCATGAATAGGTAGACAAGTGAAGGAACAATAATGATACCGATCTTGATTTGCCACGCTAAATCGAGTGCGCCCATAATTAACGCTAAGATACCACCAATGATTAAACCAAGTGGCCAGAATGCATGAAGAACGTTAAGCATGTGGGCTTTACGATCTTTATACATGGTGGCGATTAATGGGTTGATAACACCTTCTACTGTACCTTGCGCCAAGCCCATTAATAGGAAGCCGCCATAAAGCATAGTCGTACCAGTAGTTGAGAAAATACCGCTAACAGTCGTGCCATCCGCCATGTCTGGTTGTGGAGCGAATAAAATCATTAATGTACCTGCAATAAAACCAACAGCAGACAATACATGCATGCGTTTCATTCCAAGTTTATCGATAAGTGCGCCACAAAAGAAAATGGCAATAGTGAAACCTAAAAATGCGGGGCCCCAAATTTCACCCATTTGCTCTTTAGTTAAATGGTATTCAGTGGTCAAAGAACCTTCTACATCACCACGAATGATGAATATCATCGAGGTTACACATAACGATATGCAACTAGCGATGAATAGATAGAGGCGATCCTTGTCCGGAGTTGTATTAGTGCTCATTGTTACGCTCCAGTATTAGCTTGTTGGCTAATTTAGTTAATTATATTTAAATTATGATTTTTAATTGTGAGCTTTATAACATTGTTAAAAGCTCACAATCCAAGACTCAATTTATCTATAAAAACGATAAAATTAAGAATCTTTTTATAAGAGTTAGCTTATAAACCTAAAATACGGCGGTTTAGTGCGTCGTCTTTACCGCTTGATGCAAAATCATCGAAAGCGTGATCCGGTGTGCGGATTAAGTGCTTAGTAATGAAAGGAGCACCCTCTGCTGCACCGTCTGCAGGGTGTTTAAAGCAACATTCCCATTCCAACACAGCCCAGCCTGAGTAACCATATTTAGTCATGCGACTGAAAATTTGTGAGAAATCAACCTGACCATCGCCTAGTGAGCGGAAGCGGCCAGGACGCTGCTGCCAATCTTGATAACCTCCGTAAACACCACTGCGGCCATTGGGACGAAACTCAGCATCTTTAACATGGAAAGCTTTAATGCGTTCATGGTAAATGTCGATAAACTCAAGGTAATCTAACTGTTGCAGAACAAAGTGGCTTGGGTCGTATAAAATATTTGCACGAGTGTGATTGTTAGTGGCTGCAAGGAAGCGCTCAAACGTCACGCCATCATGTAAATCTTCACCAGGGTGTAACTCGTAACAAACATCTGTGCCAGCTTCGTCGAACGCATTTAGGATAGGAACCCAACGTCGAGCGAGTTCGGCGAACCCTTCTTCAACTAAACCTGCAGGGCGCTGTGGCCATGGATAAACGGTTTGCCATAATAAAGCACCAGAAAAGCTAGCATGAGATTTTAATCCTAACTTGCCGCTAACTTTGGCTGCTTTTAACATTTGATCTGTTGCCCATTCGGCTCGTGCTGATGGATTATTGTGTACAGCTGGCGGTGCAAAAGCATCAAACTGAACATCATAACAAGGATGTGATGCGACAAGTTGACCTTGAAGATGAGTCGATAACTCACTTATTTCTAGTCCAGCGTCTTTGACTATACCTTGTACTTCATCAAGGTAAGCTTCACTTTCTGCAGCTAAATCTAAATCGAATACACGCTTGTCCCAACTTGGAATTTGCACTGCTTTGTAGCCTAAATCTGCAACCCATTTACATATACTTGGTAATGAATTAAACGGTGCTTCGTCGCCGCAAAATTGCGCGAGGAAGATACCGGGACCTTTAATTTGGCTCATTTTTAATCTCCTAAATTTGAATCTATTTGCCGATTATGCGCTTGGCAAAATAGTGAATTCTTGCCACTTGCTATCAGACTTATCAGCTGCGACCACATTTTCGATAAATGCCATGCCACGGATCGCTTCACGTATACCGGGTACATCAAATGTTTGGTTGTCGCAGGTTTCACCGGCTTTAAAAGCGCTAATTTGATCTGCAAAGTTGACATAAATGTTGGCAAAGGCTTCTAAATAACCTTCAGGGTGGCCAGGAGGAGTGCGCATGGCTTTTTGTGCCGCTTCACAAAACTCACCTACACCGGTACGAACTTGTTGGGTTGGTTTACCGTTTTCTTTTACCCAAAGGGTGTTAGGTTCAATTTGTTGCCATTCAATGGCTTTTTTGTCGCCAATCACACGAATGCGTAGATTGTTTTCGTCACCAATTTGAATTTGGCTCGACAGCAATACGCCTTTGGCACCATTATTAAATTTTAATAAAACAGTACCATCGTCATCTAGGGTGCGGCCAGCAACCGTGGCGGTTAAATCAGAACAGATGTTAGCAATTTCTAAGCCTGTCACGTATTCCGCTAAGTTAGCCGCGTGAACACCAATATCGCCCATACAACAGCTGATACCCGCTTGTTTGGGGTCTAAACGCCAAGCCGCTTGCTTGCCGCCTTCGTCATCTTTGCTTGCTAACCAACCTTGCGTGTACTCAGCAATCACTTTAACGACATTGCCTAACTCACCTGATTCCACCATATGTTTGGCTTGCTTAACCAATGGGTAACCGTTGTAGGTATGCGTTAAGCCATACAGGCGGCCATGTTTTGTCACCAACTTTTCAAGTTCAAGTGCTTCATTTAAATCAAATGTTGCTGGTTTGTCTGACATGACATGAAAGCCGTATTCAAAGGCCATCTTGGCTACCGGAAAGTGTAAGTGATTCGGCGTAACGATAGCGACAAACTCCATGCGTTGGTCTTCTGGTAATTGTGACTCACGCTGAAACATTTCTTCATAACTTTGATAACATCTTGATTCAGGTAAGAAAAGTGCAGCACCAGATGCTACACTGCGCTCGGCATTTGAGCTAAATGCCCCACATACAAGTTCAATTTGTCCATCGATTGCTGCGGCTATTCTGTGTACTGCGCCGATAAATGCACCTTGGCCGCCGCCGACCATACCCATGCGAATTTTGCCCATGAAAAGTTCCCCTACTTGGAGTTAACACATTGTTAATTAATTTATACCTAGGTCAGCAATAAACGTTATTAATAATTCGGTTTTGTATGCAACAAATTCGGCGTTTATGCTATTTTATATAAAAGGTAGATATGAGAGCGTAAAGGTTAATGAGCCAAGTGAATAAGCCTGTTGAGTTTTTACAACAAATTGGTTTAACAAAAGTAATTAGCATGTTTGACTTGATGCCGGATATTATTTTTTGGATAAAAGATCAACAAGGACGATTTGTGTATGCCAATCAAGCCTTTATTGAGCATTTTGGACAACGTAATTTATCGCAGATCGTCGGTAAAAATGATTATGACTTTGCTCCTGATTATTTGGCAAAACAATATGTAATTGACGATGAAAAAGTACAACAGGGGCAAGAAATAAACGAACGCTTGGAAATGAACATGACTAGCTCAGGCGAGCTTGCTTGGTATTCAACGTCTAAGCGGCCTTTATTTAGTGAAGATAACGAGTTTATTGGTTCGTATGGTATTACACGGCATCTGCAAAAAATGTCCAAGGCGCTTTCGGGCATAGAGGCGGTTAAATTGCCGGTGGAATACGTGCGTAAAAACTATCGTCAAGTCATATCGGTTGAGCAACTTGCTGAAATCTCCCATTTGTCGGTTAGCGCGTTGGAGAGACGTTTTAAAAAATATTTAGCCAAAACGCCTAAGCAATTTATTAATGAGGTACGCTTAGAAAACGCCAGACGATTGTTGGTTGAAACTCAAATGCCAATATCGCAAGTAGGCTACGAAACGGGGTTTGCCGATCATAGTTATTTTAGTAAACAGTTCCGATTGTTTTTTGGTGAACTTCCTTCAGACTTCCGTGAAGCCTATACTCAAAAACAATAATTTATAAAATGAAAGTTTGGCAATTGTACTGTTGCTAATTAATTTTAATGAATAATCAAAAATTGAAAATGTGATTGAATATTGGCGAAATTCTCAATTGTGGTCTAAGTTGTTTGAGATGAAATTGCCGATTTCACTTTGGGTTACACCCAATATATAACAATAAATCAACGGCTTTCAGATAGTTAACACTATGTTTTTAAAACTTAAATCAGGCAACACACACAGATACCTCATGATAGACGTTAAATTAATTTCGGTGGATCAAACCTATCCGCTGCGCAGCTTAGTATTAAATCCCAACCTAGAAGTTAACACTTTTTCTTTTGAAGGGGATGATAAGCCAGATACTCAACATTATGCGGCAATGCATCATGATGAAGTTTTGGCAATTGGTTCGGTTTACGCCCAACAAAGTGATTTGATAGAGGGGGGAACACATGCTCGCTTACGCGGCTTTGCTACGGATCCTGGTTTGCGTAATAAGGGAGTTGGTAGCCATCTATTAGAGGACATAGAGAAAAAGCTAACAGCACAGAAGTATGATGTGATCTGGAGTAGCGTAACTGCCAATTCGTTATTGTTTTATCAAAAACGTGGCTATAACGCTATTGGTTCGGAAATATTTGAACCTACTTTAGGCAAAATGGTAATTGTCGCGAAGCGTTTGTAGCTATTTGTTTTTAATTTTCCCTGTTTCTTGCTAAATAATGAGATCATAATTCAGAATCAGTGATCTCATCTAAACTCAATTTAAAACTAGCGATAAAGGTTTTTCTAAATAAATCCACTTCTGGTAAGTCCAATTTATCTAACTGGCTTTCTAATTTCTTGTGCGCTTTTTTAAACTCAGTATTACCTGCGGTTAATTCTTCAATGGTTTTTAAATAAGCACTTATAATATCGGCCGCTTTGACTAATTGATAATCTGCCTTGCTATGCTTATCAGAGCAAACCAATGGCTCGTAATAAGGGCGCAAGCGCTCGGGTAGCATATCAATTAATTTACGCTCGGCGATAAGCTCTATGTTTTTATATTCACGAGCAATGGTGTCGTTAAAATACTTAACTGGGCTAGGTAGGTCACCGGTTAACACTTCAGAAGCATCATGATAAAGCGCTAATGTGGCAATAGCTTCAGGATTAACATTGCCGTCAAAATATTCATTTTTAATAATAGCCAAGGCGTGGGCAATCATCGCAACTTGTAAACTGTGCTCTTGCACGTTTTCAATCTGAATATTACGCATTAATGGCCAGCGATTGATCAATTTCAATCGCGCCATGTGAGCAAAAAAGTGACTGACTGCCATTGGGTTAATCCTTTCGCTATAACAGCTTTACAGGCTGTAACTATTTACTGACTATAGCTATGTAAAAAACGCTCTAGCTTGTTAAAGGCTTCTTCTAGTACTTCGACGTGTGGCAATGTGACCAAGCGGAAGTGATCAGGGCTAGGCCAATTAAAACCAGTACCGTGTACCATTAATATTTTTTCTTGACGTAAGAAGTCGATAATCATTTTTTGATCATCTTTGATGTTGAATTTCTTTTGATCCAGTTTAGGGAAGATGTACATCGCACCTTTAGGTTTTACGCAGCTTAACCCTTCAATTTGGTTGACACGTTCCCATGCGTATAAGCTTTGCTCGTATAAACGGCCACCAGGCACAATGAGTTCGTTAATACTTTGATAGCCACCTAACGCTGTTTGAATGGCATGTTGACACGGCACGTTGGCGCATAAACGCATCGAGGCCAGCATGTTTAAACCTTCAATGTAGTCTTTAGCTTTATGAGTGGCGCCACTTAGCATCATCCAACCCGCGCGAAAACCAGCAATACGGTAATTTTTTGATAAACCACCAAAGGTGACTAAAAACAAATCGTCAGCAAGACTGGCGGTTGGATGGTGTTGAATATCACCATAAAGTACCTTATCGTAAATTTCGTCGCTAAATACAATCAGGTTGTGTTGTCGGGCAACTTCTAATAATTCTTTGACAATAGCTTTATCGTACACAGCACCAGTTGGGTTATTTGGGTTAATTAAAACCAGTGCTTTCGTTTTGTCGGTAATACGCGATTTGATGTCTTCAATATCCGGATACCAATCGGCATATTCATCACACATGTAGTGCACAGGTTTACCACCAGAAAGTGCAACAGCGGCAGTCCACAGTGGATAATCCGGAGCGGGTATGAGAACCTCATCATTGGCATTTAGCAAAGCTTGCATTGCCATGACAATCAGCTCTGATACGCCATTGCCAATATAGATATTCTCAATATCGATATTGCGAATACCTTTTTGCTGATAATACTGCATAACAGCAACGCGGGCTGAGTAAATCCCTTTCGAATCACAATAGCCCTGTGATTGCGGTAAATTGCGGATCACATCTTTTAAAATATCATCAGGAGCATCAAAGCCAAACGGGGCCGGGTTACCGATGTTAAGTTTAAGAATTTTATAACCTTCTTCTTCTAAGCGCTTTGCTTCGTTGGCTACTGGCCCACGGATTTCATAGCACACATGTCTTAACTTATCGGATTGCTTTATATCGTTCACTCTAATACCTGATTTTGGCTGGAAATATTTCTTTTTGATCAAGCCGCAAAACTAACGCAATGGCCTGCACATGTGAAGCGAAAATTAACATTATTACGCTTAATTTACTGAAACATGGGGTAGGTAATACAATTTATTGGTTTAGCGGCTAATCCTAACCCCCTAAACCCCCATTTTATTGAGATAAATTAATACTGTTTATTGAACCAAATTTATTTTTGCCTAACGCAAAATTTGCTGTTTGTATTTACCAAGCATATAGGCGTTTATTGTGGTCTTTGGGGTTCGAAACGCGTCAATAAATTGATTTTCTGTCAGGTGTAACATTTTTTTTACATTATTTTGTAAGGCACATTGGCGGTATGGCTTTGTTTTAATTACCTTTTTATTTGTAGGGTTATGTATTTGTTTGGAAGATTGATTAAATTTGGCTACTAAAACTACAAAATTCCTGATTTTCATCAATACTTAATAAAAGGAAACTCGCTTTTAATGATTTATTGGCGAACCAAGGATGAACCCAAAGTGCTCAAAATGATGTCAAATAAACACCCAAGAGTGAAATGTTGGCAACAAAAGAAGCAATATAAAACCCGTTAACATCCGCTAAATTGATAGAAAAATTGAGGAAACGCTTATGTCCCACGCGATGAGAAAGGAAGAAAATGCGCTACATGACAATGATCTCGGCCGTGTGATCCCATGTAACGAATTAGACTGGGGTGATCCAATAAAATGGTTACGCCTTGGCCTAAATGATATGGTTAAAGCGCCACTAATTTCGTTATTTTATGGACTGGTTTTTACCATAATTCCATTGCTTATAACCTACCTAGTTTCATTAACTGAGAATCACTTGGTTATTGCACCTGCACTGGTGGCGTTTATGATGCTAGGGCCTTTTTTAGCCGCAGGTTTATACGATACAGCTTGGGAATTTGAAAAAGGTCATACCCCTTCGTTATGGCATTCGATTAAAGCTATGCATCGTAATAGTGTGCACGAATGGGCATTTGCCATATTATTATTAGTGACCATGATATTTTGGTTACGAGTTGCCTCAATAATACATGCCTTATATCCGCCTTATGTGGGCGATGACCTAACAGAATTGATCCCCTTTTTGGCGGTAGGCACAGCCGTAGGTGCAATTTTAGCAACCTTTGTATTTACCATTAGTGCCTTTACGCAACCTACATTGGTAGAACGCAAAGTGGATTTAATGACAGCCGTGTTAACTAGCATTAATGCAGTATGGTCAAATAAAGGAGTCATGATGCTATGGGCCTTTATTATTTTGGCCTGCGTTGCCATTGGATTTGTGACTTACTTTTTCGCCTTCTTAGTGATTATGCCATTACTCGGTTTTGCAAGTTGGCATGCATACATAGACGCTGTTACGACTAAGCGTGAGCGAAAATATATGTAAACTGAGTTAAAAAGATAAAACGGTTAGACAAAAGGCGGCAATGCGTTTGTATTGTCGCTTTTTTATTTATTGGTATAACCAATTGTTTTTTTATGTGGCCGTAAATCCCCCCCTTTGTAGACGAGCATTTATGCTTGTGAGCCAGCAAACCATTCTCTTGTACGAGCATTTATGCTTGTGAGCCAGCAAACCATTCTCTCTGTGGCGAGCATTTATGCTTGCAGAGCTTGCAAGCAGAACTCAAAAGAGCAAGACTACCAAAAGTAGGGGCTTGCAAGCCAAGTCTCGCCTACAACAGTAAGCATAATCCGTGTAGACGAGCATTTATGCTTGTAGAACCTGCAAACCCAACCCAAAAGAGCAAGACTACCAAAAGTAGGGGCTTGGAAGCCAAGTCTCGCCTACAAACAACAAAGTCGCGATTGTTATTTATTGCAAACGATATGACGAGAGTGGAAAAAAATTAAAGACAAGCACAAACCAAACGCGGAAAGGGGACGCTTGGTTTGTGTTGGTTGGTAAGCAGCTAAGTTTTATGACCTTGGTTTATTACGCGCGAGCTTTCACTAGGTTATCTAATGAATATAAGCCGCGTTTTTCACTGTTTTTGCGGCGTACTTCTTCTAATGCTCTGGCTTCAATGGCATCAAATAATGCATTGATTAAGCGATTAAAATGTTCATGCATGGCTTTACGGGCTGCAGATGAATCACGGGTTTTAAGTGCGTTATATATAGCTGTGTGCTCAGCTAGTGTTTGCGCGGCATTCTCTTTTTTACACACACTGGCGTAATCAGAAATAATTTCAGCCTGACTGGATCTTAATTCCCATAAATTTTCAACGGTAATGATCATGGCTGTGTTACGAGTGGCATGGGCAATAATTTTATGAAAGGCTTTGTCAGCTTCTTCCATATGACCATTTTCCATATCAACTAATGTCTGGTGGATAGCGTCTAGCTCTTCTTCAGTAATACTCGTTGCAGCTAATGCAGCGACTTCGCCTTCAATTAATGCACGAGACTGAGTCAGTTCAAAGGCGCTAATTTTTTTCACTTCAGGTACTTTCTCTGATGTCTCTAATACATAAACACCTGAACCGGTTTTAACTTCAACCATATCGCGTACTTCTAACGCAATAATGGCTTCACGCACGGTTGGACGGCTAACTTCAAAGCGCTCAGCTAGTTCGCGCTCGGGTGGTAATCGACTACCTGGCGGGTAATCACCACGATTAATCATGTTTTCAATTTCTTCTACGATGCGCCAAAACAAACGACGATTTTTCATATTTTTACCTTTCCTCAAAATTTACGCGAGATTGGATATGTTAATTGACCAATCTCCTTAAGACCAGTTTACCTTATGTTTGACAGCTTTAGCAAAGAACATTTTTTGTCAGACCAGTGTTGGTTTTATATCTAAAACTAAAAAGCATTGGCTAAAAATGTTTGGTCATTCATTTTTATAGTTTTGGTTTTTAAATTGGTCAAATAATTATTTGACAATGGTCATATCGTTTGGTTAACTTTAATACAAGCTGTTAATAAGAGTAACCTCGAAATTAACAAAAAATTAACTAATATAAGAACAAGACAACAGAGTGGGGATCCGAAAGGTGAAACTAAATAAGATTAGCAACGCATTGTTGACTCATGAAACTAAGTTATTGAGCAAAAGCACAATCTACACCACAGCACTGTTAACTGCTTTATCAGCAACCGCTATGAACGCCAGTGCCGCTGAAGAAGCCGCTGAAGATGAAGAAGTTGAAGTAATCCAAGTATCAGGCATGCGCGGCACCATGACTCGTTCATTAAACGAGAAGAAAAATACAGTCGCAATTGTTGACGCTATCGCCGCGTCAGACTTCGGTGAACTACCTGGTTTGTCTATTTCAGATATTATCGAAAATGTGTCGGGTGCATCTGGTCACCGCTTAAAAGGTAGCCAGAATGAAATCTCTATTCGTGGTTTGGGCTCATACTGGGGGTACGCAACGTTTAATGGCCGTACTATTACCAACGCCGGTGATGGTCGCGCGGTTAACTTTAAAAAATTCCCATCTGAATTAGTAGATAAAGTTGTTGTATATAAGTCACAACAAGCTGATCTAGTTGAAGGTGGTACTTCTGGAACTATAGAGGTTTCATCTTTACGTCCCGTTGATTATGGAAAAAGTAGAACAACGGTCGAATTATCTGGTATTTACAATGAATACTACAAAGATGTTGAAGGTGATGTTACCCCTTGGGGCGGTAAAGCTGTAATTTCGACTGTTCAACAGTTTGAAACTGATAGTTTAGGCGATTTTGGATTTACTTTAGGTGTAAATCATCAAGATACATCTAACCCTGAAGAAAATTACACCAATAGTTCTCAGTTATATGCTTGCGCATTAAGAAGTGCGGATGGTCAGCTTATTTCGAGTATTCGTAACAATAAAGCTGATGAATGTGATGACCAAGGACAGCTAGTTAGTATGGGTGACATTAACCAAAACTCTAGTGAAGGTATAGATTTATCAAACCCAGATCACCTAGCTCAATTTGATCAAAGCTCTATTTTCTTTACACCTAGTAATTCAACTTGGCGTACCGGTGAAGACGAAGACACACGTACAAACGCTGTTGCTACAGTTCAATGGGTACCCAACGACCAGTGGAATATTAATTTAGACGCACAATATTCAAAACTTGAGTACACAGAAAAAAGAATGGAGTTGAAGCTAGATAACCAACGGTTAATGCTGAAAGATCATTTGATTACTGATGATCATGCTTTAGCTTATGTTAAAGGTGCTGCTAGACCTCGCCTAGCTTCTGATTGGCGTAATCAAAAAGACGATTATTTGGGCTTTGGGTTAAATGTTGAGTATTTACCTAATGATGATTTAAAGCTGTCATTTGATTTAGGTTATTCATACAGTGAGCGTTATCGTTTGCAGCAGCGTAGTCAGTTAGGCTCAAAAAATCGTTATTTTTATGAGTTGGATTACAGAGGAACTAACGTTCCTAAATTAACGTTTATCGACGCAGCCACTTATGACTTTGATGACCATGATGCATATATCCATGGTGCCAGTGCAATGGATGATGTTCAAACGACTGTATTCGACCCTACGAATATTGATTCATTTATAAGTACGCAAAAAGGTTACGTTTATCAGTACGATGAAAATGGTGCGCCAATTATCTTAGATGACGGTAAGTGGTTAGCTGCTGATCCTGCTGAACAAGAAGTTTTCAATCAAGCTTATATGGAATATAAACGTGAGCATGATCACCGAGAAAATGAAAACTTATCATTTAGATTTGATGCTGAATATCAATTAGACAACGATATATTTAGTTCTGTTAAAGCAGGAATTCGTTTATCTACTGAAACTATGCTTGATGATGACGATACAGCGGTTTCATTACATCTAGATGGTTCAGGTCAACATTATGATAAAACCGACATTGAAGATGATTACCAACACCCCAATAAATATGATGACTTTGATGACAACTGGGCTTTAGAAAGCTCTATATTGACTGCTTATGTAAAGACTAATTGCTTGAACGATCATCAAAATAATCGATTGTTTGATCAAGAAGATGCTGGTGATGCAAGCTCATTTGCGACTTATGATGCACTTTGTATGATTGGTGCTTTTAATGGATTAGCAAATGGTACTGGAAATCCGACATTCTATGATATTGGTGAAAGAGCCGATCGTCGTTCAGGAGGGGATGTTGACGTACAAGAAGATGTGACATCAGCTTATTTTATGGCCAATATAAACACTGAGATTGGAGATATCCCAGTGACTGGTAATGTTGGTGTTAGAGTTGTGAAAACTGAAACTTCATCACAAGGGTGGGCTGAAATTGTTGAAGTTACAGACTCTGATGATCCTCGCTTTGAATATAAAGCAGAAATAGCAGAAAGCGTCGAAGATGGAGCAGCAGCCGTTACAGCTATTGCGCGCTCTGGAGATTATACAGAGGTATTACCAAGTCTAAACTTAACATTTAATTTAACTGATGAGTTTATGTTAAGAACGTCTGTATATAAATCATTATCTCGTTTCTCTTTACAATCCATGGCAGCAGGGAATAGTTATTCTATCTGTGAAGTGCAGGTTGAAGCAGAAGATGAACCATTATCAGGTTGTTATACAAATGACTTAAATCAAGTAGTTGGCAGTGGTACTGCACACGGTAACCAAATGCAACCTTTCACAGCTGTTAACTACGATATTTCATTGGAATATTACCCAAGTGAAGATGCAGCCGTAACATTAGCGTTATACAAAAAAGATTTTACAGGTGGCTGGGAAAACTTAACACAAGAGCGAGAAGCATTTGTTTTTGTTGATGGAGTTGAAACGAGTGTTGGATTGAAACCATTCAGAACAGTTGAAGTTTCAGATGAGAAATCTACGATTAAAGGTTTTGAGTTAACAGCACAAAAGCACTTTACAGAGTTACCAGCTCCATTTGATGGGCTAGGCGTTAAAGGTGCTTACAACTGGGCTGATTCGTCATTTGTTACGCCTGAAGAAGCTAATTTAGGACTAGCACCAGATGCGAACTTGTTTGGATTCTCAAAAAATGTAGCTAATGCATCAGTATATTGGGAAGGTGATGCTGTAACTTTAAGATTACTATATAAGTATCGCTCTAAGTACTTCCAACCAAATAACCTGCCTTTCCCATATCGTTCACATCGATATGTACAAGAGCAAGATTATTTAGATTTTTCTGCTAAGTATAAAGTTAGTAAGAACGTATCAATTAACTTAAAAGCATTGAATTTATTAGATGAACCTCAAGTTCAAACGAGAGCTGGAGATTCCATAATTTCTGATTACTCACGTTCAGGCACTAAATGGTTCGTCGGCGTTAAAGCTAAGTTCTAAACCCTGTTTTAGTTAGTGACATTAAGGAGTACTCAGTGTTTTTGGGTACTCCTCTTTTCTTATCTTGTTTTGTATTTGGATAGATCCATGTTTAAAAACTCAGTTCGTATGCAGTTTACTTATCTTTGGTCGTTTCTATTTGTCGCTTTGTTTGCTGTCGAAATCAGCGCTAAAGAATACCTCGTTAAAAGCCAAGCTGAATATCAACAGGTTAGCCAGTCGTTAAAAGCGGGTGATACGGTTGTGTTAGCCAATGGTGAGTGGCGTAATTTTGAAATTGTGTTTACCGGAAAAGGTAAAAAAGGTAAGCCAATTAGTTTGGTTGCACAAACCAAAGGTAAAGTAACATTAACTGGCCAATCTAATCTGCGCTTAGGTGGTGAGTATTTGCACGTTGAAGGCCTAGTTTTTAAAAATGGCTTTACGCCTACCGGTGAGGTTATCGCCTATCGTGTTAACAAACAGTTGTTAGCTCATCACAGTCGAGTGACTCAAGTGGTCATTGATAACTATTCTAACCCTGATCGCTTTGAAGCGGACTATTGGGTGGCTATGTTTGGTAAACATAATCGTTTTGATCATAGCCATTTAGTGGGCAAGCGTAATAAAGGCGTGACAATGGCCGTGCGGTTAAATACTGAAGAAAGCCGTGAAAATTATCACCAAATTGACCACAACTATTTCGGTCCTCGCCCTATCTTTGGTTCAAATGGTGGCGAAACCTTGCGTATTGGCACTAGCCATTTCTCGCTATCTAATTCGTTTACCGTGGTTGAAAATAACTACTTTGATCGCTGTAACGGTGAAGTTGAAATTATCTCGATTAAGTCGGGTAAAAACCAAGTCCGCAATAATGTGTTTTTTGAGTCTCGCGGCACGTTAACCATGCGACATGGTAATGGCAATATCATTGAAAATAATGTGTTTTTTGGCAATGGTGTTGATCATACCGGTGGTATTCGCGTTATTAACGCAGAACACATGATCCGCAATAATTATATGGAAGGTTTAACTGGCTATCGCTTTGGTAGTGGTTTTACGGTAATGAATGGCGTACCTAACTCACCGATCAACCGCTATCATCAAGTGAATAATGTCACTATTACGCAAAATAGCTTTATTAATTTAGATCATATTCATTTTGCTGCCGGTGCCGATGCCGAGCGTTCAGCCCCACCGATTAATAGCCAATTTAGCAATAACTTAGTTTTTAACCAAAACAATCAAGACCCATTCAGTTTATTTGACGACATCAGTGGTATTAGTTTTAAAGGTAATGCTTATAACCAAGTATCTTCTCCTAAAATTAGTCAGGGTTTTAGCAATCAAGTTATTAAAGTTAAACGTGCGGCTAATGGCTTACTTTATCCAACTAATTTAACCGGTGTTGGTGCGGATAAATCGCTTAAGCCAATTGCTAAACAAGCTACAGGTGTGAGTTGGTATGAAAAAACAGAGCCAGAAGTCGCATTTGATTCAGGTAAAACATTACAAGTCACGCCAGGTTACGAACAAATTTTTAGTGCGCTTAGCAAAGCAAAAAGTGGCGACACATTAAGCTTGGCGGCTGGACACTATGTTGAATCGAAAAAAATTCAGCTTGATAAGGTGATTAGCATTGTTGCTGCCACTAAAGGGCAAGTGACGATTGAGTTTTTAGGAACCAGTTTATTTGTCATTGCCAACAATGGCAGTTTACGCCTAGTTGGCTTAACAATTAATGGTAAAGAAGCACCAGACTATTCTGGCAATGCTTTAATTCGTACTGCTAAGTGGGGCATGTATAAAAACTATCGTTTAAGCATTGAAGACACGCAAATCAGTGACTTAGATGTAAATCATTCGTTCTCGGTATTTGACTCAGGCGCTCGTGCTTTTGCTAGCCAAATTACCATTAAAAACAGTGTGTTTAACAATATTACCGGCGACATTTTACGTTTAAATAAAGAGGCCGATGATTTAGGTATTTACAACGCCGAATATGTCACTTTAAGCAATAACCAGTTTTCTGATGTGCAAGGTGCGTTGGCTAAAATTTATCGTGGTGGCCGTGATGAAAGTACCTTTGGCCCTCATCTTGATATGCAAGGTAATGTATTAAGTAATGTAGGTAAAGGTAAACGTAATAAGTCGAAATCAGCCGTTTACTTACACGGTGTTCAGGTTACGAATATTGCTAACAATACAGTTGAAAACTCGGCCGGTGTGGTGATTGAACATACCGTTGGTGAGCCTATTTCTGTTGTGCAAGACAATTCGTTTAAAGCTACGCCAGCACCGAGTGTTGTTGAGTTACATACGGGTGGTGCACATACTGCTCAGTTAAAAAATAATAAAGTGTTGTAAGGGCTGATGCATGTTAAAGCGTAATCAATTAATAACATCTTTATGGTTGGCAATCAGCACAGCTTTAGTTGTGGGTTGTAACAGCGAGCAATCGTCAACAAACACCACAACTAACACCGCAGCTAATACCACAGGCAATGATATAAAGCCTGTTACTGATAGCTCTAGCTCTGGTGTTAGTAGCCTAGTCAAACAAGTGGAAGTTGCTCACCCTAAACTAGTGGTGACTGCACAAGACGTATTGGCTATGCGTGAAGGTATTGCAACACAAGGTTTATTTAGAACGGCCTTTTTACAGCAAAAAGCTGAAATTGATAAGGTGATAAGTCAGCCAATTGATGTGCCAATGCCTAAAGATGCAGGCGGTGGCTATACTCATGAACGACACAAGAAAAATTATGCACAAATGTATCAAGCTGGGATTATTTATCAGTTAACTCAGCAGCAAAAGTACGCCGATTTTGTGCGTGATATGTTGTTACAGTATGCCGATTTATACCCTAGCTTGCCTTTACACCCTAAGCGTAAAAGTGCCAATGAAGGGCGCTTGTTTTGGCAAGGTTTAAATGAAGCCGTTTGGTTAGTGCACACAGCGCAAGCTTATGACTTTGTTAAGTTAGCCCTTAATGAACAAGATCAAAAGCATATAGAAACGAATGCTTTGCGCCCCGTCGCGTTGTTTTTATCTGAGCAATCACCTCATACGTTTAACAAAGTACATAATCACGGAACATGGGCCACCGCCGCTGTGGGGTTAACAGGCTATGTTTTGGGTGAACAAGATTGGGTTGAAAAGGCTTTATTGGATTTAGATAAATCAGGCAAGGGCGGCTTTTTACGCCAAATGGACGAACTGTTTTCGCCTGAGGGGTATTACAACGAAGGCCCATATTATCAACGCTATGCATTAATGCCATTTGTCATTTTTGCTAAAGCTATTGACGTTAATGAACCCAATAGAAAAATATTTGAATACCGTAACGGCGTGTTGCTTAAAGCGATAAAAGCGACCGTTGAATTGAGCTACAACGGTTTATTTTATCCAATCAATGACGCGATTAAATCTAAAGGTATCGACACCATAGAATTAGTTAATGGCGTGGCTATTGCTTATGGGCTAACGGCTGAAGCTGGATTGTTAGACATAGCTCAGCAACAGAATCAAATATTGCTAACCGGCGATGGTTTTAAAGTGGCACAAGCATTAGAAGCGGGTAAAGCCCAAGCCTATCAATTTAAATCTATTGCCTATGGCGACGGTAAAAATGCCGATGAAGGGGCATTTGTTATTATGCGCCAAAATGTCGCAGGTGAGCAGGCCGCCATTTTAAAAGCCACCGCTCAAGGTTTAGGTCATGGTCATTTTGATAAATTGACTTGGCAGTTTTACGATAAAGGGGCAGAAGTCGTTACCGATTATGGCGCAGCACGCTTTTTAAATGTTGAGTCTAAGTATGGTGGTCGTTATCTACCTGAAAACGAAACCTATGCTAAACAAACTGTTGCGCACAATACCTTAGTGGTCGACGAAACCAGTCACTTTAATATGAATTTGGATGTGGCGAATGCTAACCATCCCGAACTATTGTTTTTTGAAAATACGCCTCAGGTTAAGTTGGCATCGGCCCAAATCGCTACAGCCTATGACGATGTTGTATTTAAACGTACTTTAGCTTTGGTTAATTTCAACAATAATAGTCAGTCTTTGGTTTTTGATTTGCTGAATGTTAAATCTGATTCAGCGCATCAGTATGATTTACCTGTGCATTACCAAGGACATGTTATTAATAGCAATTTTGATTTAGGAACGACTACTAATGGCTTGTCGGCTTTAGGTAAAGCTAATGGTTATCAGCACCTTTGGAAAAAGTCGCACGCTCAACCTAAAGGCAGCATGACACAACTGACTTGGTTGAATGACAACGGTCGCTTCTATACTCATAGTTCAGTTAACAATGGCGAAAGCGTCATGTTAACCCAAATAGGTGCTAATGATCCGCTGTTTAACTTGCGCAATGAAAATGGTTTTATCTTTCGTGTTAAAGGCAAAAAACAACATAATTTTGTTAGTGTGTTAGAGCCACACGGTGAATATAACCCAAGTAAAGAATATACCTTAGACAGTTACAGTGCAGTGCAAAATATTGAGCACAGTCAGCAGGGCAATATCGAGTTTGTTGTCGTAACCTTAGTTGATAATAGCCAAATTATATTGGCGATTAATCATGATATTGCATTAACTGAGCCTGCACAGTTTTCGTATCGCGATAAAACCTATCAATTTAATAGTCGCTTCCAGCTTTTTGAAAGAATTTAGTATTTAGGAGTAAAGCAGCATGAAAATAAAAAACCTTAGGTGGATGGTGGTAGGGCTGATTGCGCTAGCTACTGTAATTAACTATATCGACCGTCAAGCGCTTAGTGTGCTGTGGCCTGATATTGTCGAAGATTTGTTTCCTGACGAATCAGCATTAGAGCGTAAACAGATTTACGCTAATATCTCAATTGTGTTCGTTTTTGCTTATGCATTCGGCCAAGCTATTTTTGGTAAGATTTTCGATTGGGTTGGCACGCGTATTGGTTTTGTTTTATCGATTGGTGTTTGGTCATTAGCCACTGTTGCTCACGCCTTTGCTCAAGGTATGTTAAGTATTGGTATTTTCCGAGCTGTGCTGGGTGTAGCAGAAGCCGGTAACTGGCCAGGTGCAACCAAGGGTAATGCGGAATGGTTTCCGACTAAAGAGCGCGCCTTAGCGCAAGGCATTTTCAACTCTGGCGCGGCCATTGGCGGTATTATTGCCATCCCGTTAATTGCGTTTTTAACCGTCTATTTTAGCTGGAAAATGGTATTCATTATTGTTGGTGCTGCTGGTTTATTGTGGCTTATTCCTTGGATGGTTTTAGTTAAAGCGCCTCCGGGTAAACACCCTTGGATCACAGAGCAAGAGCGTGAATATATTTTAACCGGCCAACGCCGTCCTACTTCAACTGAAACAGGTAACGAAGAAGAAGAGTACAACCCAAGCACGGGTGAGTTACTAAGTCGTAAACAAAGCTGGGGTGTAATAATAGCGTCAGCGGCGATAGACCCTATATGGTGGTTGTTCGTTTTCTGGATCCCTATTTATCTTAACGAAGTGTATCAAATGGATGTTAAAACCATTGGTATCTATGGTTGGGTTCCTTATGTTGGTGCCATGTTTGGTGCATGGTTTGGTGGTTTACTGGCGCAAAACCGCTTAAAAGCAGGATGGAATGTTGATAAAACCCGTAAACTAACGATTACACTAGGCTGTTTGATCATGTTGCCTTCATTATTAGCCATGGCTAACCCTGGTGGTCCTACAACAGCGGTTTTAATTATGGCGGTTATCTTGTTTGGTTTTCAAACGGCAATTGGTAACGTACAAACATTACCAGCAGATTTATATGGTGGTAAAACTGTAGGTACATTAGCAGGATTAGCTGGTATGGCTGCTAAATTAGGCGCAGTTGGCTTAACAGCATTAGTACCTTGGTTAACGGCAGACGGTAACTATACGCCAGCATTTGTTATTGGTGCCAGTTTAGCCATTACAGCCATGGCTGCAATTTGGCTATTAATTCCTAAGGTGGAGGCATTAAAGCCAAAAAAGTCGCAAGCTAACAACCCTCAGCAGAAGGGTAGCGACGACGAAGAGTTAAATACAAGTAACGTGTAACTCGTATAACATTTAAGGTTGGTCAATATAACATTGGCTAACCGCTTTGCCTTATTCAAGCGGCTTTTAGCGAGTTTAATCGTTAAAGCCGTTTTATCATTCGCCTACTTTTCTGTTTGTTTTTTGTACTTTTAAGAGCGAAAACAGCTAAAAATATAATTAAATTTTAATAACTTTTTAGTGGACAAATGGCTGAATAAGGTTAATTATGGTTATAAATGATTTGCACACAACACATCATTTTTAATACAAAAAAGCAAAACAATTTAGGTTATTTAACCTTGAGCAAGGGCAACTCACACAACCTTGCACAGGCTATATTTCACACACTAAGAGTAAAGATTTTTTGACTTTAGCTTTACACGGCTCACAAGCAATAAAGGACAGATTTAAAGCTAGCTTGTTCGTGTTGAACTAAAGTTATAAATACCCGTGTTTAAACGCTAGGGTATACGGTTTCATCAACGATGATGAAGGCGCTCGCGTGCGATTTAGGAAAATGGATCCTGTCGTATCGAGCTTAGTATCTGCAACCACATTAGTGTTCCAACAGGAAATTAGCCATGAATAAACGTGTCCCTATCGTGATCGCCAACTGGAAGTTAAATGGCGGGATCGATTTATTATGTACTTCAGTTGCAGCCTTTATTGGCAAGCACTTTTCGGCAAAAATTGCGATTTGCCCTCCCTATCTTTATTTACGTGACATGCTGAATTTTTTACAACATTCAGAGATCATGATCGGAACACAAAATGTCAGTAAGTATGAATCTGGCGCATACACAGGTGAAACGTCGGCTCAAATGATTAAAGAAGCTGGTGGCAGTCTTTGTTTGATTGGTCACAGTGAACGCCGTCAGATGTTTCATGAGAATGATCCTAGCTGCAAAATTAAAGTTACGCGTGTGCTTAATAGTGGCCTAATGCCCGTTTTGTGTGTAGGGGAAAATCTACAGCAACGTGAAGCAGGAATTACCAATGATGTTTTATTTCGTCAATTACATGACGCGTTAGATGGCCTTGATTTAGGCGATAAACGCATCGCGGTTGCTTACGAACCTGTTTGGGCAATTGGCACAGGTAAAGCCGCGACACCAGAAGAAGCGCAATTGGTGCACGAGTATATTCGCAGTGAGTTAACTGTGTTATTTGGTAAAGAGCGAGCCGAATCTATTCACATTCTGTATGGCGGTAGCGTTAATAAAAACAATGCTTATGAGTTATTAAGTCAAACGGATATTGATGGTCTATTAGTTGGCGGCGCCAGCTTAGATCCTGAGCATTTTATGCAAATTTGTTTACATGCTAATTCGCATGCAGAACAACTCCAATCATTATAACAACAGCAGGGAAACCACCATGACAACACCAACATTGAAAGACACAATTAAACCAGGCATCGTCACCGGCGACGACGTTCAAACTTTGTTTAATGCAGCACGCGAAGGTAATTTTGCTTACCCAGCGGTTAATGTTGTAGGCACAAATTCAGCTAATGCGGTACTAGAAGCCGCAGCTAAAGTTAATTCACCGGTTATTGTGCAATTATCTAATGGCGGAGCTGGCTTCTTTTTAGGTAAAGGCCTTAAATTAGAAGGCCAAGGTTCAGCTGTACTAGGCGCTGTTGCCGCGGCTAATTATATTCATACCGTTGCTGAAGCTTATGGCGTACCGGTTATTTTGCATACGGATCACGCGGCTAAAAAATTATTACCTTGGATTGACGGTTTGCTAGATGCGGGTGAAGCGCATTATGAAAAAACCGGTAAACCTTTGTTTAGCTCACACATGATTGATTTATCAGAAGAGCCACTGCAAGAAAATATTGAAATATGTGCAAAGTACTTAGCGCGTATGGCCAAAATGGGTATGACGTTAGAAATAGAACTTGGCTGCACAGGTGGTGAAGAAGATGGCGTTGATAACACAGGTATCGATAGCTCAGCTTTGTATACTCAACCTGAAGATGTTGCTTATGCGTATGAAGTATTAAGTGCGGTTAGCGATAAGTTCACTATTGCTGCGTCGTTTGGTAATGTGCATGGTGTATACAAACCGGGTAACGTAAAATTAACGCCAGAAATTTTGAAAAACTCTCAAGCCTATGTATCTGAAAAGTTTGGCTTACCCCATAATTCGCTTGATTTTGTGTTCCATGGGGGGTCAGGCTCTGATCCTAAAGATATTGCCGAAGCCATTAGTTACGGTGCTATCAAAATGAATATTGACACCGATACGCAATGGGCATCTTGGGATGGTATTAAGCAATATTATGCTGAAAAGTCAGATTTCTTGCAGGGACAAATTGGTAACCCTGAAGGTGATGATAAACCGAATAAAAAATATTATGACCCACGCGTTTGGTTACGCAAAGCAGAAGAGTCAATGGTAGCCCGCTTAGAGCAGTCTTTTGCAGACCTTAACTGTTTAGACCGTTACAGGTAACAGCAAACCGTTTAAATGGGCTGGTTTCCAGCCCTTTTTACATTTTAAAAGTAAGAATTTTTAAAGCAAGAATTAAAAAAAGGGAGCGCAAATGAAACGATTAATACCAACTCTTAAAGGCGATGGCGTCAGCATAGAATTTATTATGTTGATCCGAACTGTGCTAGCCGCGACAAAAGAGATCGCGTTCCGAGTTAGCCAAGGTGAATTGTCAGGTATTTTAGGTTCAACGTTGGATGAAAACATTCAAGGTGAAACCCAGAAGAAGTTAGATGTGTTATCTAATCAGTTAATTAAAGACATGCTATTAGCTGATGATCAGGTTCGTGCTATTGCTTCTGAAGAAGAAGATAACGTGGTAGTCGGTACACAAGGCGCACCTTACATTGTTGCATTTGATCCCTTAGATGGTTCGTCTAATATCGATATTAATGGTCAAATTGGCACCATTTTTACTATATATCCAGCGCGTGATGACGTGCCGGCTGATAGTCCATTGCAATTTCAGCAACCGGGTAAAAATCAGCTTTGTGCAGGTTATGTACTATATGGTCCAGCGACTATGTTAGTCATGACCACTGGCGGCCCAACGCGTTGTTATACACTTGATTTAACTCATGGTGGTTTCTTATTAACTCAAGAAGAACTTAGCGTACCCACTGATACCAAAGAGTTTGCAATAAACATGGCTAATAGCCGTTTTTGGGCGGATGAAACAACTCAGTACGTTAACGACTTGATTCAAGGTGAAGAAGGGCCATTAGGTAAGCGATACAATATGCGTTGGAATGCAGCTATGGTTGGCGATATTCATCGAGTATTGACTCGTGGTGGCATATTTATGTACCCGAATGATAATCGTGATCCGAAAAAACCCGCTAAGCTACGCTTACTATACGAAGCAAACCCGATGGCGATGCTAATTGAAAATGCGGGCGGTAAAGCTTACGCCAATAAACAACGCATACTGGATATTATGCCAGATGAGTTACATCAACGCGTACCCGTACAAATGGGCTCAGCCAACGAAGTTGAAACCTGTATTAGCTACTATGATTAAAACGCTATAAATATAGTCTTCTCGCTCAGGTCTTATGGTTCATTGTCTGCGCTTACTCGCCCCAATCACATAATAGAGCATATGCTCATGGGGTCTCGAAGCTTGACGGCTTCCCCTAAAACCTGATCGCTTTGACTATAGCGTTATCTGATCAACTCATAAAAGCCAGCCATTGCCGCTGGCTTTTTTGTTAATGAAGGAAATAAACTTTTGTTAGTCGCCGTTCTAACTGTTGAATGGCATTTCCTACATTTATGTAGGTCGAAATTTATTTCGACAATAGCAGCGGAGTTGCTACGTATTTTCTTCCCGTAGCGGTGTTGCCTTAGGTTCGCAACCTAGATATTAGATCCAAGGGCCAAATTTATTTCGGCTAGCACAAGGTATGCCGGTGTAAACCTGTCTTTATTGATTGACGGATGACTATAGATTTAATCGTTTAAAACCTTGCTCTAAGGCAGTGGTATAAGTTAAAGGTTTAATCGCGCAAACTTGTTAATAAGCTAACAGCAACAACTAACCTGACGGGAAAAAAATTACACATCCATGTGTAGTCGAATTCGTATACAACGACTCGCCTTAATGATACATCCTGATATCAAGTACACACACTAAGTTGATATTTCCGTTAAAGTCGACCTAAGTCGAAAAAGTACACGTCCTTGTGTATCACACACACTAACTAATATTGCGGTTTAATTTGCTTGACGATTAAACCGCAGCGTTTTTAAGCGCTAAAATTTGTTGGTACAGCGGTTGCTGTTCTTCGCCGATAAATGCTTGATAAACGGGCTGTAAGGCTTCTATCCAAGCTGATTGTTCAGTATTTTCGATAAAGTGAACACCTTGTTGGATCAGTTGTTTTTTGGCACTGGCGGTAAACTGCTCGGCAAATTCACGGCTAGCCATTACTGATTTTTGTGCCGCTTGTTGAATTATGTTTTTATCTTGGTTATTTAACTGCTGCCAAAGAGCACCTGAAAAAAGTAACACGTCAGGCGCCATTACATGCTGGGTCAATAAGCAATAAGGGCTAGATTGGTAATGCTCTAAACCTAAGTAAGTAAACAAGTTATTTTCAGCTGCATCTATCCCACCACGTCGTAAGGCGATCCCGACATTTTGGATGTCAGCTAAGATCATTTTTGCTTCTAACGCGTTGGCAATGGCATGCCAGATAGCGGAATTGGGTACGCGTAGCTGAACATCCTTTAGGTCATCGGGGTGATTAAATTGGCGGTCAGTATAAAAGTGACGTTCTCCACTTTCATAAAATCCGAGCCCAACAAATCCGGTTTCATTAATTGCCTGTAGTAATGTTTGGCCGACTTGACTGTCTAAACAGGCGTGCAAATGCGCTTTTGAATCGAAAATGAAAGGTAGATTCATCACCAAGGTTTTTGGACATGGGTCGTTAAGTTGCGCCAAGTTGACTCGCGTCATTGCTAATTCACCTGTGGCTAGCTTTTTGAGTGTTTCATGCTCTTCGCCTTGTTCGCCATTGGCAATAACGGTGAGTTGAATTTCACCATTAGATAATTCCGCAACTTCGTTAGCCATTACATGTAATGCTTGGACCGAGGGAAACCGTTCAGTTAAAGCATCAGATACCCTGAGGTTAAGCCTAGCTTTATTCGTCAGCGATTGGGCATAGCTTTGGCTTTCATAAACTTCATTCATATGATACCTCAGATTTGTAAGACCTATTGGTATGTAATGATGGATTCTTTTTATTTGTTTGTCAAATATTAATGTAAAGCCAATGGTTATTTTTATTTTGAAATTGGTATTAACTATTGATGTTGTTTGGTTGTTTTTATAAGTGTTTGATATTACGAGAGTTATTGTTAGTCGGGTTGCGCAGTGTTTGCTTAGTAGCTGAGAAGGGGAGAGTCGTTTTGGTTAGTTAGTCTTCTCGCTCAGGTCTTATGGTTCATTGTCAGCGCTTACTCACCCCAATCACATAGTAGAGCATATGCTCATGGGGACTCGAAGCTTGACGGCTTCCCCTAAAACCTGATCGCTTTGACTATATTGATGTGAAGTTTATTTTTCAAAAAAGACCACATCTTGGTCTATGATGTCTAATTTCCAATTAAATTGGTCAGATATGTACTCGAATGTCTCAATAGAATAGAAACAAATATGGGTTGGATCGTTTTTATAGTGCCAATTTTTAAACTTATCAGCGCTTAGAACTCGCTTTGTCATGACTGCTAATGTGGCGCTAGGTTTGAGTAGTTGGTCAAGCTGTTGTAGTTGGTTGATTGGTGTGGCTAAATGTTCAATGACTTCCGTCATGGTAATGAAATCGTACTGGCGCTGTAAAAGCTCGGGATGGTTGAAATAATAGAGATCATAATTATCGCAGGCTAAGTCGGCTTCTTGCATCATGAGTGATAAGGTTGGGCCAGGACCGCAACCAAAGTCCAACCCTTGTGCATTTTTAGGTAACTGTTTGATTAATGGCGTTACCGTGCGAGCAAGGAAGCGTCGATAACCCATATCATCAGCTTGGTTCTGATGTTTGTCGTATTCTGCTTTTTCTTGTTGTGCGCTAAGGTGGAAATGGCGAGGTACAAACACTAACTTGCAGTGTGGGCACTGTAAGTATGGCCTTTTTTTATCGCGACTAAATTCCTCATCACATTGCGTTTGACATAAAGGGCAGGGCTCAGGGGCGACAAGCTTTGACAAGTTAATCCCAATCCTCTAGTAACTCTTCAACGTCGTCTTTAATATCTTGGTATTCATCTTCCTCAATGTCGACCACTTCTAATACATGGTGTTTGATATGCGGCCAGTCAGGTGAAGCGATAAAACGTTTATTAGTCGAAATGATATTTTCAGCCATTTTTACGGCGGAATAGCAAATTTGTAAGCGCTCATCTTGTTCTGATTCTAAATATTGTCTGTCGTGTGAACGCAGTACTAATTGACATATATCTTTAGGTAAGTGCCAACTGGTTGCTAAATAATAACCAATAACCGCGTGATTGGTTTTATAAGCTTGTTCTTCGAGTTCAGTTGGGCTCAGTTCATAATTTTTGTTTGATTCAACCAATATGCGCTTATAGTCACTGTAATTAGTTGCTAATGCAGGAATACCACAGTCTTGAAATAAGCCTAAGGTATAAACAGTTTCAAGCGCCACTTGGCTTTTAAATTTTTGCGCGATAAAAGTCGCTATTTGCGCCACTTCCGATGCACTATCCCAAAAGCGTTCTAACGAGATACAGCATTTACTTTGGTCAAAGGCTTGGCGTAATTGAATGGCTGTAACGAGTGCTTGCACACCGTCAAGTCCTAAAAACATCACCGCTTGGCGAATATCAGATATTGAACGCGCTAGGCCGTAAAAAGGTGAGTTAATGGTTTTTAATATTGCAGCCGAAGTGGCTACGTCTTGTGCAATCAGTTCGCCAATGGCGTTAAGGTCGGGTTCAGGCGATTTAATTATGTCGTTCAGTTCAGTTAATATTTCTGGTTTAGCTGGTATCTGAAAACCTTTAGAAATATCCTTAATCACCTTATCATCAATATCTATCATGATTTACCTTATCACCTAGTTCACAATACCTGTTTAAACATACTCAAAATTTTTACTTTGTAAACGTACGATTTAGCATAATGCGCTTTAATCGTTAAATTTACGCAAATTGTCATATTTTCTGTATATTAATCAATCAAGTATAAAATTAATTGATAGTGGCCTAATGTGGCTTTGTGATAATCATTAAACCAGAGAAACGGCAAAAAACGCCAAGCAGAACCAAGCTGTTTTGGGTAAGCATTTTCTAACGGGGAAGGACTTAAGACTTGTCGGCAACTAAGTGGAGCTAAACATTTTATGCCATTTACCTTTAAGCAGTTTTATATTGATGATACGCAATGTGCGATGAAAGTGGGAACCGATTCCATTTTATTAGGGAGTTGGAGTTGTGCGCATTCTCAACAACAGGTATTGGATATTGGTACTGGTAGTGGCTTACTTGCCATTATGCTGGCGCAAAAGCTCAGTTTGCAACAGCAGCCATTTTGTATTCACGCGGTAGAGCTAGATGCCGATGCTGCATCGCAGGCGACAAGCAACGTTGAGCAATGTCCGTGGTCAGATTGTATTCACGTTTATCAGCAGAGTATTCAGGCGTTTGTTGAGGCTCAGGGCAGTCAACAAAAATATGATCTTATCTTGTCTAACCCGCCATATTTTGTTGCAGGGCAAGAGTTTGAAGCGACTCGCCAACAAGCTAGACATACAGGCCAACTTAGCTGGTTTACTTTATTGGCTAATGTCGCGAGTTTATTAAGTCAAGACGGCTATTTTGAATGTGTAATACCAGCAGACGGTAAGACAAAGATGTTAGCGCTCGCGCAGCAATTTAATCTAAGCTTAGTGGCTTATTGTTGTATTAAAACCAAAGCACAAAAGTCGGCTAAGCGGGTGTTGTTGCGGTTTCGATTAAATGAAGCGAATCAACCGTATGCTTGTGAGCAAACTGAATTGGTTATCCATGCCGAAAATGGTCAATATAGTTGTGACTTTCGAGCGCTGTGCAGCGATTTTTATTTGAATTTTTGAATAGCTAGCTGTTATTGTCGCTATATTACTTTTGCACAATAATAATATGAAATCGAGCATGCTTAATTTTTTCCCCTATCAGCCGCGCGTTAGCAATATCATTGCACCTTGCTTAATCCTAATTACCTTGCTTGTTGTTGGCTGTAGTAGCCAACCTAATCCAAACGATTATCGACAGCAATTTTTAACTAAAATTACTGATGATGGTAGTAAGTGGTTTTTATATAAGGTTAAACCTGTCAAAAATTTAAACTCACAAATTAATAAACAAATTGCCCGTGATATTAAAGGTGATCAGCGTCAATCACGTAATAGGAAAGGCGATAGACAGGGCGGTGAGCAACCAATGAACGGCCGCCAGCAGCGACAACGTTATCAAGTATCAAGCGGTCGGTTTGATCAAATGTTGGAGTTGTATTTAAATAGTGCAGCCTATTGTCGCGAAGGATTTATTAAGTTGGACAAGGTTGAAACCGCTAACAGTTTTTACTTTTGGGGCGAATGTCAAGAAACCGCAACAGCACGTGATGAAGCAAAATGGCCAAACAATGGACATTTTGATAAAGAGCGTGAATAACAAAATTTGATTAGTACCTGCCGTTAACTTCATTTTTTGTATATAATCCGCGGCAAATTTTAAACGCGATTGCCCATATTTCTCTAAATATAATGATGGTTGGGTAATGGCTAGATTGTTGAGGGATCCCTTGCTCGCATTATTTCGATTGATTCTAATCGCTTTATTTGTGGTTATCTTTGGTGTTTTTGGCACTATTTTTTGTTTGTTTCGTCCGTTTAATCCTAAAAACGTACATTTTTTTGCGCAAACTTTTTCTAAAATGGCCAAAGTGCTGGGCGTTAATTTGTTGATCCGGCGCGCGCCAGGGGCGGAGACTTCGTCACCTTGTTTGATTATTGCGAATCACCAAAACAGTTATGATATTTTTACAATTAGCGGTGCGTTACCACCTCGTGGCGTCACTATAGGTAAAAAGAGCCTGAAATGGATCCCATTTTTTGGTTGGTTATATTGGTTAAGTGGCAATATATTAATCAATCGTAACGATAGACGGGCGGCGCAAAAAACCTTACAGCAAACGGCAGATATTATCACGCAGCAAAATGTATCGGTTTGGATGTTTCCTGAGGGAACGCGCTCTTATGGCAAAGGTTTATTAAAGTTTAAGCGTGGCGCATTTGAATTGGCTAACGTAGCCAATGTGCCGGTGATGCCTATTTGTATGAGTACCACAACAGGTAAAATTAAACTGAACCGCTGGAATAATGGTACCGTGATTATTGATATTATGGCGCCGCGCGAACTGACTGCAGAGCAAAAGAAAAATTCACGAGTGGCGGCTGATGAATATCATGCTTTACTTAAAGACAAGCTAGAGCAACTTGACGCAGAAGTTGATCAAATTAACCAAGGCATTACGGCTTAAGGATACAGAGTATGGAATTTCATGATAATCCACTGGCGTTTAACAAATTTGTTGTTGAATCCTTACTTAAGGATGGTAGCGACCCAGACGCGACTTATGTTATTGAGCATCATTTTTCTTCAGAAGATTTTGATTTACTTGAGAAAGCCGCCGTTGCTGCCTATAAAAAAGGTTTTGAAGCAACTGATGCCGAAGAGTTTATTACTGACGATGATATTGAAATTTTGTCGTTTGATGTAATAGCTGAGGCACCTTTGAATGTCGAAGCAATCAATGCGCAAACTAAGCAAATGGCGGAATTAGCCAAAGAGTTTGGCGTTGAATACGATGGTTGGGGTACAGAATTTATCGACCCTGATGATGACGGCGAATATGAAAATGACGAATACGACGAGTATGAAGATAAATAGTTAAGTTATCTTTATAAAAATCGGGCCAATATCGCCCGATTTTTTTTGCTTTAAGGAAAGTTTTAACCATGTCATTTACCATTATTAGCCATCACCAATGTCGTCAACATAAGGTGCCAGATTGGTTTGTTGAGTGCCCTGAGCGAATAGATGCCATAAATAATCAAATTATTGCCAGTGGCTTAGAGTTTGGGGTGCAACACCTTGATGCGAAAAAAGTTACACCGCAGCAATTGGAACGTGTGCATGATAAAGCGTATTTAACGTCTCTTGCTGAACAGGTTCCAACGCAAGGCATTAATATGCTCAGTGACGATTTGCCGTTAAGCCCCAAAACATTATTAGCGGCGCAATATGCGGCGGGTTCGGGAGTGCAAGCGGTCGATTTACTGATGTTGGGGAAAGCTAAAGGCGTATTTTGCAATGTGCGCCCGCCTGGGCATCACGCTGAACGTCAGCAAGCGTTAGGGTTTTGTTTTTATAACAATATTGCCGTAGCCGCTGCATATGCGATGGATGCGTATGGCTTACAACGCATTGCGATTGTTGATTTTGATGTTCATCATGGCAATGGTACGCAAGATATTTTTGAAGATGACCCCAGAGTGTGGTTCAGCTCGGTTTATCAAGATAAGCTTTTTCCTGCGACGACGTATCACTCCTACGGCGAAAACATCGTTAACTTACCTTTGGCAGCGCCTTGCACTAGTCAACAGTGGCGAGAGGCGCTAGAAAAGGGCTGTCTCGACAAATTAGCGGCTTTTCAGCCAGAGATGATTTTTATCTCAGCGGGTTTTGATGCGCACCTAGAAGATGATATATCCAATTTTCAGTTAACTGAGTCTGACTATGCTTGGCTGTCTAGTGAGCTACGAGCAATCAAAGACAGGACAGGTTCTTGTCTTGGGATTGTGTCTATGTTGGAAGGCGGTTATAACTTGTCGGCTTTAGGCAGAAGTGTTGTAGCGCATATTAAGGCGCTAGCTAAGTTATAATGCTACCAAATACCGAATAACAAAATAGGTATTCAATTAGTTGAATACCTTCATTCAGTTCTTGCATTTAACCCTTATGGTTGAGCTATTGTCGGGTCGATTTTTTCGGCTAACCCATAAGCTGTCGATTATAAAATCAACCCTACAGTAATTATAAGCTAACCGATTTTTTTGCATGATATTCGTGTTATGAAGTTGTCTTACTCAGCTTTAAATGGATTCTGGGTGAATTCAACAGGTAAACGATAAAAGCTAAGACAGCTAAAACCAAACCAAATAAGCCTAAAATAATGGCATCTGCTGAGTTGGCAATAGCTAAACCAAACATGAGTAATCCACAAAGCCCTAAAGCAACGGCGACAATAAGCCCAGGTAGATTACTGGCTTGAGTTTGTGGTTTGCTTGCTTGTACCTGTTCAACTTTGTCAATAGCAATGGCGCCGGGTGCATCTTGTGATTTACCTAAGTGAATAACCGTTAGCACACTGACAGGAATAATCACACCTATGGTTAAGTTAACCAAATTCGCTTGAGTTTGCACCCACTGTGCAACCGCGCTGAATGCGTTAATATCAGCTAAGAAGCCTTGTTCATTTAGGCCAAATTTAAGTACTACACCTGCAAAAAACGATAAACCGACAGTCCACCAAATGGCTGAAATATCAACCTTGCGGCTAAATAGTCCCCATATGGTGGGGGCCAATAATGGCCCAACCAATAAGCTAGTAATACTCACCACGACTTTTTCTGCACCGCCTAAATAAGGGATGGCTAGTGCTACCACAACTAATATTGCACCCAGTAACACGGTAAACCAGCGGCCGACTAAAACAAGATCAGGGTTAGCTTTGGTAGTGATTTTTTTATAAATGTCTTCCGTAAGTACACCTGCAAACACATTTAATTGCGAGCTAACCATACTGGCAGTAGCCGAGAACATGGCTGCTATCATCAGCCCGACCATACCAACAGGCAATACAGCTTGGGTAGCTAATACATAAGCTTGCTCAGCATTGGCATCTGGGTTGATCACTCGATAGACCAAGGGTGGCAACAACCAAAGGAAAGGGCTAAATAGGTATAAAGCACCGAATAGGTATGTAGCTTTTTTAGCTTCTTTTTCAGATGGTACACTGATAAAACGCTGGGCAAACGCCCATTCACCACCAATCATAAAGAAGTGAATAGCCACCCAACCCATAAGAAAATACCATGAGTATTGTACTGAGGTGGCATCAAAAAAGCTTTCTGGTGCTAAATTAACAAACTCGCCCCAGCCGCCGACTTTCATCAGCATTAACGGCACCATAAAAATAACGGCGAGGTTAAGCACAATAAATTGCAGTACATCTGTCATCAGTACCGCCCATAGGCCGCCTAGCACGGTATAAGCAACCACAATACAGCCAAATAATAAGATGGCCCAAAATATGGCGACATTACCTGTTGTTGGATCTTGTAACCAGTGGCCGTCTGGTAGTGGCATCAACGCAACGACAACAACAGCTAACGAATATAAAGCAACAGCGGTGCCGACAATACGAAAAACCATCATTGCAAAGGTATAAAACTTTAGCGCTGCTTGGCCGTAACGTAATGTAATAAATTCAGCCGGTGTACTAACCCCAAGCTTTTTCCAATGACCAGCGATAAAGTAACCAACCAGCACTGCTGATATACCGTAACAGAGGTTAATTGCCACCGCGACAAAACCACTATTAAACGCAATGCTCCCCCACACCACAAAAGTACCAGCCGAAAACATGGTCATGAAAGCGCTTAAACCGGATACCCACCACGGAGATTCACCTCCCGCAGCAAACATGTCGTTCGCATTTTTGTTTTTATTCGCGAAAACAATACCGACGGCTAATATGCCGAGTAGGTACAAAAATAAAACAATGTAGTCGAGAGTTGCCATAAAGTTAGGTATTTACTGAAAATATAATTGTATCGATTATAGATACAAAATAACTTTTAGCAATTAATTTAACGCTTCTTAAATATTAGGGCATTTTTTTGAAGTGTGATTTTAATCATAGCGGTCTTATCAATTATGTAACGATGAACAAACCCTAGATCTAATATTAGGGTTTGTTGTTAAGGAGAAAAACATGGGGTTGCTGATTAAGAACACGCTGGTCACTTTGATATGTTGGTTGATGTTAAGTGCCTGTACGCCGGTTAGCCAAGCGCCAAACTTTAGTTTATATAATGCCAATGGCGAGTTGGTGAGTTTGCATGATTTTCGTGGTAAGCCATTGGTACTTACGTTTTGGTCAACTTGGTGTCGTTTTTGTAAACAATTGCATCCAAGGCTGGATCAACTGGCTAAAACTTATCAGCCACAAGGTGTGCAAGTATTAGGGATTAGCTTTAATGAAGATAAAGGAGATAAACCGCAGGCATTATTGCAAGCAAGAGGTATTCAATTTACGACCCTATTGGCTGGTGACAAGGTAGCTAAGTTGTACGGAGTGAAGGGCACGCCCGCCACTTTCTTTATAAACCGCAAAGGCGAGTTGATGGGAACAACTCGAACCTTTAACCCTGATGAACCACAGCTTATTGAGTTAATTAATAAGATATTATGATGGTTTTCTCGCCACCCAATGTACGGTACTAATCGCGCGCTCAAGAAATGCGCCTTCACAGTAACACAGGTAGTAATTCCATAAGCGCTTAAAGTCTTCGCCATAGCCAAATTGCTTTAGCTCTAGCCAGTTGGCGTTAAAGCGTTGAAACCAATGTTGCAGCGTTTTGGCGTAATCTAGGCCAATATCATGTAATGACTCGCTAACCATGTTGGTATGTTGAGTTAGTTGTTGAGTCATAACCGTAACCGAAGGCAGAAAACCACCGGGGAAGATATAACGTTGAATAAAATCGACGTTAGCTAAGTAATGATCAAATCGTTGATCAGCAATAGTAATAGCTTGGATCAGCATTTTACCTTGCGGCTTTAACAAGGCATTACATTGTTTGAAAAACGTAGGTAAGTATTGGTAACCCACGGCTTCAATCATTTCGATAGACACTAACTTATCAAATTGGCCGTTTAGCTCGCGGTAGTCTTTTTTCAGTAACGTAATTTGTTTAGTCAGGCCCAGTTTTTCAATGCGCGCTTTGGCATATTCGTACTGAGCGTCAGATATGGTAGTAGTGGTAACGTGAACCCCATAATGTTTAGCTGCGTAAATCGCCATGCCTCCCCAACCGGTGCCAATTTCTATTAGGTGTTCACCTGCTTTTAGCTCTAACCTTTGGCATATGGTGTCGAGCTTATGCAGTTGTGCTTGTTCTAAATTAGCGTCATGTTGCGGATAGATGGCGGCGGAATACATCATTTCTTGGTCAAGAAAACGTGTGTAAAGGTCGTTACCTAAATCGTAATGGGCCAGAATATTCTTTTTGGAACCTTGTTGGCTGTTGCGTTTGCGTTTGTGAAATAACGCGTTTTTAAACTGAGTGAGCCAAGCCATTTTTTTTTCGAGCGCGTCGAGTTGCGATTGGCCGCGAGCAAATACGCGAATGACTTGGGTTAAGTTGGGTGACGACCATTGTTGGTCTATGTAGGCCTCGGCGGCGCCAATGCTGCCTTTCTTAACAAAAATAGCATAAACATTAGGGTCGTTAATTTCGATAACCGCTTTTAGCTCGCTGTCTTGTTGACCAAAGTTAAACTCTTTGCCTAACTCAATGATCTTAAGATGAGCAAAATCTAATGAGCCAAGTATGTTGAACACCATTTGCCGGCAACGTTGTTGGATCCAGTTCTGGTATTGGCTTTTCAAGCTAACGACTTGATTGGCTTGTACTTGCTCCATGGTTAACTCCTATTTTTGACTATCGGTTATGCTTAAAAATATTTTTAATTTAACGGCTAGGATGCGCTACAAACGGAATACGTTTGATAAATAGCTTCAGCGCTTGCCAATAAATGGCTAAGCAAATTTTTAATGTCATGGCTGGTAAGCTTAGCCATGTTTTAAATAAGTTATTGGCATTAATCGGTTTTTTACTTAATGCCATGGTTGCATCAAATACTTTGTTAGTGTGTTGCTGACCTTGATGATTCTCAATATGCACCAGCGCTTTGTTGCGAGGTGGTTTTATTTTCCAGCGATAGCGCATGTCCATTGGCATAAACGGTGAAACATGAAACGCTTTTTGTGTATCGCTTATATTGTGCAAATCAACCAAGTAATAGTGTTTTTCATTCCATGGCGTATTGCTCACTTCAGCCAGCATGTAAAGGCAATTGCTATTGGTGTCATCATTAAAACAAAAGTAAAAATTAACAGGGCTGAAAAACAAACCAAGACAGCGCAGCTGCGCCAGCATAAATATTTTCTTATGCTGCCAATTAGCGTAATCGCCGCCTAATTCATTAACTTTATTGGCTATACGCGCTTTTAAGTCGGCTAGATCACCTTTTACGTAATCATTTTGTTTAAAGCGTATTGGGTTGTACCAACTTGTGCCTAACAAGCCACTTTGCGCCAAGGTATTTTCAAGCTCGTCAATGTCCAGCCCCATCATGTAAAGCTTGTAGTTAAAACCATGAAAAGTCGGCGAAAATCGGCGGTGGCGAACTTGGCCAACGTAAATGCCAGAGTTGTTTGTTGCTAATGGCTCATTCGTTGATGAAATGTTTGTTGACGGCTTATTCATTCTAGTGGACAACCTAACATATCACCGACATCGACTGCGCTTTTTACGCCATCTTCGTGAAAACCGTTGTACCAATAGGCGCCAACAAAATAGCTGTGGTTTAAGCCATTAATTTCATGTCGCCGTGCCTGCGCTGCTAAGCTGGTACAGTTAAATACTGGGTGCCAATATTCAAATTGGCGTAATATTTTACTCGGCGCTATGGCTTGGGTTTGGTTTAACGTTACGCAAAACACAGGATCTTGTGGTTGTTGCGCTAAGCCTTGCAAAATATTCATGTTGTAGGTGACACTGGCTGGACGCTGCCTATCCCCATTTAATTGATAGTTCCAACTAGCCCACGCTTTTTGTCTTTTGGGTAATAAATTAATGTCGGTATGTAACACGACTTGGTTTTTACTATACGGTAAATCAGCCAACACACTTTGTTCCGCTTGACTGGCGTTTTCACCTAGTAATGCTAGCGCTTGGTTTGAATGACATGCAAATACCACTTTATCAAATGCTTGTTGGCTACCATCGGCAAAAAATAAGGTGACGGGTTTTCCTTTAATATTAGTATTAGGGTCTGTTGGGCTTTGGCGTTCAATACGGCTGATGTGGCTATTCAATTTTATGTTGTCGGCAAATCGCTTGGTTAAGGGGGCAATATAGCTACGAGAACCGCCAGGAATGACATACCATTGAGGGCGATCATTCACATTGAGTAATCCATGATGATGAAAAAACTGAATGAAAAACTTAAGTTGAAATTGTGCCATTTCATCAAGGCTACTCGACCAAATTGCTGCACCCATGGGCAAAATATAATGCTGGGCAAAATAATCACTAAAATGGTTTTGCTTTAAAAAGTCATCCAGTGTCAAATTGCTATCAATATTGCCTGCGGCATATAGCTGTTTACACTTTTTATTGAAGCGTAAAATATCATTGATTAACCCATAAAACTTAGGATTAAACAGATTACTGCGTTGGGCAAACAGGGTATCTAAGTTATGACCGTTGTATTCCAAGCCCGAATCTAGGTTTTGAACACTAAAACTCATCTCAGTTTCTTGACGGGGCACACCAATTTGCGCCAGTAACTTTAAAAAGTTGGGATAGGTTTTGTTGTTAAATACGATAAAGCCAGTATCTATGGCGTAAGGTTTGTTATCGACCTCTACATCGACAGTTGCCGTATGCCCGCCTATATAGTCATTCTTTTCAAATACGGTGACGTTATGTTTTTGGTTGAGTAAATAAGCTGTGGTTAAACCAGAAATGCCACTGCCAATGATTGCAATGTCGAGTGGTTTTTCTTGCTGGGCTTGGGTGTTATCTAACATTCATCATCCTTAAGCGCGGGTTGCGCTGCCTGCTTATTTGCTTTGTTATTGTTAATCTGCGTTTGATGAGCTTTTGCCATTTTGCTTGCTAAAGCCTGCCACCAAGTGCTTGGCAGCCAAGATAAACATTGCATTAGCCAAATAAAGCGTTTAGGAAAGCGCACAACGGCTTGTCGTTTTGCAATACCTTTGATCATTCGCTGTGCAGCTTGTTCAACCGGCATTAAACAGGGCATAGCAAAAGTATTTTTGTCGGTTAGTGGTGTTTTAACAAACCCAGGTTGGACCAAGGTAACGGAAATACCTTGTAAAGCCGGACTGGCAGCTATGTCTACAGCTAGGCTTTGCGCTAGGTAATCGACGCCAGCTTTGGAAGCACCATAGGCCTGAGCGCGCGTGAATGGCAATAAGGTGACACTAGAGCTGACAATAGCTAGTCGCCCTTGTTTGGTCAGTTTAGGTAAAAAAAACTTAATGCAATAAGCGAGATTAATTAAATTGACATTGATCACGCGTTTGAACAGATCCGCATCAAAATTAACCACATTGTCGATATATTCGCAATGTCCGGCATTGAAAATTGCGATATCAATTGTTGGCAATCGGCTGGCAATAACTGGCAATTGCTCATGCTCGGATAAATCAAAAGCCAGTGGTTTGATATTTTTATGGTATTCGGCCAGTGATTGCAGTCTTTGTTTATTTCGCCCGCAAGCGTAAACCTGATAATTAGCATTTGCGTATTGTTTGGCAACCGCCTCGCCAATACCCGAGCTAGCGCCAGTGATCAGCACGGTTTTATCTTTACTCATGGCGACTGGCTCTTTTTTTAATGGTTTTGACTAAAGAACCTAATAATGGAATATGCTCATACAGCATAGCACCTACATCTAAGTAATCTCTGTGGTAGATGACTTTATCGTTTTCGGTTTTGAGCAAAGAATGGCCTTCAACCGTGATCGGCTTATGGGCATTGAGTTGTTTATGCTGATAAGTCATCTGCCAGTAAATAGCGGCTTGTTGGTTATTTTTACTTTCCAATACTTCGATGACTTTAAATTGGCATGCTGTGACTTGCGTGTAAAGTTGCTGAAAATACTGGGTGAGATCATTGATGCCGTTAATTTGATGGATCGGATCCTGAAAGTGGACATTAGCATGGTAAACCTGAGTTAACGACGAAAAGTCTTCAACACCGAGTGCTTCGTAGCACTCGATGAATTGCGTTAACCAATATGTTTGGGTTAGCTGTGACATTTAACGCCTTAGATTATCGCACACGGTACGTCAGTAGCTAAACCTATACTTTATAAAAGTCTAAAGCCTGTTCGCGTGCATGTTTTAAATCGACAATAGCAGACCAATAACGATCTTGCTGGTTTTTTTCGGCTAAGTACTTGTGCGGAAAGTGAATTTCCTTACTCGGTACATCAGCCAGTTCTGGTATATATTTACGAATAAAATCACCGTTTGGATCAAACTTTTTACTTTGGCTAACAGGATTAAAAATGCGGAAGTAAGGCTGGGCATCGCATCCTGTACTGGCGCTCCATTGCCAGCCACCATTATTGGCGGCTAAATCGCCATCAATTAAGTGTCGCATAAAATGGCGTTCGCCATGCCGCCAGTCGACTAAACAATGTTTGGTTAGAAAGCTTGCGACTATCATACGCAGCCGGTTGTGCATCCAACCTGTTTGCGATAATTGGCGCATGGCAGCATCGATAATAGGATAGCCAGTTTTACCTTGTTGCCATGCTGAATATAATTCAGGGCTGTTTGACCAAGCTAAATTATCGTATTTGTCATTAAAATTTTGATAACGACAAAGCTTAGGGTAATGATAGATAAGGTGGCGATAAAATTCTCGCCAAATTAATTCGTTTAGCCAGCTAAAATGTGCTTGTTTGTCTTGCTCTAATATGTGCGGATAATATTGCAAAATTTGTTGCAGTACGGTGCGACAGCTTATAGCACCAATGGCTAAATAAGGTGACAGCCCAGAAGTACCCTTAACGCTTGGAATGTCGCGGTTATCTGCATATTGTGCCATTTTCCCTTGTAAAAACGCTGGCAGTATATCGCGCGTGTAAATGTCGGCTAGCGGCCATTTACTGGAATTAGCAAGGGGGAATTTCACGGTTTGACGATATTGTTGATAAAGTGATTCAAGCTGGCTGCCGTCGTTGTTAAAAGGGGCGTGGTTGGAGCTTATATTATCCGTACTAGATTCACTCGATTTGCTAGACATATTAGACGCTTGCCATTCAAATCCGTTCTGCAATACATATTTTAACCATTGGCGTTTAAAGGGGGTAAATACTTTAAACATTTCGCCTTGTTGGTTAAGAATTTGGCCTTTTTTTACGATAACGTCGCTTTCAAATAACGTTAAATTGAGCTGACTATTGATGATTGCTTTGTCGCGCTGAACCTCATTTAATTCCGGTTCACTGTTGGCCACAATTTGCAGATCTGGCTGTTGTTGTGCGGTTTGGTTTAGCCAATCAATTTGCCCTTTGAAGTTGCCAACTTCAATAACATCAAGCCTGATACCATGCTCAGCCAGTTGCTGATGTAGCAAAGCGAGATGGCGCAAAATAAAGTCTACCTTTATACCAGCCCAATCATGCTGTTGCCATTGCTCACTAGTGGCAAGAAAAACTGCCTGAGTGCAGTTATTGTTTAAGGCAGCTTGAAAAGCTGGATTGTCGTCCAGCCTTAAGTCATTACGAAACCAAAGTAACATTGAAAAATGGATGTCCTTTTTATTTGTTGGGCTTATTTTGCACCCACAATTCTTGTGCTGGCCGAAATTAATTCGGCACAACCCTACATGAGTGCTTTAATCAACTTCGCTACATTAATATGCGTAGCGTAGCTTTAAATCTGCTGGATACGGATCTAAGTATACTTGGCTTTGCAAATAGGCTTTCGGGTGAGCCAATAAATAATGCTTAAGTAGGGTCAAGGGTGCAAGCAAGGGGACAAGGCCATTGCGATAATCCCTAATTTGTTCGCTTAGCTCTGCTTTTTGCCATTTATTTAGCTCTTTTTTAAAGTAGCCTTGCAAATGTTGCAATGTATTGGTGTGTGAACGGCGAGTCGCTTTGTTTTTAAGCCCAGCCATCAAACCTGCTATGTATAAGCTGGCTGTAGTTTGCACATCAAAATCGGCTTGGGCTAATAATTGCCCGAGTTCCTTATAAGCTTTTAAGCTATGAGCCATCAGCAAGTATTTATGTTGGCTATGAAATTGAATGATTTTGCCTTTGGTTAAACCGGTTTCGACGAGGCATTGCCATTTATGGTAGGTAAATACCCGCATCACAAAATTCTCACGTATGATAGCGTCGTTGAGCCGGCCACTTTCTTCACAAGGCATTAATGGATTAGCGCGCATCACTTCGGCGGCAAATACGCCAACGCCAACTGATTCGCTGCCTGAGCCATTTTCATGATAAACCTTGACTCGTTCCATGCCACAGCTAGGGCTTTTCGCACAAAATACATAACCGCTTAAATGCTGCATTTTGGCTGCGACTTTTTTGCCGTAAGCTTGCATGGCTTCGGTCACGTCGCCAGAGCCGTCGGGGCGTGCAACGTGGATCATGTCTTGTTTGCGTATTTGTCGGATGGTGGGGCGGGGTACTGGCATACCAACAGCGACTTCTGGGCAAAAGGCTTGGTACTTAACATGTTTGCCTAGTTCCTCTACACAAAAATGGGAGCGTTTATGACCACTGTCAAAGCGCACTTTCTCACCCATTAAACACGCACTAATACCTAACTGAATTTGTTCTGATTTAAACATGTTTCACCCCGTATGAGTCAATGTGATTACCGTACTTACTGACTTATACGGAGCAATTTTAAAAATGGATCAAATTAATAAATTAAATTTCCAATAGGGTTTAATAATTTTCCTAAACCTTGGGTGAAGTGCAGGGCATCATCGGCGACAGTCAGGCATAAACAACCGTCTTTAGTGTAGGGTTGATGCTCATGTGATTTATCTAGCCAAATAAAATCGCCTTTACTGTACTTACCTAAGCAATCTTCAAAACTACCGTCAAGCAGCAATGTTAGCTCAAAACCTTTATGGGTATGCTTAGGGACTTCGCCACCGGCTTCAATACGCAATAAATGGCTGTGTATTGAACCTTCGGAGCTGCTTAAATTAGCACGCGCTAGCTTACCGACTTTAAACCAATTGCTTTGCTCTATTTGCCGCAACGCCATGGGTAATAAAAACGAATGGCCTTTAAGTGACGCCTTTGGTTGTGGGAAGTCACCGATTATATCGATAGTGTCGTCCTGCATGATGCTTTGCATCATATCGTCAAGATCCGCTTCGCTGTCGTCTATCGAAAACAATGTCGCAGTATTTTGGTATGAATGATCAGCGAATATTTCTTGTGCTTGGTTGTGATTCATCCGTTGCACCTTGTGTTTACATTGTTCACACATTTCAACGTGGCAGGCAACGGCCACTGAAATGGCTAATGGTAAATCACCAGCAACAAATGCATTGAGTAATTCGGCTTTAGGATGATGATTAATCATGTTGCTCTCCTAATTGTTGCTTAAGCTTTTCAAGAGCGAGCCTTAAGCGTGATTTAACAGTACCAAGCGGGATCCCAAGTTGTTCAGCTAACTGCTCTTGTGAAAGCTCAGAAAAATAGACACCTTGTACAACCTGTTTTTGTTTTTCAGGCAGTTTGTCTATATGACTTAACAGGGTTTTATCGAGTAGATGGTCATTAAATACATCTTCTTCCTGAGCTGCATATTCATCTAATGGCCATAAATCATCGCCAAGACTGGTTTCGTATTGCGCTTTACTTTTTCGCAATAGATCAAAGGTTACATTCCGCATGACAGTATAAATCCATGTGGTTGCGGCTCCTTTGTCTGGTGTATACAAATGAGCTTTACGCCACACATTAGTCATAGTGTCTTGAACCACTTCCATCGCAAACGCTTCGCTGTTGTATTTGCGCATCGCAATACCTTTTATTTTCGGCGCAAAGCGTTTAAATAAAATGGCAAAAGATTTCTTGCACCTTTGTTCACCAATGGCGACTAGGCAATCTCGTAAATCTAGGCTTTCTTCTATCGTCATAGTCGATTTTCTTGAAGTTTGCCCCGTCGGTGTTGACATTATTTGCACCAGACTCTCCGTTAATCAGATCCGCAATTGTTAGTCATGGTGAAGTGTACGGGGGATAGGCCAGTCGGGATCACATTATTTTAGCTTATATTTAGACTTAATAGATTATCTAGTTTTTAGGTATTTAGGTATGGCAAGTGCGAGTGATTTGTAAATTAATGCAAAATATTAACATTTATACCACTTTCTTTAGAATTTATAGGTTGGCTTTTGTTAATCCATGTTGTAAATTTAATGTATGTTGTTAACAAAAATGTTTGGGTTGTAATTCGCATGGATAAATTTACAAAAGCCGCGATCATGTTTTCTGCAATTGTTGCTTTCGGCGGCTTTGTGTTTGGCTTAGATGCGGCATTGATATCAGGTACAACAGGTTATTTAACGTCAGAATTTGGCTTGGATGATCTGCAATTAGGTAATGTAGTGAGTGCACCAGCACTTGGGGTGTTATTAGCCCTAGTGGTGACAGGTGCAATTTGTGAATCGATTGGTCGTAAAAAAACGCTAATATTAATTGCTGCGTTATATATTGTCTCGGCAGTAACGTCTGTTATTGCGCCCAGTTATGAAGCGCTAGTTGCTGCTCGCTTTTTAGGTGGTTTGGCATTTGCGTCGTTATCTATGGCTTCAATGTATATAGGCGAAATAGCACCAGCTAAACAGCGCGGTAAACTGGTTTCGACTAATCAAATAATGATAGTAGTAGGCCTAACTACGGCGTATTTCGCTAATTACTTCTTGGTTGGTTTAACGACAAATGATCCTGAATTTGCCAAAGAAATTGGCTTATTAGGCAACGAGTGGCGTTGGATGTTAGGTGTTGAGGTTATCCCAGCTGTGTTGTGGGGTATCTTATTATTAACAGTACCAGAAAGCCCGCGTTGGTTGATCTCTAAAGGGCGTATCGAAGAAGCTAAACAAGCGTTGTCGCGTTTAATGGCTCCTGAAAAAATTGACGCTGAAGTTGAAGAAGTACGCAATAACTTAAAAGCGGATGGCGGTGAATCACTGAGTATTATTGACCAACTTAAAATACTAGGTGAACCTAAATTCCGTCTTGCCATTATGGTTGGCGTTATATTTGCCGCTGTACAGCCACTAACGGGTGTTAACCCTATTTTGTTCTATGCGCCTATGGTGTTTGAACAAACCGGTATTGGTGCTAATGCCGCATATGCTCAAACTTTAATTATTGGTGTGGTTAGCTTTATCTTTACCGTTTTAGCTATTGTGTTTGTTGATAAAATTGGTCGACGTCCGCTAGTTAACTTTGGTTTAGCCGCTTCGGTTGCCTGTTTGTTAATGTGTGTAATTGCCTTCCAACAAGCAACTTATACGCTTGATGCGCAAGATATTGCAACCTTAGTGGCTGCTAATAGTTCGTTAAGTGCTGATAGCTTGCAGACAGTGATTGGTGTTACTTACTCTGACGATACGCAATTTAAAACTGCATTAGCGGGTATTATTGGGGCGCAAGAATTTAAAGCGGTTGAAAATCAATTTATTCAAGCTGCGGTGTCTATTAATGCAACCTTAGTTTTAGTGGGCATTGTTGGTTTTATTGCCGCTTTCCATATCTCAATTGGCCCAATTATGTGGGTCGTATTTTCTGAGATTGTGCCGACGCAAATTCGTGGTGTAGCCATTCCGTTATTTGCTCTAATTTCGAGTACCATTAGTTACTTTATGCAAAAGTTCTTCCCATGGATGCTAAATCAAATGGGTGGTGCGGATGTATTTATGTCGTTTGTTATCGCCGGTGGTATTGGCTTTATTTTACTTTACCGTTACTTACCTGAAACCAAAGGTCGTACAATTGAAGAGATTGAGCATATGATGGCAGGTAAACATAAGGACGGTGAGCCAAAGAAGTCAGCAAGCCTCATTACGGATGACGAGGAACAACGCAAAGCGACAAGTTAGTTAATCTACCTTTACTCGTTTAGAAAAAAGCCGCAGTTATGCGGCTTTTTTTGTGTTTTGTTGTAGGTTGGCCTTTAGGCCAATGGTTACGCATGTTTTCGGTTTTAAAACAAGCTAGTCGGAAGGTGTAGGAAGTTTGCAGCTTGTAGGCGAGACTTTAGTCTTGCTCTTTTGGGTTAGATTTGCAGGCTCTACAAGCATAAATACTCGTCTACAAAAGGTTAGATTTGCAGGCTCTACAAGCATAAATGCTCATCTACAATGATTTAGTTTGCAGGCTCTACAAGCATAAATGCTCGTTTTCAAAAGGTTTGGTTTGCACGTTCACAAGCATGAATGCTCGTCTACAAATCTAATGTTTTGCCTAACGTTAAATTGACTGGCATGCCAAGTTAACCGAATTGCATTACACCACTCGGTTAACTCGATAAAACAAGCTATACAGCACAGGTACGACGCCTAGGGTCAGCAGTGTGCCGACAAACAAGCCAAAAGCGATTACACACGCCATACCATAAAATAATGGATCTTGGCTGATAATTAATGGTGCTAGCCCTAACATAGTGGTGACTGTTGTCATAGTGATAGGGCGCAAGCGCGTTAAGCTGGCATTGATTATAGCTTGATAAGCGGCTATTCCATTGTTGCGTTCGATATCTATCCTATCTATTAGCACGATTGCGTTGTTAATAATAATTCCCGCTAAACTGTATAACCCAAGCGATACCATAAAACCAAAGGGGGCGTTCATGGTTAACAAGCCGATCACAGCGCCAATCAGTGAAAGCGGTATGGTTAATACAATAATCCAAGCTTTGCGAAAAGAATTAAACTGCGCAATAAAAAGCACTAAAATGACCGCAATGACGGCAGGCATACTGGCACTGAGTGCCTTTTGTGCTTCGACAGACTCTTTAACTACACCGTCGTATTCTATACTGTGATTTTCCGGTAAATCGTTTTTTAAACTATTGATTTGATCATCAATTAAACGTTTTAAATCTTCCGCTGCCATTTGGGTATTGCGCGCTTCAACACTCACAGTGCGATACATATCTTCTCGTTGAATGATGGAATATTGATTAATCCCTTTAAAGTCAGCTACCTGCAACAGAGGTACAGTATTACCGGTTTTTTGTGAATAAATATTGAGTGTTCTTAACCTATCTAAATTGTGCCTTTCGCCATCTCCGGCCCGCATAATAACAGGGATGATCGTGTCATCTTCACGGAACTGAGTTATTTCAGTACCGGAGAAATAACTGCGCATGGCCAAAGCAATATCGGATGACGTGACACCAGCTCGTCGAGCGCGTAGTTGGTCTACTTGCACTTCTACTTTGACTATCCGATTTTCCCAATTATTACGTATGTCTAAGGTATTGGGGATTTGGTGCAGTAAATCCATAATTTGCTGGGATTTGCTGTAGATCACATCTTTATCTGGGCCTTTAACTTGGATTTTAATCGTGTTTGAATCAGAAGGGCCGAGGAACATTTTATTAACCCGCGCGGATATATTAGGAAATTGTGACTCGAGCTCAGCGTCTAAATCCAATGTGATTTGCTTTAAATCCAACCCAGGCTGGACGTTTAGTACGATAAATCCTTTATTGACAGCGGGATCTTCTGGATTCAGTGACAATACAAAGCGAGGCCCGCTAAAGCCTACGTATCCAGAGTAGTTTTCTATAAAATCCAGTTCAGGCTTATTGTCTAACCAAGTAAATATGGCCTGCATTTGTCGATTCGTTTCTTTTGACGAGGTGCCATTGGGTAAGTCAATATTGATCATGATTTGTGGTCTATCCGAATCAGGAAAAAATTGATTAGGCACAAATCGCATTAAGTAACTGGCGAATATTAACAACATAAACATAGCGACTAAAAACATGGCTCTATGGCTTAATAAAGTATGCAGCATGGATTCGTAGAAAGTGTTAACTCGATCAAATACCGCAACTTTATTTGCTTGATCAGGGGTATTGTCCGCTTTTATAAAAAAATAGCTGAGAGTGGGGGTGACACACAAAGACAATAGCCAGCTTGATAGTAAGGTGATGAGGATCACCAAGGAGATCGAACGGGTATATTCGCCTGCAACATGCTCAGCTAGCATTAAGGGTAAGAAAAACAAAATAGTGGTAACCGATGAACTTAGCAAAGGTAAAGCGAGTTCCTTACCACCTTGGATCATGGCTTGGTAACGCTCTGTGCCTTCTTCGAGCCGTCGTTTAAAATCTTCTGCAATCACAATACCGTTATCAACCAGTAGCCCGAGTGAAATAATTAGGGTGGCTAGGCTCATTCGTTCTAATTTAATGCCACTCATTTGCATAATGGATAGTGTTACCAACATGACAAAGGGTACAATAGAACCAACAATTAATCCTGTGCGTATGCCGAGAAATAGAATGACAATAACAAGTACGATCGCTAAGGTTTGCAGTACATTAATTGAAACGCCACTGACGGTTTTTTCTACTTGGTCAGCTTGAAAGGTCGCAATATTTAGTTGGTAGCCAATTGGCATACTGTGTTCTAATTGGGCTAGTTTGGCTTTTATACGTGGCGCATAGTCAAGAATATTAAATTCAGGCAGCATGGCAATCGCGATAAATAAAGCGGGTTGACCGTTAAAATAGGCAGGCTGATAAGGCGGATCGATATAGCCTTTACTGATCTTTACTATGTCGGTTAAGGCAATATACTCTTGCGTATGGGCAATACTAATATGGGTTGCTGATATTTCTTCTAGGCTATTAAAATTGCCAGTGGGCTCAACAATAAAGCTTTTACGTCCCGTGTCGATTTCACCGCCGGAACTAATAATATTTTGTGATTGCAATTCGTTGATGAGGGCCGCCGGTGATATACCAAGCTGCGCGAGTTTGGCATTTTCTACCTCCAAAAATATTCTTTGTTGCTGATTACCTAAGATATCGACTTTTTTTGTGCCATTGACTAAGTAAATATTGTCGCGCACATGTTTTGCCATTTCATACATATCAGCCATTGCAAAGCCGTCAGCAGTCATGGCGACTGTCACGACAGAAACGTCACCAAATTCATCATTCACAAAAGACGGACGGGTGCCTTGTGGTAACGAGGATTGCGCTTGTTCCACCTTATTTCGGAGATCTTGCCAGATGCTATCTAAGTTAAAGTATTTATCCTCAATTTTAACGTGGATTGTCGACAAGCCAGTCGCAGAGGAAGAGGTAATGGTTTTAACTTCAGGAATTTGGCGAATTTGTTCTTCTAACTTGCGAGTTATTAAATTCTCAACCCGTTGCGGTGACATACCAGGGTATGAGGTACTGACAATGGCCTCCCGAATGGTGATTGTCGGATCTTCCTGTGCCGGCATGGTGAAGTAAGCAAAAACGCCATTAATCAGCAGAATACATAAAATGGTTAATACTACCTTTCGATAGCGAAAGGCTAGCTCGGTTAAGTTCATGGCGCCGCCTTAATTAAATAATTGAATTTGTTTTTCGAGTAACGAAACAGTTTGCCCATTACGTAAAAACGCGACGCCAGCAATGGCAATGATATCGCCATCTTTTAAGCCTTCTGCTAAGTAGGCTTCATTATTTAAAATAGTGATCGGTTTAACGGTACGTTTGTTAATTGTGTGTTTTTCTGGATCATAGACATAAACAAACTGACTTTGGCCAATATCTGCACCGATAGCGGAAACTGGTACTTTAAATAATTTTTCCTGCGTGGCACTGTAGACCTCACGATAGGTGATATCAACTTCAGCTGTCATACCCGCCCTTAGGTGCTCATCACTTTGTTGTAGCATTAAGGTTACAGGGAAGGCGTTAGCTAGTTCGGCGCGAGTGCCTATTTCAGTAACAACACCGGATAACTTTAGTTGCGGAAATGCCGGAATATTAATCGGCATACTAGAACCATTTTCTAGCTTTTGAATGAGATTTTCGGGGACCATGACTTGGGCTTCTAATCCATGATTGCCTTCTATTTCAAATGCATGAATACCAGCATTAACATGCTGAGATGGTTCAATTAACCGTTTGGTGATCACGCCGTTGTAGGGGGCACTAAGTAAGCTGTCGTCTAGGTTTTTCTTGGCAATATTCAGTTGAGCTTTTGCTACTTCAACGGCGCTGTTAGATGCTTCAAAAGCAGCCTTTGCGTTGTCAAATCCTGATTGAGATACCATGCCTTTATCAACCAGATCAGCATAGCGTTTATAAGTATTGCGGGCTTCGGCTTGTGATGCTTGTGCTTGCTCATAGCGTGCTTGGGCAGATTGCAGGCTCAAGTTAAAGCTTTTTTGTTCAAGCTGCGCCAATTGTTCACCCTTTTTGACTTTATCGCCTAATTTGGCAAATACAGTTGCGACTTTACCGCTAACTTCAAAGCTCAAGTGAGTGGCTTCAACTGCGGTTAGTTGCCCTGAGAGACGACGAACCTGTTTAACATCAGTGGCTTGTACCCGCATCCAGTCTATTGGTCGAATATGCTCTGTTGGCGGTTGCGTTTGTTTGCTGCAACTAATAACAAAACAAGCGAGTAATAAAGTAAGTTGTTTGTACATATTATTTTCAATACCAATACGGGTTACGGACAAATAGCACTAATATTTTCTGCTGTTATCCAGTATAGAACGGCTTTATCGCTAGATCATGACAAAGGTCAATATTCAATAATAATTGCCTAGTCAAAGTCATCTATGCGTTTACGGGGGAGGGAAGAAGAAACAACAATCAATGCAGCTCTTGATGGAAAAATTTATCACCTTGCATTTGTCAGTTCAGTCAATTTCGCTGAATTGTGGATTTATTCGGTTGGTTAACAAGAGAGCAAGAGAGGTGCGAGCAAGCTTAAAGTCCAGTTCTATTGTCGGTTGAATTGTAGAGCCTAATTTATTTCGGCTAACACAAGATTTGTTGATGTAAAATCGACACCACAATTTAGCTACTGGTTATCAATTCAACCCTTCAAAACTTTTGAGTTAATCGACTATGGAGCAATGCAATAAAAAGAAGGTTGACTCTTTTTATTAGACGCCTACAATGGCCGCCGGAAAGTTCGCTATGCAATCGCTGCTTTATCGTTGTACCGCTTGCGGTAGACGGGTAAAGGGGAGGAAAGTCCGGGCTCCATTGGGCAGAGTGCCAGATAACATCTGGGCGGCGTGAGCCGACGACAAGTGCAGCAGAGAGAAGACCGCCATCACTTGTGATGGTAAGGGTGAAAGGGTGCGGTAAGAGCGCACCGCGCAACTGGTAACAGTTTGTGGCGAGGTAAACTCCACTTGGAGCAAGACCAAATAGGGTTCCATTCGGCGTGGCCCGCGTTGGAACCGGGTAGGTTGCTTGAGCCTTAGAGCGATTTAAGGCCTAGACGAATGATTGCAACTCTTTTAGAGACACAGAACCCGGCTTATCGGCGAACTTTCCCTCCTAATTAAATACGTTTAAGTAGCTGAATGTAAAGGAAATATTCTTGATTTTATTAATTGAATCGAGAGGTGTGCTACTTGAGTGTGATACTTTCTAAGTATTTCTACCTTAGGAAACGGACTTTCTATTTTAGGTTACGAATCAATAAACAACTCATTCGTTTTAGTCTTGGTACTTCCTGCTTAAAGACTGCAAAACTCTATGCTGAAGCACTTGCAGCTGAAATTAAGCTATTTGTTGCTAGCTCAATTCGTTCTATAGATATAAATCGGATTGTTAAGCTAGCTAAAGAATCTTTAGATTCTTTTGTCCAGCGCAATAAGCAAGAAGTCACTATCCCTGAACCAATTCTTCAACCTTCAATACAAAGTTCTATTCGTCGTACATCTAATACAATGACCTCGCCTTGGTTGAGAGTGTTCGTTATTAACCACAGGAGTTTGCTAACTTTTTAGAAAGACCACCTTTGGATTAAAAGGAGGTCTACGCAATTTTGAGTACTTAAGTATTGCTGTTTCAGTTAATAGCTCCTTGTGAGCTTACCAGCGCAGATTTCGGCGACCAAAGCTTTCACCTTGGTTTATATTTTCTGTTAAACCTTTGAGGTTGATGTTTTGGATGTTCGCTCTATGCGTTTGAAACTTTGTAATTTGGTTCTTAATTGTAGATTCCTTAAATTTACAAGTGTTTCCAGTATTAGTGCTACATTCTATAGCTTGTTTTTTAGCTGAATTAAGGCCTGTAATTATAACGTCGATGTTGGCTATCAGGTTTGAGATTAATAAATCTTGCTCATTAGCTATGTCATTTCTAAGCGTTTTTGCAGATTCTGCATATTGCAATGCTGTCTTGAAAGATTTTTTGTTAGATTCTTTTAATACTTCTTTGATTGAATTAGAGGAGTTTTCGTTTACAGCTATAAATTTTTTGTCAAACAATTCATCCCAATTCTCTTTAGTCACGTCAATATCAAATTCTTGTTTAATACTGTTTCGTAAAAGGCTAATTCGCTGTTCAAATTGCTTGCTTCTCGGGATTATTGATTCTAGTTCCATTTTAAAATGCTTATTGCCTTGAGCTAGAGTTTCGTAAAATACTAAGTATGGTTTAGTTTCGTTGAAAAATTTTTCTACTTTTTTAGTTCCGATTCGGTGTTTATCTGGCGCACTTAATCCTCCGCCTCCTCTTACGTCCAAGAACTGAAGTGCCATTGTTCCTACTCCATTTATAAGTGAAGCGTAAGGACTTGCACCGAGTAAACTATCTAATCCATCTAACATTGGAGGAGTAGAGGCCGAGTCTGGTGAATTATTTTGGGGAGGGATTAGGACGTCTAGTAAACTAGTAAACAATCCCTTGGGTTTCGCGTCCAATTCAGAGCCCATTTCTTCCGCTAATTGTTTAACAACGGAAACATAAGATTTTCCAAGAGCATCACTAGTAGGGGAAGAAAGTTTAGATAGATCGGCACTGAAGTCTGAAATGGAATGGATTGCTTTGAAAGTTTGATATTCATACTTTAGCTCTCTTACATCTCTAAAGCCCAGTTCGATAAAACGCCTTTGTTCTTTGTAGTCTGCAGTTATTTTACTTTCTAGTAACTTATACAACTCACTTTGCTCGCTTGCGAACACATTAAATATGCTAAAAGCAAAAATTATAGCTAATAATTTAAAATAAAATTTCACGATAGTTGTTCCCTATTTTTATCAGTAAGTCATGAAGTCTAAAATACAATAAGGCTGGGTTTTGCATCTAAGGGGTGCCTTGTTACTTTAAATCAGAACTCTTTCATGTTTCAGCTCGACTGAGCAAATTTACATATACTTGTGACCAAAGAATTGACTTGGTAGATATTATTTAATCTACTGTTACTTTATCTATGGCTGCATATCAAGCCAAGGTGTAGTGCAACTAGATTTTATATTTGAGTACAGTAGAGGGGCGTTGTAGGCATCTAACTTTATACTAAATGGTATTTTTAGTTTCTCAAAAATAGTTTTTAGATGTGTGGCTAGTTTAAATATATTTTTACTGATAACAGCAATATCTATGTCACTGGGAATTTTGTTAAGCTTCACCAAAGAACCGAATAGATATATTGAAACCACCTTTATTACTTTCATCGTTCTACCTTTTATTTCGTGTGCCAAACTGTAACAATTTGATATACGACTCATCGCTTTTGAACGTTGAATGAGCTGAGTCAACTATATCCGAAATAATGCCATATGATAAACGAATGATGCAAAATCTACAAAGCGAGGCTAAAGCCAACTATTTGGCATCAATCAATGAAAGTGATGTGTAAGGCCGCAGTTGTGGTAAAGCGGCCTAAGTTGGAACGTTAACTTTCGCCATCCATAATGGTGGAAAGGATGCTGTAGCGTTCTTCATCACTTAGCCAGTTGGCCTTAAGTAAAAGTCGAGCCACTTCATTGAACAATTCAATCTTATTCATTGAAAATACTCCTAGCCCTGAGTTAAACTCAGAGCGTATATTCTATGTACATGCTGCAAAGTCGTTAAGTTTCTCAGGCTCTCGACTTTGTAGCCCCTCCGCTAAAACTGCTTAATAAACATTCAATTTATAGCGTTAAATCTATGCTAGAACATACCTTTAATCATGTAAAGTTGAAAAATGACCGTTAAGGAAGGTATGTAAGTTTAGATGCTCAATTTAATAAGTTTTTTACGGATTACTGTTTTAAATTGAAGGCTTTATTTTATTTTTTTTGTTTTTTCTTGAATTTATCTTAACTATATGAAAATAAAAAGATAATTTCTATTTTTCAAGTCAGTAGTTGGGTTTTTATTCTGTTTTTAAGTGGTATGGTACAAATTTGTACCATAATTGATGGTTTTAAGAAGATATTAAAACGGTCTATATTTGTTTTGTGGAAGCTATATGGTTATGAAGTTACTTTGAATGAGGTAGCCAATCCGGTCGCCAAAACTATTTGGCTACCTATTCGACTTGAGGAGCGCTTAGATGATCAGTCTAAGCGTTTTTCTTTGCTTGTAGCTCCATGATCTCATCATAAGCTTCAAGTATTAAATCCCTGCGGTAGAGTTTAATAATTCTCAATATACGTTCTTTAGCTTTGGGTACTGGGGAAGTTTTCCAGACAGTTCCAACCGCAAGGCTTGCAGATGTAGAATTGACCCTATTAAATTTTTTATCTTGCTATTTTATGGCTTTCAAGCCTTTCTTTTTTGCCATGGATAACAATTTCACCGCTGCACCGCGCGGGCTACTTAACCCTTGTTCCCACTTTTGTATGAGCTTAGTACTGACATTTAAATACTCGGCAAATACAGCTTGTGACAAGCCTAACCCTTCTCGTAATGTACGCACTTGCTGAGCATCAAATTCTGATATTGGCGTTAAGCGATTAGCGTTAAAATCGCGCATCGTTGTGATGGGTGTTATTGAGTCTGTGTTGTCTTGGTGCGGCGTGTGTAGTGAATTCATCGTAGTTTACCAAGGTTGATCTTGTTCAAGGTATTGGCTTTTGTTGATTTAAACAACGCTTAAGCTTGGCGTAAGCTCAAGCGTCTTATTGGTTTAATTAGGTTATTCGTGGGGTTTAGCGAAAAATTGTTTTGAATTGTTATAGCAAATGTTGTTTACCATATTGCCCAACAATTCAATGTCATGGGGGGCTTCGCCATCCATAACCCAATCACCTAATTTGTTACACAAAATGCGGCGGAAATACTCGTGGCGAGTAAAAGACAACAGGCTACGAGAGTCAGTTAACATACCGACAAATTGGCTAAGCAAGCCAAGTTGCGCCACTTGCTCTAGTTGTCGCTGCATGCCGTCCTTTTGGTCGTTAAACCACCAAGCTGAACCAAATTGCACTTTACCCGCGACACTACCGTCGTTAAAGTTACCCACCATAGTGGCGAGCATTTCGTTAGCGGCAGGATTAATTGCGTATAGTATGGTTTTTGGCAAGGTGTTGTTGATATCCATGGTGTCGAGTAATCGGCCAAGTGGTGCAGAAAACGGTTTATCACTCATTGAGTCACAACCCGCATCCGCACCAAATTTGGCAAATACTCGCGAGCTATTATTGCGTTGCGGGCCTATGTGCATTTGCAATACCCAACCCAAGCGACAATATTGCTCGGCTAGCCAAACGTTGACGGCGGTAAAAAATTGGTCGGTTTCAAGCTCAGATAAGGTTTCACCAGCAAGGCGTTTTTGTAAAATGCTGTCGAGTATCGCTTCGCTTGGCACTTCAGCAAAGCGCATATTTTCAATACCATGATCGGCTGTACGACATTGATGGGCTTCAAAATGTTCGATGCGCTGAGTTAATGCGGCTAGTAAATCACTAAAACGGTGGATTTCGATATCGGTTTTTTCGCCTAACTGTTGCATATAATCGGCAAAATCAGGTAATTCGATTTTAAACGCTTTATCTGGACGCCAGCTCGGGGTGATCGATATATCAAAATTGGCATCGTCCAGCATCGTTTGATGATGGCTTAATGACGATAAAGGATCATCTGTCGTGCCGATATATTTTACATTCATTTGTTTAAGAATACCGCGCGCACTAAATTCAGGCTGACTTAACATGTCACTGGTTTGCTGCCAAATTTGTTCTGCTGTTTCTGGGCCAAATAATGCACCTTCAATACCAAAAGGTCGTTTTAGTTCCATGTGTGTCCAGTGGTAACTTGGGTTGCCGATACACAAAGGCACGGTTTTAGCCCAAGCTAGGTACTTTTCCTTATCACTGGCGGTGCCGGTAATTTTATTTTCGTCGACGCCAGCTGCACGCATCGCTCGCCATTTATAGTGATCACCTTGTAACCAAATTTGCGCAATATTATCAAAGCGCATATCCAGAGCAATTTCAGCTGGGTTTAAGTGACTGTGATAATCGTAGATAGGCTGCTTGGCGGCGTAGTCAGAATACAATTGCTCGGCAACAGGAGAGTTAAGTAAAAAGTTATCGGCTAAAAACGGTTTCATGTTGAAGCTCTCTATGGGTTGTTGTGTGTTGTGGTTATTATTGTTGTTATGGGTCTTGGTCGGACGTTAGGCCCGACCTTGAATGATTGATTTAAAATTTAAAATTTAAAATCTTTTTGTGTATAAGGTACGGATTGGCCAGCGGTTTTTTTCCTAACTTGGCTAAAAAACTCTGGCTTAACTTCACTACCGGTATCAGCCGCATTACCCCAGCTATTGCGGATATACGTGGCAATCGCGGCTAAATCTTTATCTGTCATACTTGGGTTATTTGCCATTCCAGGCATCACCATGGAGGTATTCCAAGTTTGCCATTTCATTTTAATCGGGCCAGATAAACCATGTAGCATGACTTTAGCGAGTATTTCTTTATCTTTAACAACCCATTCGCTATCCCAAAACGTTGGTCCCATGCCTTTAATGCCATCGCCATCGGCCCCATGGCAACCAAAACACGCACCGGCGCCGTTGAAGTGTTGTTTACCTAAATCGTATAAGGCTTTGCCTTGGGATGATAGTTGCGCACGATTGGTTCTATCAGCTGGTTTTTTACCTAGGTTATTGACGATATACATCATGTCGTTGTCTGGGTATTGACCTAACAAGGCGACTAGTTCCTTACTACGCAAGCCGGCACCACTCATGACAGCTTCTCTAACAAAAGGTTTGCCTATATAGGTATCTAGCACTTTTTTCGATGCTTGTAAGGCTAATGGAGATTGAATACTGCCCGCATTTAAAGCGACTTGTAACCCTACGCGGTAGTCAGAATCGGCTAAGGCGAATAGATGTTTAGCAAATGCTTGGTGTTCAGATACATCAAGTTTATTACTGACGGCAATCGCAGCCACTTTGACTTGTTGACTACCACTGATTAGTAAGGGTTGCAGCGTGGCTAAGTTTACCACATCAATACCGTGTAAAGTCCAAAGCGCATTAATTATCGTTTTTTCGTCATCGCTGTTTACTATTAATGCTTGAATTTTAGCTGCCGCAGTGGTGACTTCGTTGTGTATTGCGTGCTCTATAATTAATCGGCGGGCCGTGTCGCGCCACCAACCATTAGCATGGCTCAAAAATGGCACTAACTCACTAGGGCTTAAATTAGCTAACTGAGGTTGTGCCCCCAGCGCTTTTTCTGCCCAGCGTAAGCGATAAATTCGACCCATGGTGTTATTGCCTTGGTCGAGGTTACGCGCTTTAATTTGCTCACTTAAGTAGGTAGTTAAAAATTCTTTATGCTGCAAAATTCCGTGGTACATATCAACTATGTACAATGAACCATCGGGCGCTGTATAAAGGTTTACCGGACGGAATCGCTCATCGGTCGAGGCAAGAATTTCTGCGTTTGGATAAACGTTTTCACCTGTTAGTTCACCCTCTTTTTCAATAACATGACGGGCGCTAATTAGGTTGGCAGCAGGTGCTGGTGTAATGGCCATGCCGTAGAATTTATCTGGGAAGTTGTCGCCTCGGTAAATTACACTGCCACTGGCGGCGGTAAAACGTTTTAACTTACCGCGATTAGGGCCTGTTTGATGCAGCATATCTTCGATGTAACCACGGTTGATCCCGGTATTCATACGGATTGAATAAATATCGCCATTACCTATAAAGTTAGCGCCCATTTTGGCCCAGAATTCAGGGTTTTGTAGCAATGAACCCGGCAACAAATATTCGCCTTGCGCAGGTGAACTGTTGCCATTGTGGTATAAACGTCCATAGTCATCCATGGTAACGCCCCATTGACCACGGTAATCCGAAATGCCGCGCACAAGTTTCCAATATTGGTTTCGGTATATTTCTTTAGCGCCTCTTGGCACTTCAGCATCGAGTGCGATGGTTTGATATTTTTTATTGCTTTTGGCGTTGTAGTACCAATTGTCCATACCATAAAACATGGTGTTGGTTTTATGCTCTAAACTGCCGCCTTTAGCATAGGTTGGGTCGACGACCTCGCGTTTTCCTGGTACTAAGTTGCCGTCTTTTTCTAGCACTTCGGTGAAGAATAATTGAGTGTGATCGGCATACAAAATGCCGCCTTTCACTAGGGTAATAGTTCGTGGCAAGATAACGTCATTTAAGAAAACCGTGCGTTTATCAACTTTACCGTCGCCATCTCTATCTTCTAGTATGGCTATGTTGCCTTCAGGGATGTTTTCGCCTGTACCAAATGTATCTGGCATGTAGCGTGTCATTTCACAAACCCACATGCGGCCATTAGCATCGAAGGTTAATGAAACAGGATTAAAGATGTAAGGTTCGGCAACCACATTTTCGACAGCAAACCCGTCTTGTACTTGAATGGAATTTAATGCTTGCTCAACGTTAAGAATAGGCGAGGGGGGAACTTCACTTTTTGGGATCTTATCTGTCATATTATGACCCTTGCGATCCCCTTTATTTTTGTGCGTGGTTTCGTCAATTTTAGGCGTGGGCACAACGGGTGTCGCAGCACGAGGCGGAGCGGTTACGACTACGGTAACTTGATCGGCTGAAGATTGACTCTGCGGGAATAATTGACAACCTGTGATAGTCACAGTGGTGGCAATTGCCAGTGTTAATCCTAAATTCATTGCTTTCATCATATTGTGTTTCTTTTTTTTCGCTTTTGTGGGCGAGCATTTATGCTTGCTGAGCTTGCAAAATAATTTATCTAAATTGGCGAGTATTTATACTTCTGAAGCCTATAAATCACTTCACCCTTGTAGGTGAGCATTTATGCTTATAAAGCATGTAAATTTACCCACCCTTGTAGGTGAGCATTTATGCTTACAAAGTATGTAAATTTACCCACCCAAAAAAGTAAGACTAAAGTCTCATCTACGGTAAAGACTATGCTGATAACCCATATCGGCTAATATTTTCATGAGTTTTTGGCCATACTCGACATATAAGTCATAGCTTTTATCGTTTGGCGTATTGAGTGCTGCTGGATCATGAAAAATAGCCGCTAAATGTGGCTCAATGGAGATCCCTCCGTCATAACCACTGGCTTGTAGGTCTGCCAGAATTTCTTTGACATAACCTTGGCCTTCACCCGGCATGGTGTAAGTTTCTTTTTCACCTGGTTTAGGGTTTAACGTGTCTTTAATATGAATATAAGCGACGTGTGGTTTAACTTGGTTATAAAACTCCCAGCCGTCTTGCCATACATCACCGCCTTTGGCGTAATCTTTCATGAAAGGGCTATTGCCAGTGTCATAAATAAGCTTTAAGCCAGGCACATTGTCGATAAGTTCCAAACTGTGTTGCCAGCTCATGCCACCATAATTCATACAGTTTTCATGCACAGGTGTTAGGTCATGCGCGTGAAACAGGCTAACAATTTCGCGTAAGCGCGCAAAACGTTCTTGGGCAAATTGTTCTTGCCCTTCACAGCGTTGATAACTCATTATGCGGATCAGTTTGGTGCCTAAACGCTTCATGCGCGGTATTGCACGTTCGACTTCGGCCAGCGTGATATCAAATGGATCGTTAACACTCTTTGCCCAATTGGCAATCGCCGAACCAAAACAGTTGATATGTACCCCAGCAGATTCTAATTTGCCTACGGCAATTTCGAAGTCTTCTTCTGTTAAATCATGAATGTTCTTGCCATTAATATTACGCGATTCGATAGCGTTCCAGCCTAATGCTTTGGTGGCTTTGATTTGTAAATCGAGATCTTGCGAGGCTTCGTCAGCAAATCCGGTTAAATACATTGCGAGTTCCTGTAAACGTTAAGACTTGCCAGTAAAGGCTTGGGTTAGTTGTTCGGCTTGCGGCCAGCTTTGCAAAGGTAAGCTTACCGGTTGTCCACCATTCGCTGCGGATTGATAAATCGCACCAATTAACTCGATTGCCTTGCGGCCTTCTTGGCCATCAACAATTGAAGGGCGGTTTTCATCGATGGCGGCTAATGCTTCTTCAAAGTTGCGTTGATGCCACGAGAAGTCAATCGCTTTAGGATCTGCTGCACCGGCACCTTTGGCTGAGGCGTTAACCCCATAGGTTTTTAATATTTCGCCATCGTTGTCTTGTTTGTCTTGGAAGTCCCAAACTGAGAATTTGTCGTCGACCATAAAGGCCGAGCCTTGCATACCACAAATTTGTACCTGAGCCGGATGACCGGTTTCAGAGTAACAAGTTGTAGAGGCTTGGATCACGCCACGCGCACCATTTTCAAATTGCAATATGGCGACTAGGACATCTTCGACTTCTATATCTTTGTGGCCTTCAAGCCCAGCAAAAGCACACACCCGTGTGACATTGCCCATGACGTGTAATAACAAATCAACCGTGTGGATAGACTGATTCATTAACGCGCCGCCACCGTCTAGTGCCCAAGTACCTCGCCAAGCACCGCTATCGTAATATTCTTGAGTGCGGAACCATTTAATTGATGCTTCGGCTAAGGTGATCTGCCCAAAGCGGCCATTATCAACCGCGTCTTTTAAAATTTGGGTTGATTGATTAAAACGGCGGGGTAAAATCCCTATCAGTTGCACACCTTGATCGTTACAGGCTTGGATCAATGCATCTGTTTTATCTGTGGTGACTTCAATCGGCTTTTCAACAATAATGTGTTTACCGGCTTTGGCTGCAGCTAAACCAGGATCTAAGTGCGCGCCACTTGGTGTGCAAATCGTCACTACTTGCATGTCGTCATTGGCTAAAAAAGTATCAAGATCATTGTACGCTTGGCATTGATGCTGTTCAGCAAACGCCGTTGCTTTTTCTAGGTTACGGTTATAAACGGCGACTAGCTCAGCGTTTGGCATGGCTTTTATTGCTTCAGCATGAAATTGCGCGATCATGCCCGCACCTATGATGCCGATTTTATGTATCTTGTTTGACATTTATTTATTCCTTACAGGCGACAGGATCTGGGGTCGCTTGGCGTTTGATCATCATGTAAATTTGCCCAGCAATGGCGGCGACAATAAAACTAATTACAAAATAACGACCGAGTGGAATACCATCGACTGATTTGTTCCAAGCGCCGTAAGGGCCAAAAGCCGCTAAACTAATCGCGACAGTCGACACGCCCATTAATACATTCCACACAACACGTTGTTTACCGCTAGGTCGGTTGTCGCCCATTGCACGTTTTGAATTAAATAGTAGTAAAAAGGCGATATAAGCGGTTGGTAGAAAAATAAAGCCAATTGTGCCAGTAATGGTTGCCAGGTAAGAGGCTGATCCACCAGACCACACCACGAACCAAAGCAATCCAGTAGCGCCCATTAGGGTGGCTAATTTATGCTGACGTCCGCCGTGTTCATAACCAAAAAATTCACACACACAGAACCCACATATCAACATGAGAATGGTGATGGTTGAGATCCCCATGGCCAATATACCTAAGCCGAAGATCAAGTTAGCCATGTCAACCCCAACTACACCTTCGAGTGCCTTAGTAAATGAGCCTGTGTCACGCTTAATGAGGTAAGCGGCCATCATCATTTCTTGATTATCCAAAGGAGCATCCACTGCAGCTTGGCGTTTATCGAGTATTGATTGCAAGCCAGATTGCACTTTGGCTGAGGCTTGCTGATTAACTTGATACACGCCATTTTGTTCGATTAAGGCATCTTGTGGATTACCATGGAAAGTCGCCGCGGCGGCGATGACCACACAAGAGGTCGCCAAAACAAATGGAATTAACATTCCCGTTGATAAATCGAACACGGCTAAGCCACGGAAGTTTTTATTCCAACCGCGAGAAATAATGGAATAGGGCATCATAAACGTCATGTTTACCCCTACGGCAAATGCCGCGCCTGAGATCAATACGGTTTGTTGAATACTAACAATTTCATCACGCCAGTAGGCTTGCACATTTTCTGGTAATTTGTGTAATTGGTCGCCCAAAGCCCCAACGGGATCGGTAAAGTGGCTTAAGCTAGGAATGAAGCCTGCAAAAACTTCACTCAGGCTAATAGTGTGGTCGATAAATAAAATTTTGATACTGACGGCCATAAAGGTCACCACAATACCGCTAACAATCACCTTTAACACAGTATCAAATACTTTTTGGCCTTTTCCGCCTTGACCAAACTGCATAACTACCGCGGTACAAATAGCAAAAATGGCTAAAGAAATAACCACTTTATTGGTTAATTCACTGCCAAAGCTTAAACCCAAATTGTCAGTGATTGCCGAATAAGACAGGGCATACTGCGGCATTACCCAAATTAAATTGGCGAGTAACGAGGCAAATAACCAACCCCAAGCCAGTACGGGGTTGATTTGGTCACGGATGAGTTTGTAGGGCGATTGGCCAGAACTTAGGGTAACGTACGCAATGGCAGATAGCATGACGACACCCATTAACATGGCGAGTACTTGTACCCATAAAAATTCGACGCCGCCAACAACACCGATAAACAGCGCGCTAGCCAGTGAACCGCCGCCAAGCGTGATACCGCTTTGCAACCAACCGGGTCCAGACATACCCAAATAGGTTTTTATGGTTGCGCCTGTTCCAGCTTGCTTAGCCGCGAGAATTCGTTGTTCGTCTTGGTTGATGTTTTGTTGAGTCACGGTTTGTCTCGCTGTTATATTTCAGTGATCTGAATATTGCGGAATTTAACTGTATTGGTGCGATCACCGTTCTTTTTGAATGCCCAACTACCGTGATGTTGAATACCAATGAAACCTTCAGCGGTTTTTTCATCAATAACATGAGTCGTTAATACATTATTTACCCAAATTTTAATTTCACTGCCCTTGGCTTGGATTTTGTATTTGTTCCACTCTAAATGTTTATAGGCATTGGCTTTGGTTTCATCCCATTGCTTGGTGATGTTTTGTTTGAAGTCCGCATCTGGTGCCGAGCGTTTGTCGTGCAGTGGGTGTAACCATTGGCGTTTTGTGCCTTGTTCATATAGGCCGCCACTCCACTTACGGTCACTTGGGTCAACCTCAGCTTGGTAGCCAAATGCATAGTTGCTTTTTTTCTTTTCGTTGTAGGCCACGTCAGCGCGAAAAATAATACCTGAGTTTGAGTATTCCTTAACGTCAGGCATTTTGATTTCGGCTTCTAAAATGAAGTCTTTGTATTTTTGTTTGCTTAATAAAAACCAATTACCGGTAGAAATTAGGTGAATTTCGTCGTCAACAATTCTTGCCTCACCATATTTATAAACATTTTGCCAAGCATCTAAATTGTTGTCTAAACGTTGACTGGATTGAGTTGAAACGCAAGCACTCAAGCTTAAGCTGATAGCAAGTGCAGTGATTAATTGACTGCCCTTATTTCTAACGATAGAAAACATTGTTGTACCTCAGTGTGTGCTAATACAGCACTTTATTATTTATAAAATTTTGAGTATCAGTTTGTCGTTGATGGTTTATTAATGGATTAAATTATTGGTAAACCAATTATTTTTAATCATATTTACGCGTCATTTGACCTTGTGTTGAGTGTAAAACTCATTAAATAAAATCGCTTTTATTACGCTAAGTCACGGATTTTATTAGATATACAAGATAAACAGGCAATAAACCTTATATTCAATCAGTTCCCATTATGCACACTTAACCATATTGGTCAACCAAAGTTTAATTGGTTGACAACTTTGCTAATGGTGCGCACAATAGAATAAAAATAGACTTGGTTGAGTGTTGCGCTTAACACATATATAGAGCAGTGTCGTGAATAAAAGACCTTATCAAATAATTGGTGAACAACTTAGGGAAGAGTTGCTTAAAGGTAACTACAAAGTTGGTGACCGTTTACCGCCAGAGCGTGATATTGCTGAACGGTTAAATGTCAGTAGAGCGACAGTGCGTGACGCTATGATCATGCTTGAATTGGAAGAGCTAGTTGAAGTGCGCAAGGGCTCAGGAATTTATGTCATTGAAGTCCCAAGCCAAAAGCCAGCGCCTAGTGCGGCCAATGAAAACGTATTTACGATTGCCGATAACATGGGCGTATTTGAAATGCTGCAAGCCCGTCAGGTTATTGAAAGCCACATTGCTGAGTTTGCTGCTAGTCAAGTGACTAAAAACGACGTGGTTCGCTTACAAGAAGCTTTGCAATTAGAGCAGGATGCTATCGCTAATAACGCAGATAATGAAACAGGTGACAAAGCGTTTCATATGGCGATTGCTGAGGCAACCCAAAACAGTGCGTTAGTCGATATTGCTAATCGCTTGTGGTTGCAGCGCCAATCTAGTCAGCCTTGGCAAGTGTTACACAAACGCTTAGCCGATTTGAATTATAGGCAAAAATGGCTGGGTGAACATCACGCCATTTTTACCGCTTTAAAGCGTAAGCAACCAGAGCAAGCGAGACGTGCGATGTGGCAGCACTTAGAAAGCGTTAAACAAACTTTATTAGAACTGTCAGATGTCGATGATCCAGCATTTGATGGTTATCTTTTTGATTCATATTCTTTACAAGCTCGGTAGGAATTTTCATGCAACAAACATGGCGTTGGTACGGCCCAAATGATGTCGTTACCTTAGACGATATTCGACAAGCAGGGGCGACAGGTATCGTCACTGCATTACATCATATCCCCAACGGAGAGGTGTGGAGCTCAGAAGAAATTGCGCAACGTAAGCAAATAATTGAAGAAAAATCTTTAACTTGGTCTGTTGTTGAAAGTGTTCCTGTTCACGAAGCCATTAAGCGTCAAACACCTGGTTTTCAGTTGTACATTGACAACTATAAGCAAACCATAGTGAATTTAGCGCAGCAGGGCATTAAGACTATTTGTTATAACTTTATGCCTGTTCTTGATTGGACTCGTACCGATTTATCGTATGAGCTGGCAGATGGTTCACGCGCTTTACGTTTTAATGCAGACGCACTAGCGGCCTTTGAGTTATTTCAGTTAAAGCGCCCAGGCGCAGAACTCACATATAGTGACGAAGAGCAAGCTCGTGCCAAAGCGTATTTTGACACTATGTCGAGCGTTGAAAAGCAAACACTAATCAACAATATTATTGCGGGTTTACCAGGGGCAGAAGAGGGCTATACCTTGGAAGAGTTTCAAGCTCAATTAGACGCCTATAAAGGAATAGATAAAGAGCAATTTCGCCAACATCTGGCCTATTTTTTACGCGAAATATTGCCAGTTTGCCAAGAGTTTGGTGTGCAAATGGCGATCCACCCAGATGATCCTCCGCGTCCAATTTTGGGGCTTCCACGTATCATGTCGACTATTGAAGACATAGAGTGGTTAACCACAGTTTCTGATGCAATCGAAAACGGCATTACTATGTGCACCGGCTCGTATGGTGTGCGCGCGGATAATGATTTAGTTGAAATGATCAAACGTTTTGGTGAGCGGATTTATTTTGCGCATTTACGCGCTACGCAACGAGAAGAAAACAGCGATAGTTTTTATGAAGCCGCTCATCTTGATGGTGATGTGGATATGTACAACGTGGTTTATGCCTTGCTTCAAGAAGAAAACCGCCGCAGAAGTGCTGGTCAGGAATTACTGATCCCGATGCGTCCCGATCACGGTCATCAAATTTTGGATGATTTAAATAAAACGTCTAATCCTGGTTACTCGGCGATTGGCCGATTAAAAGGTTTAGCTGAAATCCGCGGTTTAGAGTTAGGTTTGAAACGAGCATTTTTTAGCTAGTATATTCTTCTCGCTCAAGTTTTATGGTTCATTGTCTGCGCTTGCTCACCCCAATCACATAATAGAGCATATGCTCATGGGGCTTCGAAGCTTGACGGCTTCCCCTAAAACTCGATCGCTTTGACTATAGTTAGAAGCTAGTCTTAGTAGGTAGACAAGCAAGAATGCTTGTCTATTTTCCCCAATTAAGTTGCGTAGTCTGCCAAGAATCGACCGGTTTCCCATTTAATATCGCCGGGCGATAGCGCCATTTTTTGATTGCTTTAATCCCTTCAGCATCAAAAAAACCTTTGGGTTGTGATTCAAGGATCACAACATCGCCGATCCTGCCATCTTCTTTGACAACATATTTAGCTTTTATATAACCCGAAAGCGATTTATTTGAGGTATTTTTAGGAAACCTAGGGGTGACTCTAACAATAGGTTTACTGATTTGATTAACTTCACTTTGCTGGTATACCTTGCTTGGGGTTGATAAACAACCCACAAGCATAATTGTAAAACAAGCTAGTGCTATGATTTTATTCATGGTTTTTATAATTTTTACTGGTTAATGGTTTTGAATAGGCATGACCGACTCTAACGTTGTTCCTACTTTCATATCGTGATAATAAATATTGACGTTGTATTGGCAAGATTTTTTGTTATAGGCACCCCATTTAGGGTACACAAAACGGCCGTCGTTGGTGCGATGAAATACGCTTTTCTTGTCGTCTGAAATTTTGGCTTGGTACAACTTGGTTTTTAGGTTGTCTAATTGCTGTAGCTCGCCGTTAAACCAGAATTGCACAACACCACCAAAATCATCCTTGTTTACTTTGACGCGAACGATTAACGACACCCACTCACCTTGGGGTATAGCTTTACGCCAAAGTATCGCACGGCGCTTAAATTGCCCGACTTTTTTGCTGTAATCAGCGCCAAACACGTTTAATGTAAGATCACCGTCGTATTCCATATTAATGGGGTAATTTTGATTGTGGGGGCTGGCCGATTTCCATTGAAAAACCGTGATCTCTTTATCAATTTTCGTGCCGTCTGCCGTATCTATTTTCCAATTCCATGCAATATATAGATCGTCGCCTTCTTTAGGCGATAAATGATTAATTTTACCTTCAAAGCGCGCAAACTCACCGCGTTTACGGTTAATCGGCTTATTAATATGCCAAACCTTACCATAGCGCGGATCAGTCACAATACTGGCAGTTGATGCGGCAACGCCTTTTTCATCGCCTTTAACCTTGCAATAATCTTGCGGGTAATTGCCATCGTCCAATCGTTTAAAAAAGTCAGTAACCTTATTACTTTTATTTGGATCTGCAGACCAAATAATTTCAGCTGAAGAAGGGAAAATATTGATAAAAAATACAAATAGGAAGACGCTTAATTTTTTCATAATTTCTAGCTCACTTAATTAGGATCGGGCGTAAGCCAGTTCCATAAGCATTATAAGTATTTGCTAGGGCAGGTTTTACACCTGCTAATGCTGTTTAATACATAGCATTAGCTGAAATGCATTGTGCCCTACGGCCATTAAATTCAGTCGATGTTTTACATCTTGTTACTTTGCACCGCATCCGTAATCGCTTTAAAGTAATCATTACTTCTAAATTGCGAAACCGGCGACCAAGCGGCGTTTTCTCGTGGTAAGTGCTGACTGAGTTGGTCTTTTATTCCTTGGTAATCTTTGTTGTTGGCTATGTTGTGCCATTCATTGGGATCAGTTTTGTGGTCATATAACTCCTCACTACCATCTTCGTAACGAATATAGCGATATCTATCGGTTTTCACCGCATGGTTATTCGGACCAAATGTGGTCACTGCAGCGTGTTGCCATTGCGCATCAGGCTTGAAAAGTAACGGGGTTAGATCATTACCTTGGTTGTATGTGTTTTCTGGCAATCCACACATTTTGACTAAAGTTGGGTACAAATCCAGCAAGCTAACAGGACGTGAACTCACTTGTTTGCCCGATGATTTTGGTGGCTTGATTATCAGTGGTGTCTTTGTTGATGTTTCCCACAGAGCCATTTTAGCAAAGCGGTTTTTTTCGCCAATGTCATAACCATGATCGCCCCATAACACGACAGCCGTATTGTCGGCATATTGGCTATTATCTAGCGCATCTAATACTTTACCAATACAAGAATCAACAAATGAAACGCTGGCTAGGTAAGCTTGTACTATATATTTCCATTGTCCAGATTCTTTTGCCCATTCAGTGGTTGGCATCATTTTAAATTCGGTGATCCGTTTGGCTATTTCTGGAACATCGTCCATATCATCTTTCAAATACGGTGGTAATTCGATGTCCTCAATCGGATGCATATCGAGCCATTTTTGCGGCACAGTCCAAGGTACGTGTGGACGTAAAAAACCACCCGCAAGGAAAAAGGGCTTGTCATGCTCCCGTTCTAATTGCTCGATCAACCAATTGGCTGAGTCATAATCTGGCATTTGATCGTCGCGTTCAGGGTAGGCTCCCCAGTCGGTACTTGTGCCTTTTTTATCCCAATTTAAGGCTTTAGGTGCATAAGGGCCGAACATTTTTACGCGACCGCCAAACTCATCAAAGCTGCCTTCAGCCACATCTTGATGGAATATTTTACCAACCGCAGCCGTGTAATAGCCGTGTTGTTTAAAATATTCACTTAAGAAGATGGATTGCGCTGCTTTATCATTGGCGGATTTAATATCATTGTCGTGCACATGACCATATATACCAGTAGTTGAAGGCGCTAACCCTGTCATTATGCTAGCTCGTGATGGGCCACACAAAGGAGCGGGGGCATGAGCATTGGTAAAGGTTGTGCCTTTTGCAGCTAATCGGTCAATATTGGGTGTTTTGGCATTGGGGTGTCCACCTAACGCGCCTACCCAATTATTTAAATCATCAACCGCCAGCATTAATACATTTGGATATTGCTTTTTAAGATCGGTTAACCAATCAAATTGAGTAGAACAAGCCGCAGTCAATAAACTTGCGCCGCCTAAAAGAAAATGTCGCCTATTAATCATTCTGTAACCTGTAGTTGGAACGCCCAATGTTTATCTTGTAAGGCAGGTATAAAACCAGCCTTCAATTTTATTACTTCTACTTACGTTGTTCGTAAGCAATTTTTCTGGCATTGGCTTCAATAAAGTAGAAGTCGCCATACACAATAGGTGTATCAATTTCACCGGCACTGCCCATATTGCCCGTTGCTTCTGCTAAGACAAAACCTAAACCTAAGCTATCTTTGCGGGTTTGGTTACGGTCAGTTCGGTAATTATTTGTTAACTCAAGCATAATCTTATCTGCCAGATCTGCGTACTTTTGGCTCTTGGCATCATCTTTGGTGATGATGGCGAATTGATAAAGTGCCGATGCAAACAGAGCAGAAGCCGAGGTATCACGTGGTATTTTTTGATGGTTTGCTGGGTATGGTTTAGAGCCACAAGGCACAATTTTATCACCTTGTATTACGTCTTCTCCGTACCAGTTTTTCTTGCCTTGCAGACGCTTAAGCGATTCATCAGATAATAAAGATGCGTCGAGTCTTTGCGGTTTGTAACCTTTATAAGGTGTGATGTGGTCTTCTAATCGTTTTGCACAAAGCTCTAAAATCCCCGAGTAGATTGCAGTATCTGGCGATACGTTTTCAGCGTATTCATAGGCGTTGTCACGTGCTGCCCAAAAGTCCCAGTAAGGTACGTACTCATCACCGAGTAAATGCTCAATACTGCCCAACAAACGATTGAGATGGTTGTCAAAATCAGGGTATTTGCTTAAATCGACCTTGGTTTTAGCCATGGCTTCTACAACCGTTAAATAGCCATACAAAGACCAACCTTGACCGCGCGCCCAAGCAGAAACATTACCTAAACCTTGCCAGTTACCCGGCTTATTCTCGCCGTAATCAAATACGTGATACGACAATGGGTATTGTTGCGCCTTGTCCGCCTCATCGTAAAAATAGTGGTTCTCCAGCGTATATTTAGCATGGCTAAAAGCGATTTCGTGATAGCGCTCTACGTCACTGTCGAACAGAAACTCTAGGTTCATCATATTGTCGATGATCACAGGGAACTGCCAAGGGTTTGATAATGAATAAAGGTCAACTTTTTGCTCACCATTTTCAATCGTGGTTAGCTTCATATGTGGCGCCCAATCCCATGAACGGATTAGACCTTTTTCATCACTAAATCGGGTCGCTAAAGCCGCTCGACCTACATCCAAGTACTGACTATATTGTTGACGTGTTTTGCTATCTAGCTCGTCATAGTGCAAGGCTTCACCATATGAGTCATATAATAAAAAGCCTAAGTCATGAGTAGAGGTTCTGCCTACGTCACTTTCTAGGGCTTGTTGGAAATACTTGGCACTGTCGTATAGTTTTTGCTCTTGTCCGCTAGACCATTGAATATTGTCTTTGTTACTTAATAACTTCCACATCACACCTGGAAAGAAGCCATTGGTCCATTTGCCATATTTATCGACAAAAATGGCACCGTGCTCTTGCGAACGGGGAATGCAAAGCATGCTTGGGTCTTGCTTACATTCAGGGCGGTAATATAAGTTCTGCTTGTTTTCTACGTGACTGATCATTTTTAAATACTGATCTTTGGCAAAGGTGAGGTTGTCTTGTGCCATAGTGACAGAAAAGCTGAATGATTGTGTTGCAGGAGCAGTGACTGGTTTTGTCACTGTTTTTGCCATTGGTTTGGCTTCTTCTACTTCAGGCTGTTTTGAACAGCCAGCTAAGACTAATAAACTGGAAATTAAGGCGGCAGGGTAGATTTTTCTCTTAATCATTTTCACTTACTTCGTATTGTTGAATTACGCAATAAAACGGGTTGCTGTAAAAGAAAAGCTAGCTAACTTCACATTTACTACCCCCTAAAAGCAGATATTTTATTTAAAAGCGCTGCACATTGAGTATATATTATATCATATAAAATCTTTACTGGTCGTTATTGTTCATTTTAAGTCCTAAGGAGTCATGTGAGCTCTTTAACTAATGGTTACTGTTCTTATATTTTGTTTGCGTGTAATTTTTGTAATTAGGTGGAAAAGCAATCCGATTAGTTGTGTTTATTTAACAAATCGATAGCCATCTGCGCTTGATTTTTGTTGTTGGCCGTTTGCGAAGTATCGTTAATGATATACGTCAGTTGCTCGTGTACGGATTGTCGCTGTTCTGTTTTAAGTTCAATACCATAATCATTGAGCTGTTGAGTTAATACGTTTAACCCAACTTTATGATCTTCAAAGTGAGATGAAGAGATTAAGTTAATGGCTTGTAGGGTGACTTGTGGATCACTCGGGTTGATTTTCATCAAGGTTTGTAACGCCAGTCCTCTGATTTTAGCCGAGTCATTAAATTGCACATGTGAGGCCAATTCATCGACAAGTAACTCTGTTAATGGTTGTTGTTGCGCTTGGTTTAAAAATAATAAAACCTGTGTAAGTACACTGGGATCGGACTCGTTTTGTAGCAAAATTTGTGTTGAAAATTTTTTCTCCGATAAGACGGGCTCCTGCATAAGTAAGGTTACGCCCGCGTTACGGTCTATAGCCCTTGAAGAAGCAAGTAAATCTTGGGTAAACATACGTCGTGTTTCGGGTGAAGCGGCAGCCACAACTCGCATCAAAAATGCTCGTTGCTCTGAAATGTTAAGCTCAAGTAGTTTATTCAATAACTTGTATTGTAGTTGCTGGTTTTGCGAGAGTAATTCGGCAGGCTGTTCGACTGACATTGCATGTAAGCTATTTTCTTGTTCGATTGTTAAACTTTGCTTTAATGCCACTAGCCAATTTTCTTCTGGCGACATTGCAGGGGAAATTGCAGAGGAGGTTGATTGAGTCGAAGTCGAGATAGGCAGTGCTTTTTGGGTGCTAGGAACCGAGGACTGTGAAACGCTTGTAGGTTTGTTTGAGAGATTGGTAATGGATAAGTTATTTGCTTTAGTCGCTTGGTTATTAACGATTGTTGCTTGCTTAATACTGAGATCTTGCGCTGCGATAGTCATTTGCTGATAGAAATAGTAGCCAGCACAAGTGAGCAATAATAAACAACCAATACTGTATAAAATTAAGCTACCAACTGGTTTAGGCATAGCTGTGTTTATTTGCGCTTTAAACATCTTGTTGGCTCTATTGCTATTTTCATTGGTTACTCTTGATGATGAGCAATCATTTTCTACTTCTATACGGCAAGGTAAGTGTCTTTGCAGTACTATTTGCAGTAGTAGGTAGCTGTAAATATCAACTATATTTAGTCATAATTAATCATATTTAACAAATAATCAACAATTTAATTGCGAAATGTAATTGATTATCCGTTTGTGTAGCGAGTTCACCTCTGAATAAAAAGTTTGAGCGCTACAACGACTTCAATAAACAACCGGCCCTGATCTATATCAAGGTTTGCTTGACTGCTTTAATAAAAATTCAAAATTGTCTAAAAAATGCCTAATTAATCATGTATGATTTATTTTGACCTAATGTGATTAATGGGGTGACTTGTGAACGAATTTATTATTAAAGATGGTTTTAAGTACTTACATCCTAAAGACCAAATAATTTTGATTATGGAGCGGGTATACAGTTACGAAATGACGACGACCTCGGGTGGTAACATTTCAATAAAGGACGAAAATGGTGATATCTGGGTGACGCCAAGTGGCGTAGATAAAGGTGGGTTAACTCGAGAAGATATTGTTTGTGTTAAAGCGGATGGCACTATTGAGGGGCGGCATAAACCGTCTTCTGAATATCCATTTCATCTTGCCATCTATCAAGCCAGAGATGATATTAAGGCAGTTTTACATGCTCATCCGCCTGCATTAGTTTCTTTTTCAGCTTCGGGTATGGTGCCTAACACTAGTTTAATGGCCGGAGTAAAAGATATTTGTGGCGAAATCGATTTTGTGCCGTATGCCTTGCCAGGTAGTGAGCAGTTAGGGGCAAATATCGCTGAATCATTTAACAAGGGTTTTGATACAGTATTACTTGAAAATCATGGAACTGTGACCGGATCGTGCAATTTATTTGATGCATTTAAACAGTTTGAAACGCTAGACTACACGGCGCGTATTCAAATTAAAGCAACCGCTTTGGGTAAAATTACTCCACTGAGTCAAGAAGAACTAGCAATTCAGCCGGTCCACTTAAATGATGTTGAATCCTTTTCACCGAGTCATATCAATAGTGTTGAAAAAGAATTGCGCTTTGAGATGAGTCGTTTTATCCAGCGCAGTTATCAACAAAAGTTGATTACTAGTACGGAAGGCACGTTTGCTCAGCGTTTATCAGAGCATGAATTTCTTATCACCCCTCATGGCGAAGATAGAAAATACATGTCACCAGATAACTTGGTTCTAGTTAAAAATGGTCAATGTGAAACGGGTAAAGTCCCCAGTTTTGCACTAGCTATGATCCAAGCTGTGTTTGCTGAAAACCCCAATATTCATTCTTGTATTATTGCCCATCCACCTAATTTGATGGCGTTTAATGTCACAGATACTGAGCTTGATTCGAAAATTATTCCTGAAGCTTACATTTTGATGCGTGATATTAAAAAAGTCTCGTTTGTGACTTCAATGCGTGAGATGCAAACCATAGCGCATGTATTGGGCGAGGCTAGCCCTATTTGCATGTTGCAAAATAATGGCATCATTGTTACTGGGAATAATATGTTGCAAGCTTACGATAGGCTAGAAGTCTCTGAATTTACTGCCAAGGCGGTGCTAGATTCTTTCCAATTAGGTCATGTTAATGCCATGGGAGATGAAGAAATCAGTGAGCTGAAGCAAGCGTTTAATTTGCCGGATTAAACTATTTTGGCCATAGTTAATGTATTCCGTTCTAGCGGTATCTAAGGGCGGAATACCTGTACTTAGCCTTTTCGCGTAAATTTTATTTTTCTTTGTTAGTGCTTACTTTTGACGTTGACACTTACGTTGTCCCGTTAACGCAAAACGCCTGCAGCTATATAGGCACTGGTTTTATATTCCAGACAACTCTTAGTTTCCTGCTTTTACGTTTTTATACACAAGTTTCAGAAACGCGCTTTTACATCAATGAGTTGACATTTTACTTTCGTGGCTTAGGAAAATACCCTCGTCATCCCCGCATGCTCAGATTTCATTTGGCAGAAGCCTCCTTTAAATACCTTTTTATTTCTTAAAGCAATATTTTGGCATTGTAAGTAATACTACGATAAAAGTAATATGTTTGAATTTAATCTATGTTAATGGAAATTGGAATTGCTATAAAAGCAATTTAATTGTAGGATTTATTCATTATGTTTTAATGTACTTTTTAGTGCCAATACTTAGCGTTTTATTGAATAAACCAGAATTGGACGGGAAGTAAATTAAATAAGTTAGTCAGGAGTCTGGTTTGAGTCACTTTGATTTTTCAATCGCTATCGCATTCTCTTTGCTCGTTTTTGCACTGGGTTTATCTTTTTCACGTGGCGGCAGTAGCGTCAAATCCTTTTTTGCGGCTGGCGGTGCCGTGCCTTGGTGGATCTCTGGCTTATCATTATTTATGAGCTTCTTTTCTGTGGGTACCTTTGTGGTTTGGGGATCCATTGCTTATGAATCAGGCATGGTTGCGGTCGTTATCCAAGCCACTATGTCTATTGCTGGTTTTATTGTTGGATTTTATATAGCACCACGCTGGAATCGCACCAAAGCACTAACCGCAGCAGAATATATTGCTGAGCGATTAGGTATCAAAACCCAAAAGTTTTATACATTGGTCTTTTTGTTTATCTCGCTATTTAGTGGCGGTGCATTTTTATACCCTGTTGGCAAAATGATTGAGGTGACGGTGGGCATTCCACTTTCTATGTCAATTATGCTTCTGGGTTTACTTATTATTATTTACACCACAGCTGGCGGTTTGTGGGCTGTTCTGGTCACTGATGTATTGCAGTTTGTCGTATTAACGGCGGCAGTTCTTATTGTTGTGCCGTTGGCACTGGGTGAGGTTGGCGGTGTAAGCCAATTTATTGATCAAGCGCCGACTGATTTTTTCGCTTTAACCAATAGTGAATACGACTGGTTATTTATGGCCGCATTTGGCTTTTATAATATGGTGTTCATTGGTGGTAGTTGGGCTTACGTACAACGTTATACCAGTGTATCTAGCCCTAAAGAAGCGAAAAAAGTCGGGTTACTATTTGGTGGTCTATATTTAATCGCCCCTTTGATTTGGATGTTACCACCTATGATCTATCGGGTGATGAACCCAGACACCAGTGCCGTTGATGCCGAAGGTGCTTATTTAATGATAAGTCAGCAAGTGGTGCCTGACGGATTGATGGGGCTTATTTTAGGTGCCATGGTGTTTGCAACGGCGAGTTCAGTTAATACCACGCTTAATATTGCGGCTGGCGTATTTACCAACGATGTATACAAGCAGTTTAGGCAAGCGCCAAACGACAAAGAATTAATGTTAGTTGCGCGCATCACCACGGTTATTTTTGGTTTATTGTCAGTCGGTGTTGCGCTGTCGGTAACCAGTATGGGCGGCATTGTTGAAGTCGCGTTTAGTTTGGCTGCTATTACCGGTGTCGCGTTATTTTTACCGCCTATTTGGTCCATGTTTTCAAAATATCAGACAGGAAAATCTGTCGTGTTGACCACCCTATTTAGCTTGGCAGTGAATGGTTTCTTTAAGTTTGTCAGCCCAAGCTGGTTTGATTTTTCATTAGGGCGCTCGGCAGAAATGCTGGTTGGCGTACTGGTGCCCGTTTTGTGTTTGCTTGTATTTGAAGCGTGGGCACGAATGAGCAAGGCATCGCTTAATCAATACGCGGCGTACCAACAACATTATCAACAAAAATGTTTAGCGGCTCAAAGCGCCGAACCTGAACAAAACAGCTCGGCTAACGTGTTTGGTCGCAAGGTTATTGCCTGCGGTGTATTCGCTATTGGTGTGCTCATTGCGGCATTAGGCTTACTGACGGATAAAGGCGGTATGACAATTGTCATTGTCGGACTGGTGATTTTACTTTGTTCAGCTGTGGTTTTTCCTTGGGCGAGACAATCAGAAAAAGAACCCGTTTCGGTCGCGTAATATAGTATTAAGGTGAAAGGGCATAAAATGAAACTGAGAGTAAATAAATTCACTTGGCTAGCGGCAGCGGCTATAACTGCTTGCTTGACCGCGTGTGGCCAAGACAGCCAAATTGACAGCAGCGAATCAGCACAAAGTGCTGATCTTGTCGCGAATACCAAAACCATTACCGATGACGGTACAACAAAAACAAGTAAGAAACCCAACGTACTTATTTTGTTTTTTGATGATATGCGTTTTGATAGTTTTTCTTATCGTGGTGGTCCTGTTAATACCCCACACATTGACGCATTGGCCGCGCAAAGCACGCGTTTTGATTATGCCATGTCAACCACGGGCTTATGTTCGCCGTCACGAGCAGCGTTATTTACCGGGCGCTGGGGGCATAAAAATGGCTTAGACGACAACGTTGAGCTATTTCATTCACGCAAGTATGAGCTGGATTTAAGCCAAGGCGGGTTACTAAAACGCGCATCCGATCAAGACTACTATGTAGGCTATGTTGGTAAGTGGCATATTGGCCCACAAGGCGCGCGTTTACGTGGAGCTGACTTTGTTAAAGAGCATGCCGATACCCGTGTGCGTAAACCTCGTCATTATGTACCTTACGATGATGTCGCTAGCATTGAAGGCTACAAACAAGGCAAATTAGATGCTAATGGCGAGAAACACGTTTATTTCAAAACCCTAGACGGTAAATTTGAAGATACCGCAGCCTATGACAAGGTGCGCTATGGCAAGCAAATGTTGGTTGAAGCTGCCAAGCAAGACAAGCCCTTTTTTGGTGTCGTTAGCTTTAACCAGCCGCATCCACCGTATCGTGTACCAGAGCCATATGCCAGCATGTACGACCCGAAGACAGTCGAAGTGCCAGCTAACCACATGGCTAAGCGTGAACTTAAGCCGATGGCGCAAGATAGAATATTATGGCCTTGGCACGACGTATCACACATGACAGACATGGATTACCGTAAATCACGCACTTTTTACTACGGCGCGATTGCCATGGTTGATGACATCATTGGCGAGCTCATCGCGACTGCGAAAGAAGTGGGCTTGTACGATGATTTACACATTGTGCTATTGGGCGACCAAGGTAGCATGATAGGTGAGCACAACTTATTTGATAAAGGCCCCTACGCTTACGATGAATTAATGCGCATTCCATTATTTATCCGTAACCCTAATACCGAGCCAAAAATTGTTAATCGCCAAGTATCGATGATCGATATTGCACCGACATTAGCAGAGTTAATGGGGTTAGAGAACGATGGCGATGTTGATGGCCGTTCGCTCGTACCGTTAATGGAACAAGGTGATGCCGCTGATGAAGGGCGTGAAGACACCGCACTTTATGCTTATGAATGGTACAACGGCTCATGGTTTGGCGTGCGTGCGTTGCGTACACCTGAGGCTAAGTTTGTCTGGTATCCAGGTGACAACCGAGATGAATTGTATGATCTGAAAAACGATCCGGTAGAGCTAAACAACTTAATTTTTGAGCACGACTATCATCAACAATTAGTTAAGTTGTCGGGCTTACTGGAGCAAGAAATGGTGCGCACCAAGGATCCGCTATTGGATATCTTCCGTCATCACTTGCCGACTATTTTAAAGCAAGAAAAACCGGTTCAACCTAAGCACTAATGTTGTGTTTCTTGTTTAGCCAAACCTGAATTGAGTTAGTATCAAAATAGAGTGAATATAATTATGTTTTTATCTCGTTGTTCTATCAAAAAAGTGAGTGCAATTAGCTTAAGTTTAGCTGGTTTGTTGAGTGTATCTGGCTGCAACATGACATCAAATACAACAGATCGTGTTGCTGGTGTTGATCCTGCCAGTGATCCCAATGTACAGCCTTATCAAGGCACCGCGGTAAGTGGCTACAAGTTAACTTGGTCAGACGAATTTAATGGTACAGAAGTCGATGAAAACCGTTGGCATTATCGAGTGGACTGTAAACATTGGAGCCAACAAAAACCGGAAAATAACAAGGTTTATGGCGGTTTGTATCGCACTATTTTGAAAAAAGAAACCGTTAGTTGTCCGAATAATCGTTGGTTACAGCCAGGCCAAAGCAAAGGTGATAAACCGGCTGGCGTTGTGCAATATACCGCAGGTGGCATTATTTCTAACGATGAATTTCGTTACGGTTACTACGAAGCTCGCCTTAAAACACCAGTCGGTGCTGGGTGGCACAGTTCATTCTGGATGATGCGCAACTTAACCAAAGGCCAAGATGCCAGCTCGCTTGCGCAAAACCCATTAACCCGCAAAGATGTCACCAGTCAAATTGAATTAGACCCGTTTGAGAATGATTCAATCGACCCCAAACATTTTCAAATTGATGCGCACCAATGGAAACCAGAGCCGGGTACAGAAGACCCAGGCCGTACACAAAACAAGGTGGGTACTAAGCAAGTTTACTTTAAGGATGACACGCTATTAACGGATTTCCATGTGATAGGCATGGAGTTTACCGAAACCACATTACGCTACTTTTTTGATGGCAAGTTGATGAAAGAAACCAGCTTTGCGGCTGACCGCTACAAGCATAACGACGTGAGTATTTGGTTAACCGTAATTGGCACTTACTTAGGTAAAACGCAAGCGATTGATGACTCACGCTTACCTGAGCAGTTCCAAGTCGACTATGTGCGCTTTTTTGAAAAATAGTACTCCGACACAAAAGTGATGACATGTTGGGCTGAATTTGTAGGGCCGAATTTATTTCGGCTAACTCAAGGTTTGTCGATGTAAAATCGACCCTACAATTTAGCTATGGGTTATCAATTAAACCGTTCAAAACTTTTTGGGTTAAGGTACTAGATTAGCTATACAGCCCTGTTCTTTACTCTGGGTGCCATGTTCACTAGCAAGCGCTCAGTGAACAAGCGCTTAAGGAAAGAGTGGGGACGTACCGTCAATGACTGTAATATTTTCCTGATACCAGACATATCTAATCGGCTTTATCTTTAGCGATAAATCCAAAATAGGTTGCAACACAAAATATTGCCAAGTACCAAGCTATTGATAACCAATACTTAATCGGGCTTGAACCTGCCGTAAAGCCTTTTTCGCTACCCATTGCGTAATAATGAAAGCCCCCTTCATATAACGCCTGAACCAGAGCTACACCAAAAGCAATGCTGAATATACGGCCTAATAGCCTTGTTTTTTTATCAATGATCACGGTGACTAGAAGCCCTGCTGTAATGAGTTTTAGATTTATCTATTCTTTCTATTAATAGATCAAAAATTTACCCCAAGCGAGATGCTAACTTTTTATATATCGCATCTTTATCACGCTTTCCTATGGCCAATACGTAGATGACAATTTCGTCATCAATGACCTCGTATGCCAATCGGTAGCCTGCTGTGCGCAATTTAATTTTATATACCGAATCGAACCCTCGCAGCTTGGCAGAGGGTACGTGTGGATTCACGAGTCGCTCTGCGAGTTTCTTTTTAAATTGGACTTTTAAAGGCTCTGCTAACTTATCCCACTCTTTTTTTGCAATAGGCAAAAACTTTAATCTATAAGTCATCTAAACTAACTTCAACTGCGCTCGATAGATCACGACGACGTTCGTCTACTATTTTAGCTAGCTCATAATCTTCTACAATTTCCATTAACCATTCATAAGTCTCGGCAGGAACTAAATAGGCAGCGGGTTTATTGTGATTTAATATTGCTATTGCGGCACCATCAGCTTCATTAAGTAAAGCTGTTGGATTTTTTTTTAGCTCAGAAATACTTGCTGAACAATCGGCTAGAACTTGTCTCATAATGTTGGTAAATTAAGTGCTAAATTATAGTCTTATTTTAGACCTGTTTTTTGCGGTGCGCTAGCACTTAGTTTAAGCCAGAGCTATGTATTGTCAGCTATCAGTATATCCATCAAACTTTCGATTGAAGGCTTTGTGTCATAAGCATTGTCTGCCGAATTGACATTGCTCCACTCTACCTTTTCACATAAAAATAGATTGGCTACCGTGGTCACGTTGGGATGATCAAGTGATCCGACAGGCACCCAATAAAAGGGATGGCCTCGAAATTTGTTTGGCACAGAAGAGCCGCAGGTTTGACAAAAATGCGAGGTAAACCCTGTACTCTTATGCCATTGACTTATCTTTTGTTCGCCACAAAGCCAATGAAAACTATCCTCAGTGACTACCGTGCCGCAACTCGATGCCGTGCCGGTTTGCTTTCTGCATTGCTCACAGTGGCATTGGTACATATTAATACTGGTTAGGCTGAGTTCAAATTGAACGTCACCGCATAAACAGGCGCCTTTCATTATTGTTTTTCCAATCTAAATTTATCACTCAAAATTTTTGGGTCGTTACATCTATAATTATTGCAAAATCGTAGGGTCCATTTTACATCGACAAATCATGCGTTAGCCGAAATAAATTCGGCATCTACGATGCATCAAGTTTATGGGTATTGCGAGTTCAATATGTCGCAATTTTTGTGGCCGAGCACTAGTTGTTTGATATCTTAAAGCTTCATTGATAACCAAATTGCGAATTTAGTTGAGTATTTGACAATAATTTGAATTGGTAAGTAAACAATTGAATCAGAACCTTTTTGTAAACCTAAATTTAAATGTTCCTCTTCATCTTTTTTAATGCTTAACACCGTTTGATACGCGCTTTTACTATGTCTAGATAAGTAATTTAGTTGCCCATCTAAATGATGAAGTACAGTCGACTCTACGGCTCCTGTGCATACCCAAATTGATTTTCGACCCAATAGCCCAGTAACTAAACCTAAAATGTATCCACCCAATGGCCATAACCAAAGTGCGTAGCAGGGACGAGTGTTATTGCATTTAAGCCAGTCATCAAATGTGGAAAAATGCTGCTTTTCATGTTGCAGCATTTCTTGTAATTGATTCACTATATCTCGGTAGAAAAACTTAGCAATGAATAATTGAGCACTATAAATACTGATGGCGCCATACTCACCGGCATGGTCAACACGGATTATTCTAGCAACTTCTTTTGAAGACATAATATTTATTCTATTAGAGTTATTAGCATTTAAACGGGCACAATTTTACCAATCTAAGTTAATGACTTTATTTTCGCTAGCTCTATTTCAATGGCTTGTTTCGCTTCACGTAGAGCGGTTAACACGGTTTGGGTGTCATCTTCGCTGATGTCACCTTGTAGCGCTATTGCTGAATTGGCGGGCTGGCCCACTGTAAGCGATACCGTGTAGGCTTTGTTGGGTGTTACTTCGCCGTCAGGTTGAAACTGAAACCGTGTCCAACCTTGCTGACGTATTTTCTCTAGCTCAGCTAATAAACTATCAACACCATCCGGAAAATTAGGAATGGTTTTATCTTTGTATACCTCAATTACAGACTCGATGGGACTATTAGCAAGCAACGCCATGCCTATGCCGCTCATGGTGGCGGGGCGTAAACCAACACGGCCTATGCCTTCGGCTGCGCTCATGCCGGGTTTGGCGTGAAATACGTAAGATACGGTATCAAACCACAGGACACCCATGGCGACAGTCAAATTTAACTGAGTGAGCTTTTCAAGTGAGGGAATGGCACTTCTTAATAACCCCGAAGCGTAAAGGCTTTGCGTAGCAAGAACGTGAATGCCAGGACCAGGGGTATATTTACGATTGGTGGTTTGCTGGGCAATACCGACAGATGCCAAGGTTTTAAGCAAGCGATTGACTCGGGTGTTTTCTAACCCAAGTCGTTCGGCAATTTCTTTACCCCCAATTGGAGCCGGAGCCCCCGCTATAGCTTGTAATACGGCGATCCCATCCAAAATACTATGATTAATTTGCGCACCGGCTTTTGATTTCATTGTTTGACTAACTAATTACGACTGCTCTGGGCACGGATTATACCACGACACTCACTCAAATTGCTGTTAATGCAATACGAACACGTAATTTGAATAAACGGTCGTCCAAAAAATAGTATTGATTTGTCAATCACTTAACTTTTTACTAACGATTCTCTCTAGCTTTAAATTGCTATAATAGATATTTAATGGTAGTTTATGCCTTAAGAGAGTTTTGAATCTATTGTTTAAGATTGAGTGGTGAGCATGAGTAAGTTTGTCAATTTAGCGGATCGTTCAAACGATCATTGGATCCAAATGGGTAGCGAGGAACGTAAGTTCCCAGTGCGTGAAAAAACAGTTGATTTTGAAGTCGCGGTGATTGGCGGTGGAATGGCTGGCATTTGTGCCGCGGTTGCTGCGGCGCGTAACGGTGCCAAAGTTCTACTGGTGCAAGATCGGGCGGTATTAGGTGGTAATGCATCGAGTGAAATTCGCGTTATCGTGCATGGTGTGACTAAGTTAAAAAGCGGTTTGCCTGAGCGTGAAACCGGCATTCTTGAAGAGATTTTATTGTTAAACCGCTTCAGCAATGAGCAACATTCTTTTACGGTTTGGGATCATGTGTTATATGACTTTGTCACCCGCGAAGAGAACCTAACCTTAATGCTAAATACCCAAGCGGTAAGGTCTGAAACGCAAGGCAATAAGATCACATCGGTGCTATGTTGGCAAATGAGCACCGAAAGCTTGATTACCATTAACGCTAAGGTATTTATTGATTGTTCGGGCGATGGCCTAATGGCCGCGACATCAGGTGCGATGTACCGCACGGGTCGTGAAGCATCGAGTGAATTTAATGAAAAATATGCCCCTGAAGAAGCTGATGGCTGGCAAATGGGCGCGACTATTTTGCTGTCGTCACGCGATATGGGTAAGCCAATGCCCTATAAGGCACCACCTTTTACGCTGAAATACGATGCTGACAAAACGCATCCAGACCGTCGTATCATTCCTTTTGTTGAAGGTTTCTGGTGGGTTGAAGTTGGCAGCAAAGACGACATTATTGGTACGGCCGAAACCGATATGCACCGCTTAATGGGCTTTGCTTATGGTGTTTGGGATTATGTGAAAAACTCAGGTAAATATCCTGAAGCTGATAATTTTGCATTAGATTGGGTGGGTTCATTACCGGGCCGTCGTGAATCACGTCGTTTTATCGGTGATTACATCTTATCTGAACCGGATCAGTTAGGGTTAAAACAATTTGATGATGCTGTTGCGTTTGGGGGGTGGCCATTAGATGAGCATAACCCGGGTGGTATTGAGAACTTGAGTGAGCCACCAAGCTTTTGGCATGAGCACTTTGATGAAGTTTATCAAATTCCATTCCGTTCGCTTTACTCTAAAAACATCGAAAACTTGATGTTTGCTGGGCGCAATGTCAGCCAAACTCACGTGGCCTTATCGTCATCTCGTGTGATGGGTACCTGTGCTGTGATGGGACAAGCTGTCGGTACAGCCGCTGCATTATGTGTAGAAAAAGACGCCAGTCCGCGTGAAGTGGCTCAAACCCACATTAAGCAATTACAAGAGCAGCTATTGCGTGACGATGCATACATTCCACAGCGCTACGCTGACGATACTGCAAACTTAGCGGCCACGGCAGATAGCATTACCGCGTCTTCGACCGCCAGTGGTGATGTTAAATTATTGGTTGATGGTATGTCGCGCGATGAAAGAGGCGAGGTGCATCATTGGCAATCCAATGGTCTTGATGCGTCAGTGACATTTGAGTGGGATAAGCCTATTACCTTATCTAGCATTGAAATTAAATGTGATTCCAATGTGAAGAAAAACATCATGATGTTGAAAAATACCCGTGAGACTGAAGCTTACACCACTAAGATCCCAGTTGAGTTATTGAAGGCACTCAATGTTGAATTGAAAGTAGGCGGAAAATGGCTTGAATTGGCATCAATTGACGACAACCAAAGACGTTTAATTAAAGTTAACTTTGCCACACAGGCGATTGATGGCTTTAGAATTAACGCCACCGAAACGTATGGCTGTGAGCACGTTAAGTTATTTGAAGTTCGTTGTTATCAATAAATCTCAATTTGATATTTAGACTAATTGCCGGGAGCACTCCCGGCAATTAACATCGATTTATAAACCTTGATCTTCCCATGCTTGTTTTTTGCGATAAATGGTTGATGGGCTCACTTCTAGTATCTTGGCCGCTTTTGGTATATTGCCTTGGCATAGCTCAATGGCTTGTTCGATAAATGCTTTTTCCATGTATGCCAATGGTTGAATATCATCAATTGACTGTGGAAGGGGTGAATACACAGATTCCGTTATCACCTGTGGCGTATTTGAATGGCTTGTAGCTGGTGGTACTAAATTGACTGGTGCTGTCGCGTCAGTCGCTGTTGCTTCAAAATTAGTGGCATTAATTGGCTTGTCAGCACTAATCTCTGGTGTTTCGTTGTGGGCAATAGTTGATGTTGGCTGGTCAACGTGAACGGGTGAATTCGCTACAGGTTCAGCATTCAGCGGGTGAGGTAAGTGTTCTAACTTGACTTGTGTATCGCTGTGTAAAACCACAATATTGCGGATAACATTTTGTAGCTGACGAATATTGCCCGGCCACTCATATTGATTTAAACGGGTTTCTACTTCGCGGCTGAATTCTTTAAAGGGTTTGTTTTCTTCTTTGGCGTAGGTGTTTAAAAAGCTTTTGGCTATTTTACTGATATCACTGCCGCGTTCACGTAAAGGGGGCAGATGAACGGGAATAACATGTAAGCGATAGTATAAGTCTTCGCGAAAGCGGCCAGCTTTGACTTCTTCTAATGGATCACGGTTAGTTGCGCAAACAAATCTGACATCGACCTTTTGGAGCTTACTTGAGCCGACCTTTTGAAATGTTCCGGTTTGAATAAAGCGCAACAGTTTAGATTGCAACTCCATATCCATTTCGCCTATTTCATCTAAAAACAGCGTACCGCCATCGGCTAATTCGGCTGCACCTTTGCGCTCATTCGCCGCGCCGGTAAAAGCACCTCGTAAATGGCCAAAAATTTCACTTTCCATTAAATCTTTGGGAATAGCTGCACAGTTAAGAGGGATAAACTCTTTGGTTCTTCTTGGCCCTTGTTTGTGAATGGCTTCGGCACACACTTCTTTACCTGTCCCACTTTCACCAGTAATAAATATCGAGGCTTTACTTGCCGCTGCCGCGTCAATAATACGATACACAGCTTGCATGGGTAGGCTATTACCAATAAAGCCATGATAGCGCTCTCGGCCTAAACTGGTTTGTAATTCTTCAACTATATTTTCTAGCTGATAGCGTTTTAATGCGTTGCGCACCGTAGTGATAAGGCGACTGGCATCAAACGGTTTTTCAAGAAAGTCTTCGGCTCCAGCTTTCATTACGTCTATTGCGACATCTAGCGTGCTGTGCGCGGTGATCACAATAACAATACAAGGATAATCTTGTTGCTTTAACCAGCTTAATATTTGCTGGCCTTGCATATCGGGTAATTTTAAATCGAGCAGTATAACTTGCGGTGGGCGCTCGCAAATAGCGGCTAAGGCCTCTTTACCGCTTGAAGCGACCTTTAAATCGATAGGTTCTTTTTTCAAGTATTCCTGATAAATCGCCGCCAAGGTACTGGTGTCTTCTACCAGGAGTACGTGTGGTTTGGTCATGTGTAAATCCTTTATTATGCTTTATATTCTATTGATGGTTTACATCGCCCTTAAATCCATGCGGCACAGGTAAGTGAGTCAAAGCGAAAAAGCTATAGTCAAAGCGAGAAGACTATACATCATTCTTTTCCACTTATTACTAATAATAACGTGTCATCGGCAACAGGCAAGCCCGCTAGTTGACTAAAGGTTTGGCTAAGTTCACTTAGTGTGACGTGGGCACCTTGTTGTCGGCAATCTTTTAATTTTCGTAATAGGGCTTGTCTGTGTTGCTCAAGTTGCGACTTATCTTGCGTCGCTTCAAATAAACCATCGGTATAAAACAACAGATTTTTATGTGTTATATCCAATGTTTGGCACTGATACTCTTGCTCTGCTAATAAACCTAAGATCATGCCGTCGACATCAACCGTTTGAATATCACCTGCTTGGTTGATGATGAGTGGGTTGGGGTGACCGGCAGAGGCTAGTTCTATACCCGTGGCATTTACTCGTATGAGTTGACAGGTTAATAGAGTTTGACTAGCCAAACCGTCTGTATGGATAAAGTGTGACAATTGGCTCATTAACTGCCCCATGTCGATGGAATTTGCTGTTAAGTTAGCGGCTTGACTGGCAAATAAACCTCGTAGATAACTAACAAAAGTGTGGGCAAAAAATTTGGCTTGGCTGTTGTGGCCCATGACATCGCCCAAGGCAATAATCACGTCGCCATTGTCGAGGGCATGAGAAATTAAAAAGTCGCCTCCGCCTTGTGGGGCTGAGAATACTTGAAATGCCAATTGAAACTGATGAATAGCCTCGGGAATAACCGGTTTTAATAGCTGACTTAGGCTGTGATCTAAATTAAGGGTAATTTTTCGGCATAGTTGCTGGTGTCGAGCCAATACTTGTCTAATGCTATTTAATAAATTGGCTTTATTAATGGGTTTAGATAAATAACTGTCTATCCCTAAATAACTGGCTTGGCTATGGGTGTTGGCATCGTCTTGGCCAGTCAAAAAAATAAATGGCAGGGCGGCAATTTCGTCACTTTGATTAATGTGTTGTAACAAGCTAATACCGTCCATGATCGGCATTTGAATATCGGCGATCACTAAGTCAATACTTTGTTGAGTTAGCTTTTGTAAGGCATTTTCGCCATTGTCCGCTTCGACCACTACATAGTCTTTTTCTAAATAGGTGCGATATAAGGTTCTTAAAAAACCTTCATCTTCAACGAGTAGTAATTTAGGTTTTTGCTCTGTATTACGTGACCAGCGCATGATTAGTTGATTATGTTGCTGGTTTACATGCGTTACTTGCTCATATTCTATTGTGTCGACGGTTTGTTTTATCAGGTCTATGCCGCGCCCACCTTCTGCCAGATTAAAGCCGTTGGCTTGGTCAAACTCAGTGTCGAGCGAGAACGGCTGTTCATTGGCGATTGGGTTGTTTTGGAATGTGTCAGGGAATGTGTCAGGGAATGTATCGGAGACTGCTGCTTTGTTGCTTGTCGTGTTCGAAATGCTCGCAGTGTAGGAGAGAGGGTTAAATAACGCGCCGTTGTCTAGTAGCGTTAAGCACCAGCTATGTTCATTGTGTGAAAACTGGCTATAAAAACAATTCGCTTGGCTATGTTCTACTATATTGTTGGCAGCTTCTGAAAAAGCTAAGCTAATTTTATTGATTAAACTTTTGTCTAAATTCAATAACTCGCAAACCTGTTTGAGTAATTTGCGCACATAGCTGACTTGTTCCAAACTGGCTGGGCATTGCAATGCCAGCAATTTACGCTCGCTGCTTGTTGCTAGAGGGCAAGCTATATATGTAGTAGCCTTGGTTGTTTTCATGTCAGTCATGTCAGTTTTCGTTCGTTTGTTTTTTTAGTCAGCAGCCAGTTAAGCCATGTTTAAGCTATGTTCAAGTTCGGGCTATTGGCATTGCTGTAAATAGCTTTGCAATGCGCTGACTGAAGTTTGGTATAAAGGCGCTAATTCACGCACTAAATGGCTGGCGTGGCGTCTTTCTTCATCCGTTTTAGCCAGTTCAATATAACGTGCATTTTGCTGCAACTGACATAATCCAAAGCTACCTGAGCTGCTTTTTAATGCATGGGCTTCGGCGCTCAGTGTTGACCAATCATTATTGGCTAGCGCCTCGAGCATTTTTTGTAATCTATCGGTGGTTTCGGTTTGATAAATATTGAGTATGGTGGGAACTGTATCCAAGCCAATGTCACGGATCAGTCCATCAATTACTTGTTGGTCAATGAGTTTTACTGGCGGTGTCTGCTTACTGGATTGAGTTGAATTATTTTTACTAACGCTCGTTGCATCTGCGTTATTACTTTCAGTGTTAGAGTGAGATTGAGAGTGAGTGTTATCTGATTTTTTGACCGAACGAGCTGCGTTTGGTGTTATTTGTGACTGCTCATCGTTAGCAACAGCATCGGCTAACCATTTAGTTAAACTGGCTAAAAAGGCATCAATATTAATTGGTTTGCTGAGGTAGTCATTCATTCCCGCTTGAAAACAGCGAATTTTATCTTCGACAAAGGCGTTGGCTGTCATGGCAATGATAGGGGTATGTTGATTGATGTTATCATTGGCGCGCAACCATTCTGTAGCGGCTATGCCATCCATTTTCGGCATGGATAAATCCATCAATATCGCTTGGTATTGTTTGCTTTGTGCTTTATTAATGGCTTGTTCGCCATCATGCGCAACATCTATTTTAAATGCATATTTTTTTAGTAAAGCTTGAATAACCGCCACATTCGCTGGACTGTCTTCAACTAATAATAAGTCTACACCCCGCCAGCGCGCTGTATCTTGTTTGATTGTTGGGTCGATTGGCTGGGCAACTTTGGGGGAGTGAGTGATCGCTTTGTAGTCCAATGGTAAAGTAATGATAAAAGTTGAGCCCAAATTAGGCGTACTGAGCAGCTTGATTGCGCCGCCCATTTTCATCACCAATCGTTTGACTATGGATAGCCCTAAACCCGTGCCGCCGAAGCGCCTATTCGCATTATCTTCGACTTGCACAAACTCATTAAAAATTCTGTCTTGCTGGTCAGCATCAATGCCAATGCCGCTATCTTCAATTTGTAATACTAGGTTATCGGTTGGTTCTTCTCGAAAAACATTTAACGCGACATAGCCATGTTCGGTAAATTTAACTGCGTTACTTAGTACATTTATTAAAATTTGTTTAATACGGACTTGGTCACCTTTGAACAATCCTTGAACATTGGAGTCGATGTTACAGTTAAGCCGAATGTTTTTTAATTCTGCTTGAGTTGACAATATATCGGCGGTGCTTTTAGCCAGCGCAGCCATGTTGAACCATTGAGGATCCAAGCTTAATTCGCCAGATTCTATTTTGCTAAAATCAAGAATGTCATTCACTAAGGATAAAAGCAGTTGCCCAGCTTGATGGGCGAGTTTGGCATGTTGTTGCTGTTCTTCATCCAAGCCTGATTCCATAAGCAGATTATTCATCACTATGATGGAATTTAAAGGCGAGCGAATTTCATGGCTCATGGTGGCTAAAAAGCGACTTTTAGCCTCGTTTGCTTTGTCGGCGGCGATCCGCGCTTGGCGCAATTCTTGTTCGACTTTTAACTCATCGTTAAGCCGTTCCGTGGTCACGTTAAGTTGCTCGGTACGGGTTTGCAGGTGCTGGTCTAGTTGTTCGTTTAGAGTGATTAATTTTTGGTTTTGTTCTTGTGTAATGGCTTGTAGTTGTTGATTTTCCTCAGTTAAGCGCTTTTGCTCTGCGGCTTGTTCCACTGCATTCTTTATATCATCTTTGTGCCAAGGTTTATGAAAATAGCGGAATAAATCACAATCATTAACCAAGCGTAATGTATCTTCAATATCAGCATGTCCGGTTAGAACCAGTCGTTTGGTTTGTGGCCAACGTTGATAAACTTGTGTGAGAAAATCAGCTCCACTCATTTTTGGCATACGCACATCTGAAATCACCACATCAATTGGGTACTGTTCAAGTATGTCGAGCCCGTCGGCGCCACTTTCTGCAGTGAATACTTGATACTTTTTATTGCGAAATACACGCCTTAACGCTTTAAGTACTTCAACTTCATCGTCGACGAGCAGTAGATTGATTTTTTCTATAGACAATAGTTGGCGCATGATAGTCATTGGTTGTTAACCCGCTAATATGGTTTTAATTATAACCCTAAATTCAGTAACTTAGCCTTATTCGTGACATTAAATAACCAACGCTTCACAAAAGCGGGTAAGTAATACGCTTGGCGCAGCTTACGCTGTAATTCTTGTTTTAAACTTGGGTTGTGTTGATCGTTGATAATGCAACCAATTAGGTTAATTTGTTGTTGGTTAAGTAATGCCATACTTTGCGTGACCATTTCTTCATTGCTCACCCCAGCTTTAACCAAAAGTACTGCCGCATCACATAATTTGGCAACGGCTTGACCACTGACATTATTATGATTACGTCTATCCAATGGAGTCGTATCAATAATGACGCAGTCAAATTCGGCTTGCCATTGCTTAATAAAATTAGGCAACGCTTGATTACTACGTAGCTTTAACACCGCATCACGCCGCGTTGGAGCGAGTACACCGAGCAAAGCATGTTCATCTATATTGATTAATTGTGGCGTGGTTAAACAGGCTAAACCATCATCGTACTTGGATGAGCTGCTGGGTTTGCTGACTGCCGCGTTAGTCGTTTGAAGATGCTTTACTTCTTGGCTTGTTTCATGATTTATGTCTTGATTTGTCTCCTGGTTTATTACGTGAACAGGGGATGCGTCAGTTGAGTCTAAATCTAACATGGGCTTTAAACTGGGCCGGAAAAAATTAAGGTCAACCAGCAATGTTTTACGTCCTGTCATTAAGCAACGTTGTGCTAATAAAGTGGCAACACTGGTAGCACCTTCGCCACTGGTATTGCTGCATACCGCTAGGGTTTTAACACCCAATGCAAAACTTTGGCTATAAACGGCTTCTATTTCACTATGTAGTGGAGAAAGCATTATAAACCTCCAAATAAAATGGCGACTGACGCAACTTCAACAATGTCTTTTAACAAGGTTCTTGCCTGAGCGAGAGTGCTGTCTTGCTCACGCGGAATATAAACCGTGTCACCGGCGCGTAGGACAGGCAGCATAGTAAAGTCAGCCGTTTTACTGAACTCAGTTAAATCAAATGTTTTGGCTTGGTTTTCACAACATGTCAGGTTAACCACGGTAATTTTTTCTAAGTAAGCGCCGGGTGACGTGCCGCCAGCTTCTGCTAGTAAATCGAGCAATGTCATGGTGTCATTAAATTTGTAGCGCCCCGGTTTGTTAATGGCACCTAATACGCGAATGGTTGATTCTTTAGATTTATCTAACCACGTGCGGTTTTTCTCAGGAATATAAATAGTGTCTCCCATTGTTACTTTAGGTAACAAGTTTTCATCGCCTGTTTCAAAATACAGCGCCAAATTGAGTTTGGTTACGCGCGCGTATTTTTTGTCGCGATGGCTGATACGAATATTGTGAATATCGGCATCGGCACTTGGGCCATCGGCAGCGGCTAAAATATCTAAAAAATGCATTTCTTCGGTAAACATATAGCGTCCAGGCGCTACCACTTGGCCGAGAATATAAATTGATTTTTCCGAGCTTTGACGCACCCATTGTGCTTTGTTATCGCTCGGATCTTGCGGTAAATCATGCACACGAATAGTCGCGCCCGCTTTAATCACGGGTAACGCTTGGTCGGTTAACCCTTGTTGCATATATTGATCAAAATTGAATACAAACACATTGTTAGTGCCTTTTTCGTTAGGCGTCATAATTTCAATATTAGACGTATCGGCGCGTGCCGATGGCCCCCCAACATGCGCCAGTAAATCTAAGAACGACATTTCATCTGACCATTCTATGCGCCCTGGGCGGATAACTTCGCCGATGACACGTACTGCTCGATTAGGTGCGACTTTTAGCCAAGACTTTTCGTTCATGTCTGTTTTTTCTGGAACAAAAATCGCGTCACCAGCGGTTATTACAGGTGGAACAACGTTACCAATACCTTCGGTATAAGCTGACAAATCAAAGGGCACAACTTGGCCGTTATTTTTTAGCACGCGGATCTGGCGAGACTCAGCATAACGCGTTGGGCCGCCAGCGTTTGCTAAGATATCCATAAAGGTCACGTTGTCGTTGCCTTCATAGGCACCGGGTTTCGCCACTTCTCCCATGATGTAAACCATTTTGGCTCCGGTTTTTATCTCTTCTTCTTGTTTGGGCACAAAGATAGTCGAACCCGCTTGAATGGTCGGTAGTAGGCTCTCATCGCCACTGTCTAAATAGCCTTTTAGATCAAATAATTTAGGCTGGTTGTTGCTAATAACACGGATTTTTTCAACCCCAGCGTAACGTGTGACGCCGCCAGAACGCATCAGTAAATCGAGCAAGGTTAAGTTTTGTTTGTAGGTAAAACTGCCTGGGCTATTAACCTCACCAAAGACTTTAATTGCATCACGGTTAGAGGCTGCATCACCAGAGTCAGCAATTTTTGAAGGGTCGAATTCTACTTCGACATTGCCAGTCATCGGCGAGGCAGGTACAAAGATCACATCCAATGAGCGCAGTTGTGGCAGTAAACTGGTATCCCCCGTGTCTAAATATTGTTTGTAGTTAAAGACAATCGACTCAGTTTGGCTGGCACCTTCTGCGTTGGTTAAACGTCGGCGTAATTGAATTTTATCCAGTTGCGCGCCTTTGCGCATACCACCGGCTTGGCCTAAGGCATTTTGAATATTGGTACCTGCGGGTAGTATGACTTCGCCAGGGGTTTCGACATAACCCAACACATTGATCAGCAATTGGCGCTTATAGACATACACTTTTAAATTAAGTAAATCTTGAAATACGGTACTTAAATGACGCTTAACGCGAGCTTGCATGGCATCTTCACTTAAGTTTGCCACTGAAATGGTACCGACTTCGGGTAAATGAATTCGACCTTGGCGATCGACCGGAAAATTTTTGTCTAACGATTCTTCGCCCGGTAAAGATACGCGCACTAAATCGCCAACTTGTACTTGATATTCGCTGGCGTGGCTGGTTAAGGAAAGCGTACAAAATAGGCTCAACCAGCAAAGTGCAATTAACACTCTCAGTAACGGTGACAAGGGCGCAATATTGGATGTAGTTAGGTTAAACATGATGGGTTCCTCGTTACTTAATTTGGTTAATCACTTTTGCCGCTGGAGTGATTGAATCATTCGCAGTCGGTTGACTAATAACTTCAATGCTCACGCTGCGGTTGACCAAACGTATTTCCGGAGTTTTTCCTTGAAATAATGGGTGTTGCTCGCCAAGTGCGGAAATTTGCATGCGGTTTGCGTCGACGCCCATTACTTGTAGGTAGCGCGCAACTTTTTGTGCACGTTTTAACGATAAAGACTGGTTGTAATTGTCTTGGCCTGTGTCATCAGCATAGCCAATGACTTTAAGCTGAATGAGCGGCGCTTGTTGCAACAGTTGAGAGGCTTTTGCTAAGCGGCCAACATACTTAGGGTTAAGTTCAAATGAATCATGGGCAAATTGGTTATCAGCATTAAGCAATTCAGCAATTTGCTTTGCTAAATCACCAGGGCGTTTTTCTTGACGAACGTGTTGCGGAATTTGGCAAATATTGTGTTGCTGCACATAATCTAATTGTTGCTCTAAACGCTGTAAAACCTTGCGTTGAATGAGTAAATCGTTTGCTGCGGCATAATCGAGTTTTCCGGCTAGTTCTCGACGAATACGCGCCTCGCGTTGTTTAGCTTGCACAACGGTTGCAGGAAAACACAGTTCAGCGCCTTCTAGCACCAGCATGTCAAGATGGCGAGCGGTTAGCTCTAAATCAAAACGTAAACCATGTTCAGGTCCAATTGGGCCGTCAGCTTCGACAGTACGAAAGTTATCGGGTCTAAGCTCGGCGAGACCGCCATTACCCGCCTCGGGCCAAGAAACACAACCTGTCGTTAAGGTTGTTAGTAACACTGAAATGGCTGCTAGAGTTTTCATGACTTTTCCTTTGCTAAAACGATGTGATGGCAATTTCTGCTAGCTAATGATTAATGATGTAAACTCGAGGTAATAGGAATGGCCCGATGAACACGTAATAAGTCAAGTAGCTCTAACGGTTGACCATTGGCTCCACAAATTTTCATGCTGCCGCGTTTGGCACGAATACGTTTAAATAGAAATACGATGGCACCCACGCCAGAAGAATCCAAAAAAGTGGTAGCAGACAGATCAAGCACAATGTCTAACTGATTGTCTTGAGTACTGATGGCATCCCACTCGTTTTTAGTTGATTGACACCCTAGAGCATCAAACTCACCTTCAATTGAAATGAGTAATTCGTTTTGGGGTAACGCTTGAGTTGAAATTTTCATTACAAACCTCTTTGCAATAGGCGAATGCTAATGTGCTTATTGGCATTCGAAAAATTAAAATGATGAATCATGCTTGGTATAGTGCGAAGAGTATTCCAATTTTAAAATTACTATGTATTACAATGGGTTATGTGTTTTGCTGAAGAGGGTGATAGGTTTTTTTATTTGCTTTTTCGCAATTTGCAAACAACCGCTAAACGATGCTTTTTATATTGCAACGCTCACGTAATAGGTTAGGTATAGGAAAGATGGTTTAAGAAACAGTGTTAAGTAACTTTGTAGATGAGCATTCATGCTTGTGAGCCTGCAAAGCTTAGCCGCACTCAACGGCCAGCTGCAAACTCTAAAACATCCATAATATGCAAAACATAGATCAGTTAGGTGTAAATAAACGCCTATTGACCACGGCCTAAAATCATAACTTTAACGGTACTCAGTGCTATCCAGCAATCCATGCGTAACCAGTCTAATGGTCGAGTTAACGCCATTGCATAGCTGTGGTCAAAACCAACTTTGCGGCGTACATCGTCTAAACAAGTGTCGTAGCCTTGGTTGACTTGCGCGAGGCCGGTTATGCCAGGCATCACGTTAAAAGTACGCTCGGCGAAATAAGGAATATTACTTTCTAATTTTTGATAAAAACCAGGGCGCTCGGGACGAGGGCCAATAAGCGACATATCGCCTCGTAAAACATTAAACAGTTGCGGTAGTTCGTCTAACCGTGTTTTACGTAAAAACTTACCAACCCGAGTGATCCTAGGGTCATTTTTTCCTGCCCAAACGGCTCCCGAAGCTTTTTCTGCATCTTGGCGCATAGTGCGAAATTTAATCATATAAAAAATATGAGTAAACTGAGGCGTTGCTAAACCAATGCGCATTTGTTTAAAGAAAATATCGCCTTTGGATTCTAACGCGATTGCCAGTGCAATTAGAGGAAATAAGGGTAAAGTAATGATTAATGCCAATAGGGCCACGGCAATATCAAAGCTTCTTTTACAGTTTTTTGTCAGTGGGTCGATGGCACTAAAATCGTAGTTCGATTGCACGTTGGTACTCTGGTTTAGGCTAGCCTGAGTACTCGACTTGCGGGTATTAGTTACGGTATTGGTACTTGAATTGGCTCTTGTATTAGTTTTGAAATAAATTTTGCTGTTCATAAGTTAGCCTCGGGTAATTTTAAATTCGTTTTGCAAATTGCATAGCCGTTTTGCAAATATAATATCTTGTTTAAAGCGCGGGCCTATAAAGCCACTAGGTAACAAAGACCTTAGCTAATTTTGTGCCAACGACCCTTTTCAAGGCCGATTAAATAGCGACAAGCGCCGATTAAACTGCCGGTATAACCGCTGACGATGTAGGCGATAGTGGCTAATACTTTTGGGCGTTGGTTAGGTTTGAGTAATAGCGTGATTAGCGCAACAGCATAAACACTCGCTTGACCGACAAAAGCTAATAAAAACCCAATACTTGCCGAGCTAAGCCATAAGCTTCCGCATAAGCTGATTAATAATAAAAAAGGCATGATGCTGCGCAGCGCTTTACCTGATGCAAAATTAAATGCTACGCCTTTGTGCTTAGGGTGCAGTAATCCGCGTAAACGCCAAAGCTGTTGCATATTGCCCGCAGCAATACGGCGACGGCGTTTATGATCTGTGGCTAATTTGGCACTTTCTAACTCGATTGCGTTTATCTGTTGGCTGTATTGTGCTTTAAAACCTTGTTCGACAATTTGCATGGGTAAGATAAAGTCGTCGTTAATGGTGTCTGGTGCTAAAGGTTGGAATAAAGAGCGACGAAATAGATAAAACGCGCCATGTACACCTATTGTCGCGCCTTGTTGTGCTTCAAGTGCTTTGACATTGGATTGATATTGCCAGTATTGTTTTTCTCCCTCAGATCCTGGGTTTAAAAATTGGTAATGTCCGGTTAAAACGCCAATCTCTTGTTGCTTAAACTGTTGCGCTGCGGTTAGTAGTGCATCAATAGATAGCAAGGCTGAAATGTCAGATAGGGCGACTAACTCGCCAGTGGCATTTGGTATTAACTCATTTAAAACCGCGACTTTCCCTCGGTTTTCGCTAAATTCAATTAATTGCACATTGAGATCGGCCACGCTGGTTTCTTGCATCACAGCGCGAATCACTTCAACTGTATTATCGGTGCAACCGTCACAGCCAATGACAATATTAAGTTTATTGGCTGGATAGTCTAAACAGGCAAGGTTGCGCAGTTTGTCGGCTATACAAGCTTGTTCATTGTACGCCGGCATAATTAACGTAATACTGGGTAAATCCTTATCTTGTTGAGATGTTAGATAGGCTCGGCTTGGTTTGTCGGTACGTTTAATATTACTTTTTAACTTTTGCCCTTGGCGCTTTAGCCATAATGGGTAGCCAATGTGATGATAAAGCACCAAGGCTATGGCCAAATTTGTCATGATAGTAATAAATGTATTGATAGTAGATAGCAACATAATTAACCTCAACAAATATAGTCTCTGTGGTTTAGGCTTTTAACGCTTGATAGGCGCTAAGCATTTGTTTAAGAGACGCAAACTTCATGACAAACTGGCGGTGCGTTTCGGCAATGGTTTTTATTTGCGCCCGAGTATTGGCATCGACACTATCTGGATTGAAGTCGTTTAGCCTTGTGATCAGCTCGTTTAATGCTTTGGCCATGTCTAAACTGTCACCAGGGGGGACTAATTGACTAAACTCTGGACAAATCGCTTCGCTAGTGGCACCGGTTTTCGTCATGACAACAGGAATACCGCAGGCTTGGGCTTCAAGTGCAGCCAATGGAAAACCTTCGTTAAATGAAGGTAAACAAAACACATCGAGAGACTGATAAAAACGCGGCATATCGTCGATTAAACCGACAAAATGAACACGCTGACTCAGACCGAGGCGTTGAGTTTGTTGCTGTAATTTTTCTAAACACGAACCTTGCCCAGCAATGGCTAAATGAATGTGTTCAGGCAATTGGCTTAAGGCATCAATTAATACTGCTTGGCCTTTAACCGCTTCAAGGCGTCCCGCACAACCGATTAAACTGACATTTGATGGTAAGTTAAATTGCTCACGTGCCGCTTGCTTAGCGCCAAACGTGAAACGCGAGGTGTCGATACCGTTATAGATGACTTTAATGTTTTGATAATTAAGTAATTGCTTAGCTTGTTGTGCAACCAGGTTTGAGTCGGCGACAAAAGTCGGTCGCGTGATTTGCAAAATGCAGTTTTGTAACCAACGACGTTTAGTATTCTGCAAATGCCATGCATCGTGTTCGGTATGAATTAAGTGACGAATACCGGCTAAGCGTGCAGCAAGGCCACCATAAATGAGCGGGCCTATGTGATGGGTGTGAACACAATTGGCTTTTAGCAATAACAGCAATTGATGTAACTGTTTAACTGTGGTGTAGGACCAGCCTTGCGGTTTGTTTAAGCAAATAATTTGCTGACGATACGGTTTTAATTTAGGCCAATCTTTAATGAGTTCAGATAAGTTGCCTTCTAAACTAATAATATAGTTAGCCTGCTGCTGGTCAGCGGCTTGTGAATTGGCTAAATCGAGCGCCATTGTCTCTATTCCACCTGGGCTTAATCGCTGTACAACTTGAACTGTGATTTGCATATTGCAACTCCGTAATTGCTAAAAACAAAAGCTATACGGGATATTGCGAAAAACTTGCCAACTTATTCGCCTTTAATGCCAAGGATGGTTTTGTTGAGTTATAGTCTTCTCGCTCAGGCCTTATGGTTCATTGTCAGCGCTTACTCTCGACTTTGGCTCCTGCGTCGTCCTAATACCTAAATCCTTTTAGGCAGCCCCAATCACATAATAGAGCATATGCTCATGGGGTCTCGAAGCTTGCCAGCATGGATGCTGGTAAGGGGCGAGAGCAGGACGCGGTAGCTTTGACGGCTTTGCTTACATGGATGTAAGTACTTAGCGTGAGCAGGATGCGGAAGCTGCCCCTAAAACCTGATCGCTTTGACTATATATGAATACCAAAAGTAAGGAATGACAAGCCCAAACACCAAGCAAGTGAAATCAAATAACCGATAAGAGATAGGTGAAAAAGCACAGATGAAAAAAATAGAGGGAAAGCCAGTGTGTAGTGCTGGCTTTTTGAGGTTTAACGATAGATTTTAATCTTGTTAAATTATTTTACGGCGTGCTGGTAAAAGGCTGGCTAGTACAGGGCTGGTTAGTACTAGGCTGGCTAGTAAAAGGTAGCCTGGTCAATACCGGTACGCCGGTTAACGCTTCTAGTTTGTCAGCTCGGCGAATAGCCGTATCACTTAGTTCAAATACTAAAGCTAAACCACAACCAAAGAACAATCCGCCAAATAACCCGCCTAAGACAAATATTAATAGCGGTAAGTTGGAAGGTGCTGATGGCGTAAAAGGCCGATCGATTACTTTGATCCGCTTATTTTCTTCAAATTTACTGAGTGAACCTGTTACTTGTGCCATTTCGTAACGTTGTAATAGTTCCTCATAAAGGTCACGTTTAACATTTAAATCACGCTCTAGCTTTTTGAGTTGATGCTCATGTTGACCATAGGCGGATACCTGTGGCTCGAGTTGAGATATCATTTGTTTAAGCCATTTGGTTTCTTCTTCTAAACCGGCGACTTTACTGCGGGTTGCTTGCAGGCTTTCTAATTGACTTATCAATAATGGCTGCTGATTCGAACCGGCCGGTATTTGAACATTACTGGCGATATCCCATAATTGATCGGTATTAATACTGGCTTGGCTTTCATCCGTAGCCGCTAGAATGGCTTGGCGTTCAGCTTCTAATCGGCGCAATTTACGGTTAGCCGCAACCACTTTACTGTGTTTTGCAGTATAGCGAGTGTTGAGTAACGCGAGTTCACCTCGAATGCGAATAATCTGTTGCTCGATACGGCCAATGACCGGATTTGTTTTACTGAGTTGCTGGCTAATACCGCCTAAACTACGCTTTTTGCCGGCTAATTCAGCCTCGCGCTCTGATAAGTCTTGGCGCAAGCTATTGAGGCGGCTGACATTATTAGTGTGCATTTCGGGTAAAGCGTAGGCATGTTCATTACGAAATTCAGCTAAGGCATTTTCGGCTGTATCTAACTCAACGCGGCGCTGCTCTAGGTGCTTTTCTAAAAAATAAGCCGAATCACGAATCGATGAACGCTCAGGTGCTAATAATTGCTCAACAAAATGCCGACTAACTGAGGTTAGCGTTTCTTTCATACCGGCTGGTGAGTTGGCTTTTAATTCTATTTTTATGAGGTCTTTACCGGCCATTATCATGGTCAAACGGCTAGATAAATAGCCTACAATGGCATCGCGTTCACTTTCACTTGTATGCTGATCGATTAAACCTCGCTCTAGCGCTACAGATTGCAGGATATGCCGACTGTGTAACAGGGTGGTTAGGGCTGCCATGCGATCTTTTAACATGGTCGAAACTGCTAAGTCTTCCAAGAACGGGTTCATTTTAGCGGTTTCTTGGATCAACATGCTGGTATGGGCTTTATATTGTTTAGCACTTGTCATACTGACAAAAGCACCCATGATGGGTAAAAACAGCATGGGGATCACAATAATATAACGCTGGCGCCATGCACCCGCTAATATGTAATACAGTTGATATGATAGTGGTTTCATATCGCCCCCAATAGTTGATTGACTTTGCTTGCTTGATGCTGCCAACTTTTATGAGCAATACGTTGATACAAGCAATTGGCAAACTCAGGTTGTTGTTGTTCGTCGTAACTGACCATTAAGGCTTTGGCTAGCTCATAAGGATTTTTGATAATTTGTACAAAGCCTGTATAAGCCAAACTGGCATTAAATGCCGTGGCAATTACGGGTTTACCAGCCGCTAAATACTCGGTGAGTTTTAACGGATTACAGGCGGATATTTGCTCGTTTAAGACAAAAGGTAACAGTGACACAGTCCAGTGTTGGCTATAACTGGGCAGCTCGTGATGCGCTTTGGGCGGTAAAAGCGTTATATTTTTGATTGCGTTTAGTTCGCTTGTGTCTATGTGGTGTTTACCGATTAATACAAAGTGCCAGTTTGGCATTAGCTTGGCGGTGTCGATAAGTAAGCTTGTATCTAACCATTCGTTTATGCTGCCATAAAAACCAGCGATTGGTTTGCCATCGTTAGGCAAGTCAGAAGCTCGAGTAACTGGCGTGCTAAATAAATTTAAATCAACACCATGCTCGATACAGCTGGTTTTGTGTGCAGGAAATTTTTTTGCTAACGCTTGACTGGCGGTGAGGATTAAATCGGCTTTGTTGACTAACTCAGCTTCGCGTTTTGCAATGGTTGAATGATCAACGCCCGCCAGCGCAGAAAAATCATCACCACAATAGTAGACGACGGCTGATTCGTTGAGATGTCCTATTACGTCAACTGCGGTGGGTAGTGATATCCACAACACAGGCTCGTTGAGCTGCATTTCTTCAACAACAGGCTTTATTTGTTTTATTAATAAGTGCTTTGCGATAAAACGCGCGTTTTTTGAACGCGGTGCAGGGATAGTCGCAGGATTAATTACCCGTATATTATCGCTTTCACTTGCAGTGGCTTGCGGTTGAGTTTGATTAGCTAAACGGTTGATCTGATTACTAATAAACTGAGTCAATTTACCTGTTGCTCGTTTAATATCATGCAAAGATAATTGTGGCTGACGTAAGCCAATCGAGTTAATCCATAGTACTTTGCGATCTTGCGCCAGAATGTTAATTAAGTGCTGTGTACTACTGGGCAAGCCACCCCAGTCTTCGCCAAATACAATTAAATCTTTGTTTTTCATGACAACGCCCTTTTTTATAAATGAGACAACGAATGAGACAACAAATCAGACAACATATGAAACTGGTTACAATGTCTTAATGACCTTTGCTGGCACTCCGCCGGCCAATACATTGGCAGGCAAGCTTTTGGTCACTACACTACCTGCTGCAACAATTGTGCCTTTTCCTATAGTAACGCCGGCCATAACTGATACGCCGGTTGCTAACCACACATCGTCTTCAAGAATAATATCGCCCACTTGGTCTTCGGTTTCTGGTGATCCTGCTGCGCGCTGCTGGGCATCAATTGGGTGGCCGGGGTAACCTGCTAAAAATGCTCGACCAGCGATGCGAACGTTGTTGCCAATTGCGACTTTGCGACCGCAAGCAATTGTGGTCATCCAACCTATATCAACGTTGTCGCCTACAATCAGTTGTGCTGGATATTCGCCGTGAACCCGACCACTAAAAGTGGTTTGGCCTGATACTCGACAATCATCACCCAATGACACTTGCACGCCACCGCTCATAAAAGGTAGGCCGCCATATAGATATAAGCGTTTTCCTGTAGTGAGCGTTTGGCTTTTGAATAAAGGAGTCCAATAGATTATGCGCATAAGAGCAGCCAAGCTATTAGTCACTAACTTGTGACTCGCGAATAAGCTGCCGTAAAACCAGCGAACATTAGGCAGCTCAAAATGGATACAGGCTTTAGCAGCATTAAATAAATGACGTGCCAGTGGGGTGTCGCTGGCTTTAAGCCAGCGTTTTGCTTTTTGCAAAGTTAAGGTTGTCATAGTGTTAGCTCCTTTGAGTGGCGGCAATTATTCTACGGTGACCGATTTGGCTAAATTACGCGGTTGGTCGACATCGGTTCCGCGTAAGGTAGCCACGTAGTAGGCTAATAATTGCATAGGAATGTTGTAAGCGATTGGCTGCATTAACTCAGGCATATCCGGTAGCTCGTAACCTTGTTCGATAAAGTGTTCAGCTTGGTTTAAGCCGTTTTTATCACTGAGTAATATGATGCGCGCACCACGCGAAGCTACTTCGCGTAAGTTAGATAATGTTTTGCTAAATAATTCGTTACTTGGTGCAACCACGATAATGGGCATGTCTTTGTCTACAAGCGCTATAGGGCCATGCTTTAATTCACCTGCTGGGTAAGCTTCGGCGTGAATATAGCTGATTTCTTTTAATTTTAAGGCGCCTTCTAACGCTAAAGGAAAGGCAATACCTCGGCCCATAAACAGGGCGTTGCTTGAGTCGCAAATTGATTTAGCGATATCTTTAATAATATGGCTTTGGCTGAGTACACCTTCGATAACAGCATCAATATTGTCGAGTTGTGACAGTAAAAGGTGCTCGTCTTTATAGGTCATTAAACCGTTTTGCCGTGCAAGTTGAATGGTTACCACAAGTAATGCTGCCAGTTGTGCAGTAAACGCTTTGGTTGATGCAACCCCGATTTCACGACCGGCTAATATTGGCAATACTACGTCGCTTTCATTGGCCATTGTGCTATTGGTCACGTTAACAATGCTGAAGCACGTTTGCCCTTGTTGTTTAGCATGGCGCAGTGCAGCTAGGGTATCTGCAGTTTCACCACTTTGTGAAATAAATAAAGCGGCGCTTTGATAGGTAACCGGTGTTTTACGGTAGCGATACTCAGAAGCAACGTCTAAATCTACCGGTACCCCCGCAATTGACTCTATCCAATATTTGGCAACCATGCCCGCATAGTAAGATGTACCACAAGCGACAATAGTCATGCGACTAATGTTGTTGGTTAAATGACTGATTGGCGCTAATTGCAGTAGTGAATCATCTTGATGATGACCACCAATGTAGTGTTGTAGCGTGCGCTTGAATACTTGAGGCTGCTCGTGGATCTCTTTTAACATGAAGTGCTTGAAGCCGTTTTTACTGCTTTCTGAGCTTTGCCCTTGGCGAGCAATTAAGGCTCGCTGTAGGGTTTGACCTGAAAAATTACTAATAGTGAGTTGTTGTTGGGTAATGCGAGCTAAGTCTCCATCCTCTAAAAAACAACTGGCTTGGATCTCGGCCGGTAAGGCATTTTCGTCAGACGAAATATAGAAACCTTGTTCGGCTTGCCCTATGACTAAAGGACTTCCTTGTCTTGCAGCAAACAGTTCGTCAGGACTCTGTTGAAAAATAGCCACTAGTGCAAAGCTACCTTCAAGTTGGCTAATGGTTTTTAACATGGCTGTTTCTGGTGTTTCGCCCTTATCTAAATATTGTGTGATAAGAAGTGGGATGGTTTCGCTATCGGTTTCACTCTCAAATACATAGCCGTCATTTTGTAGTTGTTTGCGTAGTTGAGGGTAGTTTTCAATAATACCGTTGTGAACAACTGCGACTTTGGCTGTCATGTGTGGATGAGCATTGGTTTCGTTAGGTAAGCCGTGCGTTGCCCAACGAGTATGAGCAATACCAATTGCACCGCTAACGGGGGCGCGGCATAGTAAACTCGCTAATTCAGATAATTTACCTTGTGCACGTCGGCGGGAAATTTGTTCGCCATCATAGACGGCGATACCGGCTGAGTCATAACCGCGGTACGATAAATTGTCTAAGCCTGAAATTAGCTCATTAACGATTGACGTTGTGCTTACTGCTGCATAAATACCACACATAATTTTCACCTCTTTAATTGTCGGCAATCCGATTATTCTTGGTTACACAGCAGATATAGCGAATAAAGTGCCAAATGATTTAAATTCAATAAAAACAGTAAGTTATATGTTTTTTAGCAGGGTGGGAAATGGAATGTGGGAATAGAGTTTGCGAAATGCAAATAAATGCAACAATGCCATTAGCAAATTGCTAATGAGTAAAATAGCAATAAGCGGATTTCGCGTTTTAGTTAATTATTTAGTAAAAAGCTTGTATTGGTTATTCAAACACAAAAAATGCCAGAATGAACTCAGTCCCAACATCAATTTCACTATTGATCTCAACTTTAGCGTGGTGTTGTTGCAAAATTGAGTAAGAGATAGACAAGCCTAAACCTGTGCCTTGACCTTGAGGTTTAGTTGTGAAGAACGGGGTGAATATGTGCTTTTGGTTTTCTTCACTAATTCCGCATCCTTCATCTTTAATACTGACTTTAATGCGACCGCCTTGTTGGTAGGTTTTAATTGTTAATTTGCCCCCGTCCGGCATTGCGTGTTTAGCATTAATAAATAAGTTGATAAACACTTGTTGTAGTTGGCTTTCGCTGCCTAATATTAGTTTTTCAGCATTAAATTCGGTAATGATTTGATAATCATACTTAAGTTCATTTTGTACCATTTTTAATGCGTGTGTCAGTACTTGATTAATATCGGTTGGCTCTAGCTCGTGGTTGTCCATACGCGAGAATGCCCGCAGAGCAGCGACAATTTCTTTAATACGATCGAGGCCGCCAAGGCAGGTGGTGAGTATTTCTTTGCTGTCTTCTAATAAAAATGAGCCGTCTTCTTCTTGCCATTTAGCTAATAATTTTGCAAAGTCAGGTGTCGTTTCATTTTCTAAAGGCGCAAATATATCTTGAAATAGCTCGACGTATTCCGCCATGGTTTGCAAATTACTTGTTACATAGCCAACAGGGTTGTTAATTTCATGAGCGACCCCAGCCGACAATAATCCTAAAGAAGCCAGTTTTTCGGTTTCAATTAGTTGTTGCTGAGTTTGTTCTAGGGTTTTATTGGTGTCTTGCAACTGTTTTAGTTGCCTTTGCAAGGCTTGTTCAGCTCGCTTTCTTTCTAGTGCCATTGTAAGCGTTGAGCGGCTTGATTCTATGGTTTGCAGTTTATCTATATCTATTTGCTCGTCATTGGCATACAAGAAACAAGTTATTCCTAATACGTTTTGCTGGTCTTGTTTCAGGTAATATAGGGGAACAAAGTAAGCAAACGAAAATGGTAAGCGATAGCGCCGGCTATCTAAGTATTCGTTTAATGGTAAAAGTTGGCTCTCGCGGGAATGCTCTAGTTCTAAACTTAAGCGTAAGCAGTCGAGGTTAGCAAATAATTCACTGATTAGCGTTGCATTACTTGTGCCTTGTTTGTCGATTATTTTTATATTTTGTAGTTTGTAATTTGCCCCCAAATGAAAAAATACACTGACCGGATATTGCAGGAAGGTTGCGCTGCGCTCTAAGTAATTTTGAATGATGGCGTCAATACTGTCTTGTTTCCACGTTTCGGCAGAAATACCGGTTAAAAACTCTAGCTGGGTTTGTTTAGCTAAAGTCTGGCTGGTTTTATTTTCCAACTCTTGATTAGTGAAATAGGCTTGGCGTGAGTATTCTTCTAGTTTTTGTTCTATTTGTTTGCGGGCAGCTCGTTCGCGCTTAAGAATATTTTCCAGCGCGGTGATCTTTTCGTTTGGTTGATCAGACATAAATCATTCCGTTAACGTCGATATTTCGCTTTTTATATAGTCAAAGCGATCAGGTTTTAGGGGCAGCCGTCAAAGCTACCGCATCCTTGCTCACGCTCCTTACCTACATCCATGTAGGCAAGCTTCGAAACCCCATGAGCATATGCTCTATTATGTGATTGGGGTGAGTAAGCGCAGACAATAAACCATAAGGCCTGAGCGAGAAGACTATAAAAATTCTATTTCTATATGGCAAGCTTCCGCACCACTATGCATACACTGGCTTTGGTGAAGATTAATTTTTTGTTTAAAGTGTTCTGCGGCCGAAAGAATAAGCCCCTCGGATAGATGGCAAAGCTTACGTGGCGAACGATAAACCATGGTCATGTGTTGGCTATTTTTTGATGAATAATCGAACGAGGGTAAATTGGCATCTTGATACAATTTAAGTACTTCAACGTGAATAATATTTTCTACCATAACTAAAAACGATTTTAAGTCTTTAGCCTCTTTTGCTGCTTGCGGGGCTAATGGCAATAAATGAAAAAATAAAAATTGGCCAAAGCTACGCACTAAATCAGCTGCAGGGGTAGCCAATGCTTCGGATAAGTGTCCGACTAAGCTGAATATTTCACTGTCGTTATAGCTTTCTGAAGAGATATAAATGCCTTGCGAGGGTAAATCACAACTATTGATGGCTTTATCCCATGCTTCGTAGCCAACATTCTGCTCAACATACTCTTGTAACATATTAAATACCAAACCTTTCATGGCTTACCCTCTATCTATAACGATTGCGTTTTACTGTTTATAACTATAGCAAGGTTTTGATTTTTATCGCCTTTTTATTTTTAAGAAAAGCGCGGATATGCAGTGTTGACAGATTGGATCTTTCGCTAATTTTTTACCCTTGTATTTGAGCTGAAAACCACAAACTGGCGCAATATTTGCGATGTTTAAAGCATATTGATCAAATTGCAATAACCGCTTTGCAATTTGCAAATACAGCGAGGTAATTAGATGAATGTTGCGTTAAAACCCCAGGTGATAGCCAAAAACAAAATTATGATTGTGGACGATGAACAACCCATTTTGGATGCATTAAAGCGCTTGTTTCGTCGTCAGTATGACGTTAGTTGCTTTTTAGATGCGCGCCAAGCGCTTGAAGCTCTGGCCAAAGATGAATTTGCTGCCATTATTTCTGATATGAAAATGCCCATCATGTCAGGAGCCGAATTTCTCGCCAGTGCTTATTCGATGAAACCTGATATTCCCCGTTTGTTATTAACCGGTTTTTCTGACGTTGACGATACGACTCGAGCGATTAACCAAGGGAAAATTACCAATTATGTGTCTAAACCTTGGCTAAATGTTGAGCTGAAAAATTTGGTGGAACAAGCGGTTGAACAATACCAATTAAAACGGTCAGTGGGCCAATTGCAAGAAGAAGTGAAATTAAAAAACAACGAGCTTGAAGCGCAAAACCGATTACTAGAAAAAAAAGTCGCTGATCGTACGGCTAAACTTCAAAAATATGCGCAAAGCTTAAAAAAGGCGCAGCGCCAACAACGCCTGTTGTTTCAAGATATTATTGAGATGATCAATCTTATCGTGGAAGAGGTAACTGAAGAGCACGCCGGTCACATTAAACGCGTCGCTTCGCATTGTCGTTTACTTGCAGAAAAGCTAGGGTTGGATAGACATACCGTTACCCATTGTTACTTAGCTGGACTAATGCATGAAATTGGCAAAGTGACTTTGGATGATGAGTTGATCAAGCAAACCGAAGATCAAATGGATAAAGCTCAACGGACAAAAAGCCGCATGCATGCATTGAAAGGAGCTGAGATTTTAAAAAAAGTGCCGCACTTACGGCCGATCTCCTTGGCTGTTAAGCATCAATATGAACATTATGACGGTAGTGGATTTCCTGAGCATTTGGTGGGAGAGCAAATCCCAATGGCAGCAAGAATTTTGGCCGTCGTTAATGACTTTGACAAGTTTATTATTGGCCGCAGTTTAGGTACACCTGTTCCTAGACACCAAGCCATAGCGGCTATTCAAGCACAAGCGAAAAATTATGATCCTACCGCCTTGGCGACTTACATAGAATTACTGGACTTGTTATTGGACTTTGATGAATACCATACCGATACCTGTTTAACCGTTGAGTTACTGGAAGAAGGCATGACCTTATCGCGCGATTTAAAAAGTCAGCAAGGCGCTGTGCTATTAACCAAAGATACCGAACTTAATTTAGTGACTATTGGAAAATTAAAACAATATCAAAAAGACTGGGATTACTTTTTTAATGTGTTTGTGCATTAGAGCGTATTGAATATTAAAAATAACACTATGCAAGGATGCCGACTGTTTATCTTTTGGTTATTAATAATCTATATAGAAAAGCGTCCAAGATTAAAAAACAGAACCTCAGAATAATTTAAAGGCCGAATTTATTTCGGCCAGCACATGACTTGTCACTGTAAAATTGCCCCTATAAATTGGCGAATGCTTTTCAATTCAACAGTTTAATATTTTAGTTAGGTTTTTAGTTGATCACATATCGTGAATTCAGAATTTGCGGTATTAAATAATGCAATTCATGTTGGTATTGTAATTTTGTGCTGAGCTCACCATGTAAGCTATAGCTGGCAATAAAAAAATGATTAGTAACATCATCATAACTGATACAGTAATTGCCCATAATTGCAACTACCCAAGCATACTCTGAGGTACTACCAGGTATATTGGTCCAGATTTCTGGCTCGATTAACTTAATTAAACGCCAAAAGCCTTTATCCAGCCCTTCCATCAAAAATTCAGATCCAGCAATCAGTTCATTGAGTTCTTCGTTATCTTGCATAGCTATTGTCTCGAAAATGTATAAAGGTAATTTTGTGGGTATCTACTCAGCGTAATTTGTTTTAAGCGTCTTCTTATTGCAAATTACTTCGTTTTTGCTATGCCTATAGGATATAGGCCTGTCTCTTTTACACAAATATTAATTAAATTAAGCTCACCAAAAGTCGAAGAGAAATGCGGGTTATTAAGTAGTATTTAGTGGTTATAAAAGTACCGTTTTTCCTGCGAAGGAACCCAGTGATTTTTGCTTAAATTAGACTATGTTTATCCAAAAATGTCGCTAGATCCCCGCATGCGCTCTGACGGAGGGTATTTTTATAACCTACGGTGTTAAAATTTCAACCTATTGACCTAAAAAAGCGCTTCTGAAACTTATGATCAAGAGAAAAGGGTGCTGGTATTTAACGTTAGCATGGATGCGATAGCGGCGAGTTTTTAGGCAGGAGGCCTAGTACGAAGGAACTATGCCATTGCTCTTTGGTAAAGGGGTAAAAGGGTAAAAGAATTTGTTTTACACTTTCTTCCAAACTCAGAGCAATGGCTGTAGGTGATAAGTGGGTTAGCGAATCAATAAAATGTAAAGTTGGCGCTAGGGTTGTTTTGCTTTTGCCAAACTTGATACTTGGGCTGGCTACCATCATAAAACCAGATGGCACCAATTAGCTGGGTGTTATGGTTGGCAACCATTAAACGTTTTTGCAATTGGCCATTTTGAATCGGTGCTCGATATAAGCAAGAATCATAGTTGACCACATAGCTGTCACCTTTTGTGCGATAGTCGTCGCACAGCGAAAAGTAGGCTCTTTGCACCTCTTTTAATTTAATCTCAATATCTAAGTTAAACGTTGAAGATAAGCTATGCTTTGCTTCAATATTAATATCTTCGATTGTCTCTAATTTTTTTTCAGGCACTTGGTCAATTTTGCTAGGCGTCGCAAGCTGCGTTTGGGTTGTGCTCGTTTGCGTTGTACTCGTTTGTGTTGTTTCAGGCGAGGTAGTGTTCGTACTAGCGGCTTGCGAGCTTTGGAGCTGTTTACTACTGTCACTCGCGTCATTACTAGCAGTATCGCCCCCGCCACCACCGCAGGCAGCTAAGTTGAACAGGCCGGCAAGTGATAACAAATAGATAGATTTCAGGTTTGATTTATACATGGCGATTACTCCTGTTCACTGAATGTCTGGTTGGCTGTTTTATGCATGTACCAAGTTGGATTGGTTACACCACTTTTGTCTTTTGCGAAATTAATAAATTGCGGATAGGCTTGGTCTAGGCGCACACCAGCTTTTGGGTGTTGCCAATCAATTGGAATTTCTAACGCCCAACTCATGCCATTATCTGAAACAAAATAGCTTTGCTCTGCTTGTGACGTTTTATCATCGGCAAATCCAAAGAACCCGCTGTCAAAGGCTGAGGTTGGTGGTGAATTTTTAAGGTGGATCTCTAATCGGCGGCCTGGTGCTGAACCGAGTAAGGCAACCGCGTCATCGCCATGATAAGTCCCTGGGGTTGCAAAAATGAACGGATCATAAGGAAACGCTGGCATTTGCGATTCTGCTATAGGGTTAACAAAAGGGATATCGATTTGCCACTGTGGCATCGCTTGATATACACAGTTGTTTTGTGTTCGATAGTAATGACAGGGGGTTGGTGTTGTGACTGTTTGTTTTAAATCATTCGAGATTAAAATCACAGCCTCGGTCATATTGGCCTCTAAAACTGGAGTTGTTTGCTGAACACCATCAAGAAGCATGCTGATAGCACTTTGTTGAATATCTTGACTACGGATCCCAGGTAAATTGACTGCAAAACCATTGTGGTAGCTTGCACCTAAAGCGGCTAGCTTGGCATCAAGCTTAATTCGAATAACTTGGCCTTGTTTGACATACTCAGCTATACGCAACTGCATAACCACGTCATTCATGTCGTAATCGCCCAGTGTTGGATATAAATCTTCGTAGGCTAGGGTGGTATAGGTAGACGAGCTAGGGTAGTAATTAATGGTGACACCGGTTTGTGTAACGGTTACTGCATAATCTTCCACTTCACCGTCACTCACACCGCCCGTTGGACCAATGCCGGATTGGCTACTTAATCGGAAGCGCGACCAAGTTTCGCCTTCTTCTGCCCATGTAGGCACTTGTATATTGATTTGGTTTTGCTCTGTCACTTGATGATCGACTATTGCTTGCTCATCAGTTTCAAAAGTACCGTCTCTGTCCCAGTCAACCCAAGCATTTAAGTAAGCGGGTTGAGTGTTTAAACCGCTGACGTCTACCGATACCACAGTGTCTAGGCCTGACTCGAAACCCGTTGGAAACTGCACGCCGTCATCCTTGTCTGTTCCACTGTTAGCATCGCTTTCGCTGTCAGCTGAGCTGCCCAGTTTTAAGTCGCTGCTGATGTCATGACGCGCACCGTTGTCGCCAAAGCGAGAACCGTAGCTGGCGGGAGCATCTCCAAAGTCGATATTGTCGCCAACAGGAATTGGCGCATTGGCACAACGAGCGCCGTCATTCGACGATGAGATTGGACCATAAGCAAATACGTCTTCAACTGGCTGTGGCTCGTCGACATTAATTTTATAAACATAGCCGTTGGCATTATTACTGACATAAAGCATGCCATTAACGTCGAAAAATTGGGCGCCAAAAGTGGCTTTGCTACCTTGGTAAACTTGCCCTAAAAGGTTTTGTTCGCCAGTTGCTGGGTCAATTCGTACTAATTCACTGCTCTCACCGTTAGTCACGGCATAGATAAATCCGTCTGTGGGGTGAAATGCCAAATCAGTTAAATTAACCGCTGCGTGTTCGGCACTGCCAACCACATATTGCATTTGATAAGCTTGTTCGCCGTCGAGATAGACTTTAAACAAACCTTTGCCGCGTTTGTAGCCAAACCAAATGTTAGCGCTAAGAGCCACATCGCCAGCGACAAAATTGCCGGCTTTAGCCGATAGACTGTCTTTGCTAACCTGAATGGCTTTGATTTGATAGTCCTTGCCAACTTGGGCAATGGTACTGCTTGCATGATCCCAACCATAGATGTAATCGTCGTGATCGCTAAACCCTACGCCATTATATGAGGCGCGCGTTCCCATATTGCTGTTGAGCTCAGAGGTCGATCCGGTAGCGAGATCCACGCCAAACGTTTTGGGAATAGTCGATGGTTTTTGTACTAAAAAAGCTTGAGTTGGACAGTCTTCAAATGGTGTAGCTTGCAGCGTTGTCGTATAGCTAAATGACAAAGCAAGCAGGGCGGTAGCAGATTGAGTAAAGTTTCTTTGCATAGTGTAACACCCAGTTGTAAATAAAGATGGATTTACACTTGAGAGTTCAATAACTATGCCATTAATTAAATTGTATATTAATCAATTGCTTATGCTTTTTTGTTGCAGAGTGAACCGAGTCGTGTTTGTATTTTGAAAAGCGAATTTTTGCAAATTGCAAATTACAAACCGTGACCTGTGAGTTAAAGCGAAAAGTGTTGCCCTAAGTACGTCTTTAGACTTTTCTGTGTCCCACGACCTTTGTTCTTCTAAATATTTTCCACCTTGCTCGATTCATCTCGCCAATTGCAATTTAAAAAGTATCTTTGTGAGCTAACTCTCAGTTTCTTCCAACACAATTCGAAATGAGATTTTATTTTGATCTTAGTTTTTTAGAGGGCGTACTACTTGCCGTGTTTGATGAGTTTTCAGGCGCACAATACTTAACTTATTAACTCAATATTGGGTTGTAAGTATTAACTCAAAGGAAGAAATTATGAAACTTTTATATACACCATTGCTGGTTGTCGCTTTATCTGCCTGTTCATCTGATTCTAGTGATGATGACAATTCAGACCCGATAACATTTATGCCTAGCTTAACTCTATCGGTTGATTTAGCTTCATCTCAACAAGTGCCGGCTGTAGATTCGATGAGCAAAGCTAGTGCTACCATCGAATATGATGAAAACCTTATGCAATTCAGAGCAAAACTTGATGTAAGTGAAATTGATGATTTCAGTGCTGCTCATATACATCAGGGGTATGTAGGTGAAAACGGGGCGGTTGCTTTTATGTTTGAAGCTAGTGATACCGCAGGCATTTATCAAATTGAGGCAACTAATCTTGAGCAAACAGCCATTAGCGAAATGCTAGATGGTGGTTGGTACATTAATGTTCACACGACAGAGTATCCGAATGGTGAAGTAAGAGGGCAGGTACTAACAGATGATGTTAAGTTAATGACGTTTAATTTAACGGGTACACAAGAAGTACCAGCAGTAGATACAGATGGCATGGGTTATGGTTATGCAACGTATAATATGACCTCAAGAGAACTTGATTTAAAAGTAAAAGCGATGGGGGTTGATGATGCCAGTGCAGCACATATCCACGCTGGCCGTATTGGGGCTAACGGTGACGTGGTCATTGCATTGGTTCAAGGGGAAAATGTGACAGAATGGATGACACCAGACAACGCTGTGCTGGATGTAAGCACTGCAACGGAGTTAATGTCGGGTGGGCACTACGTCAATTTGCACAGTACCAGTGTGCCATCTGGTGAGTTAAGAGGCCAAATCATCACTGATAATATGGCGTTAGTCACATTTAAGTTAGATGGTGAACAAGAAGTGCCAGCTGTCACAACTTCGGCAAAAGGGGATGGTTATGCACTAGTTAACACAGATGATTATGCCCTTGAATTAAAAGTAGTGACCAGTGGTGTTGCTGATGCAACCGCTGCGCATATTCATACCGGCCGTGTGGGTAATAATGGCGGGGTGCTCGCCGGGTTAGAGCAAGATACCAATGACGCGAATGTTTGGATGGCTCCGACAGGTACAATGTTAACTGCTGAAATTTTTACTGAATTGGTTTCAGGCGGCCATTACATTAATGTTCATACGCCAGCTAACGCTAGTGGTGAAATTAGAGGTCAAATTTTAACTTCTAATTTCAAATTACTGACTTTTCCACTAGAAGGAAGTCAACAAGTGCCGGCAGTCACTACATCGGCTATGGGTAGTGGTTATGGACTCATTAATCAAAATAACAATATGCTCGAGTTGAAAGTCGTCACTTCTGGGTTAACTGATATTACAGCGGCGCATATTCATCAAGGCCTATTGGGTGTAAATGGTGATGTTGTTATTGCATTAGAGCAAGATAGTGGTGATATGAATAATTTTATGGCGCCAGAAAACACTCAACTTGAACAAGCCATTCTTGATACTTTACTAGCAGAGGGGCATTACGTGAATGTGCACACGGCTACACACGCTGGTGGTGAAATTAGAGGGCAAATTTTACCTTAAAGTTTTAAGGAGTATTTTATGGTGTAGAGCTTAGTTATTAATGTAAGACAACGCCGTGAAGGTAATGCTATATTTTTTTATAAACCCTCTTTATACATTTCAACGCACTTCATGGTTAATTGAGGTGCGTATTTCCTGAAAAGTCCCGATTAATTTAGAGTAAATCCAGAGTTTTAATTGGTCAGTATTTATAGGCTATCTGTTCTGCTTATTTCAGGAATAGATGCTATGCCAAGTAACCCTTTAAATTTATACCAACAGAAGCCCAATAGAAGCATGACGGTGGCTTCTTGGAATATTGAGAAAAATGGCCAGTCGTCTTCAATTGATAAACAAAGTAAGGTGAGTCATTTTGTTGATATTTGTTGTACGAGTTTGAATATCGATATCGTGTTCTTATGTGAAGTACATTCAGCCAGAATTGATGACTATGTTGATTTTCTGAAGTCGGTTTATGGTGACTCGTACCAAGTGGATTATATTGCTGGCGGCCATAGTAATGCTTTTGTGTTTTTATGGCGCAAGGCATTAAATGTAGAAGTTTTGCATTATACGTTAAAAGGGTTGAACAGAGACATGGCCATATTTTGTTCTGATGGTTGCTACTGTTTGTTATCTCATTTTAAGTCGGGGCAAACTAAGTTAACAGAAAGCCAACTAGAAGAAGCTGCATCTTGGTTGAACACGGTTAGTAATGGTAAATGGACTATATCTGGCGATTTAAATTGGCATTATGGTAATGCGGGAGCTTTAACGCTTCCTGCTCACAGCCAAACTTTATCATTTTGGACAGATGCAACTCAAAAAAGTGGCAATATCTTAGATTGGGTTATTGCTGGTTATGACACAGTGGTTAATTTTATTGATTTAGAGCGAGTGGTTGATGAACAAAACTCAACCTGTTTTCATCCCAGTGTTTTTGATATGACAGGGCCTGATCATAGGCCCTTAATATTTGAACTGTCTTGGCTTGGTAATTAGCAGAGTCAATGCTTTAGAACCAGCCCCTTTCACTTATTCGTTTGCTATTAAGGGGCATGGGTTTGTTGACTAGTCGGTGAATGGGTGAAAGCTATTTGGCCAACTGTGCGACAACGGCTTTTTCCAATTCGCCGCCAAGTGGTTTTTCACGTGAGTTCCATGAATCGACTACTTTTCCGTTTTTATCGATAAGGTATTTGAAAAAGTTCCATTTTACTGAGCGATCGGCTTGCGCTTCGAGTTGTTTATAAAAGGCGTTGGCGTCGCTACCGCGAACTTTTGATGGGCTAAGCATGGTAAAAGTCACCCCGTAATTAATGTAGCAAACGTCTGCGGTTTCTTTTTCGTCATCATGTTCTTGGAAAAAGCTATCTGATGGAAACCCTACGATCTCAAGGCCTTGGTCTTTGTATTTTTTGTACATGGCTTCGAGTTCTTTAAATTGCGGGGTAAAACCACATTCACTCGCCGTGTTAACTACAAGTAAAACTTTATTTTTATATTGCTCACAAAAGTTAACTGTTTGGCTAGAACGTAATTTTTTAGCTTCGAAATCTAAAATGTTATTGCATTGTTCAGTTGCAAAACTAAATGGGCTTATCGCCAGCGTTAGGCTCAATATGGTGATTGCTTTGGATATTAATTTCATTTGTTTACTCAAAAGGCTAATGTGGTTGTAGGGTTTACGTTGATGTTTTTAAACCCGATCAAATAGACCGTTTTACATTTGATTTGCTTTCCGAAAATTTCCTTGATAGTCAAACACACGTTGTTTGATTTGCCAATAGTGTTTTTCGCGCTTAGCAATAACAAAATCTGGGTGTGTAAAATGAGCGGCTTGTTTAACGATTTCTTGCACCTTGTCAAAAAGTGTTGGCTGGGTAGTTTGTTTAAAGCGCCGGCCAAATAAACGGTTAAACTCTTGCTTGGCTTTTGGGTAATCAAAATTAAAAGTTTCGTTTATTTCTAAACCGTCTTCATCAAAGTAGCGAATTTTAAGTTTTGACTGTTCGGCTTCTAGTGTCATACCGCTACAGCGGATCACAGTTAAATCTTTAAGTTTGAGCGCTTTTTTGATGAGTTCATCTGGGTCAACCAATACTTTTTGACAGTGGTGGCAAGTGCGCGCCGCAATGTCGTTTTCGGCCATGCAATCGGGACATTGTTTAAATACAAAACGAAATTGACATTGTTGTTTGTTGTCGGGCTTTAGTTTGGGTGGGTTATCTGATTTATTGGCTGCAATATCAACCAGTCCTTGGCAACGTCGACCATAGTGCTCGACTAAGTCACCATCGCTATCTACTTTGCCCCAAAAGGTGTTAGCAAAGTTGCATACCGGACAAGGTACCATAACCGGCACGCTAGCAGAGTTTGGTTTAGGGCTACCGACTTCGGGTTGAAATAAATCAAACTCATTACCCGCATAGTCAAGGACCAGACAATCTTGTTTACCGTCTGCGAGGCGCAGCCCGCGCCCCACTATTTGTTGGTATAAACTAATAGATTGAGTTGGGCGTAGTATGGCAATGACATCGACATGCGGCGCATCAAAGCCCGTCGTTAACACAGATACATTGATCAGGTATTTAATTTGTTTGGCTTTAAATGCCTGTATGATTTTTTCGCGTTGGCTGTTATCGGTATCGCCGGTCACTAACTGACTGATTTGTTGTGAAAATGAGTCGATATAGCCTTTTATTTCTTGGGCATGAGCAACACTCGCGGCAAATATCATAACGCCTTGCCTTGCCTGACTTAATTCAACAATGTGTTCGCAAATGGCTTTGGTGACTCTTGGGTATTTAGCAAGTAATTCATTGACAGCTTGAGTTTGATATTCACCATTGGCTTGTGGCACAAGTGATGAGAAATCGTAATTGTTAGTTGCGAGATTAATCAGTTTAGGTGGGGTTAGGTATTGGTGTTTGATCATATACCTTAACGGCAATTCAAAAATACATTTTACGAATTGCGCTTGTTCTTCTCGTCTAACAAAGCCGTAATAGTGGTGTTGATAGATCCAGCCTGTATCTAATCGATAGGGCGTGGCGGTTAAACCCAGAATTTTTAGTTTTGGGTTCAGAGATTGAATATGCTTAATAACTTGTTGGTACTGATTGACGCCTTTGTCTTTATCTTGCTTTAAACCAATACGATGACACTCATCGATAATCACTAAACTAAATTGATAATTGAGCTGCGCAATATTTCGCGCTAAAGATTGAATACTGGCGAAAGTCACCTGATGCGTGAGATTTTTTTGTTTTAAACCCGCCGAAAATATACCAGCTTGTAAACCGTAACTTTGGTATTTAGCATGGTTTTGTTCAACTAGCTCTTTAACATGGGTGAGTACCAGTATTTTTCTTTTCGCTAGGCTTGCCAGCTCGGCAATGACTAAACTTTTCCCTGCGCCAGTCGGCAATACGATAACCGCTGAGTCATCGCTTTGCCGAAAGTGATTTAGAGTGGCGTCTACTGCATCTTGTTGATATGGTCGCAGTTGATACATAAGCGGGTGATTACCCTAATGATAGTCTTCTCGCTCAGGTCTTATGGTTCATTGTCAGCGCTTACTCGCCCCAATCACATAGTAGAGCATATGCTCATGGGGTCTCGAAGCTTGACGGCTTCCCCTAAAACCTGATCGCTTTGACTAGAAAACAAAATTAGTGTTTAACTGAGTAAGTGCTTATTAAGAACTTAGTCAAGAATTTAGGGATGATCTTAGTGTAACGCCGCGCGATAAGGTAAGTCGGCACAAATTTTAGCTTCGGCTTCTAAGATTTCGTCTAAGCGTTCATAAACCATACTTTCTTCGAAGTATTCTAGGGCTAATTCAACAAACAAGTTTTTGTGCTTTTCTTCTGATTTTGCAATGGCGACGTAGAAGTCTTTATCCTTTCCTTGTGGCAAAGCTTCGGCGACCAATGAAAAACGTTCATGGCCGCGCGCTTCAATGACACCAGCCACTAACAATCTATCTAACAAAAATACATCACTGCCTTGGCGAAATAGTTTGCGAATTTGTTTGATGTAACTGTCAGCTTTGTCATCACCGAGAGTGACATCACGTGCTTCAAGTAGCTTGAGTACTTGTTTAAAGTGGATCAGTTCTTCTAGGGCTAGATCTGTCATGGCGCGCACTAATTTTTTGCGATCAGGGTAGTGCGACAACATGGACATCGCCATACCCGATGCCTTTTTTTCGGCAGCTGCATGGTCTTGTAAAAATGCGTCAAAATCAGCTAAAACAGCTTCGGTCCATGCAAACGGTGTATGGTATTTAAGTTCGAACATTGAAAGGAAACTCTTAACAAAAACAATTTTATAATCAGCGCGATTATACGATATTGCGGTTATCGATTGCTAGCGGAAAGGGCAGGGTGCATTTACCTTGGTCAGTTGACGCTATTTTTAATGGGTGTTTGATTTGATTCCAAGCAGTGACTTTTCCTGCCATGTTAATCGGCTTAAATCCTTGTATTAGCTGATCTTTGGTTGGTTTGGCTAGGATAAATTGACAAAAAGCTTGATAGCTATCTTTTTCTGTAACATCAATAGTTAATAGATCATTAGGCCGAGCTGAAAAATAGCTTTTGACCGCTTGTTGATGTTTGGTATAGCAAGTAGCCAAAAAATCTTCATTTTGAATGTTAGCTAGGGTAAAGGGGGAAAACACCTGTTTAAAGTTTTGCTTTATGTGCGGATTAAAGCCGCCACGATTATTGATCACATTATCATGCATGCGAATGAGTAATTGTTGAATTGACGGTAGCCAACTCTCTAGCTTGCGTTGCAAATAAATAAAGCGGCTGTTGCTAAAGGCTTGATCTAGCAAAGGGTATTGGCCAAACACTGGGGTGTCGGCAATAACACTTGCCTGTTCAAGCGCTTGTTGTGTGTAAGCCGTGTGTGCCGTTTTATAGCCCAATTCCAGTGCTGCTACACAAACACTAGTGGTCGCTGTGCGGGGTAAACCTATGATGAAAAATTTCATTTCTAATAAATTAATCGCTTCGATTAATGTAGATGGATATAGGATAGCACGTTGGGAGTTATGAATGGGGGGAACGCCAATTACGAAGTCAGTTTTTACGAATTTAGCGCTGAACTGCATAAGTTAGCAACTGAAACCTATACCACCTTCGAAAAATAATTGGCTTAACGTAAAACACATTTGCCAAACGGTTTAACTCATTAGACAATGCACACAAGTTAGCTTTTAGTTTGGACAACGCATGTCATTTGATTTTGATCGAGTCATAGATCGCAAACCTACTCATTCATTTAAATGGAATAAATACCAAGGCACAGATATTTTGCCTATGTGGGTCGCAGATACCGAGTTTTCACCACCACAAGAAGTGTTGGATGCGATTTGTGAGCGCACTCAGCATGGCCCCTTGGGTTACACCTTACCTTATGATTCGCTTAATCAAGTGACGGTAGATTGGATTGCTAAACAGCATGATTGGCAAATTAAACCAGAGTGGTTAGTTTGGAACCCAGGTGTTGTTCCCGCTTTTAACGTCGCGGCTAAAGCATTTTGCCAAGCCGGCGATAAAATTTTAGTTCAAACGCCTAATTACCCACCTATGTTAAAGGCCCCTGAACTAAACCAATGTGAATTGGTTAAGGTGCCTAGCATATTGCTCGAAGGGCGCTACGAATTAGACCTTGCTGCATTAGACAATTTAGCTGCTGATCCTAAGACTAAACTTTTCCTGTTTTGTAACCCAATGAATCCTTGTGGTTCTGTTTTAACTCAAGCTGAGTTACAAGCGATTGCCGATATTTGTGCTAAGCATAACGTGATTATTTGTTCGGATGAGATCCATTGTGATTTAGTACTGAATAAAGATGCTCAACATATTCCTATGCCCACCATTAAAGGCGCCGAAGATAATTCGTTCAGTTTAATGGCCGCCAGCAAAACCTTTAATATTGCCGGCCTGGGTGTGTCTTTTTCAGTCATTCCTAACGTTAAACTGCGTAACGCATTCAGAAACGCCGCGATGGGAATTGTGCCTTGGGCGCAAATATTAGGCTTAGTTGCCACTGAAGCCGCCTTTGAAAAAGGTCATGCTTGGCATGAAGCCTTACTTGATTATTTGCGTGGCAACCAAGATTATTTATACAAGGAAATTAATGCGATTAAAGGCCTGAAGATGGTCAAATCGGACGCAACCTTTTTAGCTTGGATTGATTGTTCTGAGCTGGGTATCGATAATGTACAAAAGTTTTGGGAAGACGCAGGTGTCGGCCCTTCACCTGGCAGAGATTTTGGTGAACCGCTATTTGCGCGTATCAATTTTGGTTGTCCCCGTAGTCAATTAGAACAAGCCGTTACACGTATAAAAAATGCGGTGACTAAGCTGCTACAACTGCCTGAATAAGCTCTAGTGCTTAAAGCTGCGGTACTCAAAAAATAGTATTTCGGGTTGGTTAAAAAGGCTAAGTGTTAAAAATATGACAACGCTTAGCCTTATCGCTTTTGGTTCAATGAATTAACATTTACAGACACTGCAATACTTTCATTGGTTTGTCAGCCGCCATTACACAACCTCTTTGTTCGTCTGTTGCACTTTTACATTGTGCGGTTAGTTCACTATGGCTAGGTGCTTTGTCTTTCAAAACGGATTTAACGTGCTGAATAACTTTGTCGCAGTCAGATTTGGCCACGGGAGTTGGCCCTCCGCAAGCGAGTAGCAGGGAGCAAGTGGCTAAAATGGCTATTAATTTAAACATATTTTTCCTTACTTGTTGTTTGTGAAAATTTTTAATGGCTAATGCTGAGTGTTGAGCCACTTTTCAATGGCTTGTTTTAATTGCCGCGTTTGAATGGGCTTAGATAAGTAATCATCCATACCCGCAGATATACACTTTTCTTTATCGCCCGTCATGGCCGCCCCAGTTAAGGCGACAATGGGAATATGTTTTTGGCTGGTTCGTTCTAACTGACGAATGGATGAAGCTAAGTCATATCCGTCCATTTCTGGCATATGGCAATCCGTGATCACTAATGTGTAGCCATGTTGTTTGTACATGTTTAATCCTTCATAACCATTCGCAGCAACATCGGCGTGATAGCCTAATTGTTCAAGTTGTAGTAGTAATAGCTTTTGGTTCATCGGATTGTCTTCAACCACAAGAATGTCCGATTCATTATGTATGCCTTCGTTAATACGTTTGTTAATGGTTTGCATCTGGGCAGACTGGTTAGCGGTATCTGATGTTGGTGTTGTAACTTCGCATTGACTTAGATCGACGTCATCATTTTTAGTTAATTGTTTGACTTTGTAGCTGGTGATCGGTGTAGACTGGATGCAGGCTAGCTCCTTGGCATTCAGGTGAAACCAAGCAAGGTTTTGCTGAGACGTCCAAAGGGTTATTTTTGAATAATATTGGGGGGCGATTAACTTCAATAATTTTTCAATTTCAGTTTGGCTCAGTGTTAACCCTGACACCACAATATGGTTAGCGTCGTTTAGCTGTTGCTTGCCTTGTTCTGTAACAAGCGAGGCAATACTGGCTTTATCAACAAACGCGCCGTTAGTTTGCATGTAATCCGCAACCCAATGTAGATCGTCGCTAAAATTACCTACGAGTAAGATCTCTTCCCCCCAATAACTCACTAAATCATCTTGTGTTTTGGCTGGCCAAAAAGGTACGCCCAAAGTAAATGTCGAGCCTTGGCCAAACTCACTATTTACAGATAGATTACCCCCGAGTAAATCAGACAAGCGCCCACATATACTTAAACCTAATCCAGTGCCGCCATACTTTCGCGTGGTTGAATCCTCGGCTTGAGAAAAGGGACTAAACAATCGAGAGAGAGCACTTTTTTTGATGCCAATACCGTTGTCTTTAACTTGAAACTTGATGTATTGCACAGGGCCTAACGACTGCTGTTCATCTTTACTAATGGTTAAACTAATTTCACCAGCCTTTTCAGAGGTTGGCTCGGTAAATTTTATTGCGTTGCTTAATAGATTACTCAATATTTGCCTTAAGCGAATAGGATCTGAATTAACAAAGTCGTGATAGTCTAGTGATTCATTAATGCTAAATTTTATACCTTTGCTTTGCGCTAAATTGGCATGTAAAGCCACAGCGCTGTTTACGACCTCGCTAATTGACATATCTGCTAGATCAAGACTGAATTTCCCGGCCTCAATTTTGCTTAAATCAAGAATGTCATTGAGAATAGAAACAAGGTTTAATGCGGACTCTTTAGCGGTTGAAATAAGCTCTTGTTGACCTGTATTCAATTGCGATTTATCGACTAGATCCAGAGCGCCAATAACCCCATTCATTGGCGTACGAATTTCATGACTCATCATGGCTAGAAATTTAGATTTTGAATGGCTGCCAGCTTCAGCAAGGTCACGAGAGGCTTCTAATTCTTTAGTGCGCTGTTTGACTCTGTTTTCTAACTCGGACTTAATTTCGTTTATTTGGTTTTTAGCGTGTGTGATAGTTGAATTGTCAAAACATATTCCCTCGACTCGGCATGCTTGACCGAATACATTGTTAGAGACATGGCCTCGAGCGATAATATTACGAACTTGCTTGTCAGGTGTGATGATCCTATAGTCAACTTGAAATGGATGTCCTTCAGTAGCTGTGAGTGCTAATGCTTGAATCACTTTGTCCTTATCATCTGGATGAATGCAGTTTTTCCAAATGTCGTTATTACCCTGTTGCTCAGGAGTAAACTGGTATATTTGATTAAAAATATTATCCCAGGTCCAAGCGTTATCTTTAATATGATAGGTCCATACACCGATATTGGCCGCATCTAAGGCTAAACGTTTGCTCTGCTCAGATTCTAATACGGAATTGATCATGTCTTTGTGGAAAGTACAGTTTTGTATACTGCCTGTCACACGTATAGGAAAGCCTTGTTGGTTACGTTGTGACTCTCCGCGTATTTCGTACCATTGGTATACGCCTTCTCTATTTTTTATTCGGCATTCAATACTTAATGGGGCTTTGAATTCCAAGTGATTCATTAATAAAGAATCAAATGTTGCAATATCATCTTCAAACATTAATTGCTTGATATGTTGCCAAGTTATTGTCTCGTCACGTGGTAAATCGAGCAATGCAATAAATTTACTGGAAAAGTACAAATCTTCGCTATGTAAAAAATCATGTAAAAAATCAATAAATTCGTATCGCCCTTGTGCGGTGGGCAAATGGACATCCCAAACCCCAAGTTGCGTGCCATCAGCGGCGACTCTATACGGGCTTAACTCATGTTCAAATTCTGTTTGAAGCTTGGTTGTTACATGTAGGCTAGCAACCGGTTTACCGTGAATGTTACTAGGGGAAAAGTGTAAATAAACTTTACCCAATGTAGGGGAATCTACGCTCAATTCGTTGACACTATGAGTAAAGTTTTTGGTTATTTTTTGTAACTGCTTGAAATTTTCAGTGCCTAGCAATTGTTGTAAATTTGTCGGTAAAGCATTATTTGTTAAATGCGGACTATGAGTTGCAATATTGGCCATTAAGTTGGCGGTATCTGAAATCATGTTGCCGTCGGGTTCAAACAGTAAGATGTAATTTAAGTGACGAGATGTAGGCTCGGCAGAGTGACGGGTCATATTTCAGGTTTCAATAAGGGCTGGTTAATTAAGTATTGAATAAATTAGAAAAATTGCTAAATCTTGTGACAAAACAATTTATGATGGTAAAGGTTTTTACTGTTAATCGCCCTAGGTTAGTTTGAAACTAATAGGCCATCATCTAATATATATAATTTAGTGATTAAAAACCGATTTGTTATTCTGATAAATTAGGTTGGTCTATTATGGAATGCACCAAGGGTTAAATAGTGTCTATAAATAAGGTTGCCATTGTCGGCGGTACTCACGGAAACGAAATTACCGGTTATTATCTTTTGCAAAAATGGCAAGATTCTCCAGAA